>NZ_JARESV010000048.1:0-64369 GCF_046026985.1 Paraburkholderia sp. RL18-101-BIB-B
CACCTACATGGCCTGCCAGGACCTGCTACGCGCTCTGGCCAGCTTTCTCAATCTGTCGATGCAGACAGGCGCGCATGTCGTATGCAGCGTCGGCAGCCGTGCTCGCATAGCCCTCACTGATGATGACCGTCTCGGCCTTCACCTCCAGCAATTCACCGTCGTCATCACGCACGCGATTGATGACTGTCTTCGAAAGACGCCAGACCCATTCGTCCAGCCCGATCTTGTCGCGGGACGGATACATGGTGCCCAAGATCTCGCCGTGGGCGAAGGTGAACAGGTCGTCCCGGGTCCCAGTAAATTGCAGTGGGGTATCGTTGTTTGTCAATTCATGTCCTCGTTGAAGGTTTTCGTCCCGCTGGCGCCGACCGTAATTACACATCGTCAACGCCCGCTTGATCGTCTTGGTCATCGTCATCGGTCAGCGCCGCAACCCTCGGCCACGGCTGCACGGCCCAACACGGCGGCTCATCAATCAGCGCGAAGTCGTACTCCTGCGGCTCGTCAAAGATGTCGTGATAGGTCTCGTCCAGTATCTGTTGCATGTACTCAAGGTCGCGCAGGCTCATGCTGTGCCATTCCTTGTAGTAACGGTGCTCCCCGGCGATAACTTTACGGGACGGGAGGTCGATGAGTATCCGGTGGGACATATAGGGATGACTCGCCCACAGGGATTCCCACCGACCAACGGCATAGCGGGGGCGCGGTGCACTCATCCAAACATCCCCGCGACACCGGCGCTGACTGGTTTGCCGCCCTCGCGATCGACGTAGAAGGCGACCGATCCGCCGACGACATCGAGCGAACGGATATGGATGGGTTGATCGGTCGTCGTCGCCGGCCGCTTCGTGACGTTGCCGGGGCGCACGACGTCCAGTGCGTTGTAGACGATCGGATAGTCGGTCATCTGCCCGGCCGCTTGGACGACCAGCCGGATGCAGTCGTGGCGCACACCGGCCAGTTCCGCCTCGATGATCCTGTTCAGGATGACGTCGAGCGCGGTGCTGTCGGTCGGCTGGGGCTGCTCGGGTTCTTCCACCATCAGGTGAACGATCGCGCGGACCAGTCTGGCGTTCTTCGCAAGCACGATGCGATAGCGTGTGACGCGCGGTTCGCGGTTCCTTGCCGGATAGATGATGTCCCTGAACGGGCTTCTGTAGATCATGGCTGTTGCCTCGGGAGTGTAGCCGTACCCCGTGTACGGTTCACTTACCAGGCTACGCGGCGCTGCACAAAGTCAAGGCAGCGCCGCGAGCGATCGGGCGAGCAGTCAGGCCGCGTGCGTGCCGTCCTGCACCTGCTGGGCGTCAGGCTTGCCGGACTCGGTGATCGTTTCGCGTAACCGTGTGGCGGTTCGGTGGCTCGACAGCCCCAGCAGGTTGCTCACCTGTTCGTTGGTTTTGCCCTCCAGCAGGTGCCTGCGTCCATAGGTGTTGCGCAGTAGCCGTGGGCTCTCGTCGGCGGCCGCCGCGTCAATCGCGTGCAGCGCGCCGCGCACGCACTGTCCAAGGGTGACAGGCTTCATCGGCTTCCCGCCAGCCGTCGCCATGAACAGCAGCCCATCGCTTGCCGGAAGTCCGGCGCGCGCCTTCGCGTACGCGCGTAGAAGGTCAACGGCGAACGGGTCGATGGGGACGCGGCGCGCAATGCGCGGCCCGCGTTTCCGGACGAACACGCTGGCTCGCGCGCCCACGTCGAGGTCGTCGACTGTGAGCGCGACTAGCTCGGCTGCGCTGATGCCGCTGCCGAGCAGCAGCGCAACGATCGCGCGGTTGCGCATCTCCTTGAACGACTCGAAGTCCGTGATGCGGCAAAGATGCTGTAGTCGCAAATCTTCGCCGGGCCACAGGAACACCGGCATGGGCTCGTCCTCTGGCCAGTGCTCGCGGGGCAGCAGGGCGGCGGCGGGGTTATCGGTGCGCAGGCCGAGTAGCGTCAGATGGCGCGACAGCCGGTCCATCAGTTTCAGGTATCGCAGACGCGTCGACGTGCCCGGCGCGCAGTCGCGATCCAGATCGGCAAAGAAGCCCTCGATGTGGTCAGTGCCGAACTCCATCAGCGTGACGCCGTGACCTGTGAGGTACCGGTAGAAGCGGGCGAACATCGAACGGTGCTGGACGATTGAGCGCTCCGCGAACGTGCGCCGATCCGCGCCAGTAGCCTCGGCGCGTTGCCATTCGCCATAAGCCGTTTCCGGGTCAGACCGCCAGAGTTCTGCATCCATAAATGTATATACTGAAAGCGCGCCATCCCGATCATACGCGAAGCTGCCGCTTCGCCAAAACCGGCTCCCAGGGGAAAGGGGTCACAGCGACAGACAGGCGCAGGGAAGGGCGGAGCAAATCATGGGCGGCACGGCGAGAATGAATCTGTGGCCTATCGTACGGTTCGCCATCCAATGTCAAGGCGCGGCGAGCTCGCACGAGAGCGCGCCGCAAAGCGCGATGAGTCGTGATGAGCCAGCTATCGCACCGGTGCAGGAAGCTGCTTTACCGCATGATGTGGCGGACGCCTGACGGGATCGTCGATGCGTTTGCGCCGTGTGCCACGCGCGAGGACGAAGACCCGCGAGTCTTTGAAACGCAATGAAACGGCGCGCATGTCGTTGGACGGACGAACCGCCCGCTGTTTCTGACCCGCGATCCAACGTTGATCGCGCGATGGGCCGATCTGCGTGCGGAGCCGGCCGCAGCCGACGGAAACGCATCAGTCACCAAAGAGATCGGGCGTCGAGCCGCTCTGCTGCAACTCCGGAAAATCGCCGCGACGGATCTTGGCAAGCGTCGCCGCGGGCAGCCACGTTTCCTCCATCGCGTCGATGCCCCGCTCGATGACTGCTGCAGGAAAAACGACTGCCTGCGGCCCGTTGTCTCTGCAAGCAGCCGCAGTCTGTGCTCGATCTGCGGATCAACGCGCACCGCTACCACCTTCAACTTTCGTAGGGTCGCAGTCTTGCGTGCGTGAGACTCGAGAGCGGCCGTTGCCAGCTGCGATCCGGCTCAGTGCCAAGGTGGTTCAATTTGCCAGAAATGCGAGCCTCTTAAGATCCCGTTGGGGTCGGCGGCGGATCGAACGCAGGCCCGGCCGGCGCGCTGAGCCAGGACAAGCCTTGTGTCGCCAGCGCCCGACGAATACTGGATTCGCCGGCAACGGAATCGAGCCGGACAATTTCGGAGTCTTCGCATTCCCACCACGAGGCAGTCATAGGCGGCGCAAAAAGCAGCACCACACTGTCAGCACCACCCTGCCGCGAATGCCATCTTAGTGCCGCGCCCTTCTGATGGCCAGCTGCCGCCAGTTGGCGCATCACGCGCTCGGTGACCTGGTGAGTCGCCTGATGCTCGGGCTGTCTCAACCACTGCTCCCACCTAGAGTCGAGTAAGGAATTCGGGTCGACTATCTCTCGGCGGTACGGCGCCCTTAGGTCGATGAGGGGCACGCTCACCGAGAGGGTCAGCCGTGCGAGCACCATCCCCTCTAGATGGCTGGGGTCAGTGTAGACAGAGCCTTGCCGGACAGCGGCATCCCGCAATACTGTCTCCCAGAGCGCGGCTGCGGGCGTGTCCCCCGCGTAGAACATGCTGTGGGCGCCATCGCGCCACGCCAACCGTGCTTCCGATCGTGGATTGGGCGATGTCGCCGCATAGTGGCCCGGACAGACGTGCCAATAAGAACCTCCAGCCGGTAGGTAGCCAACGTGGACTCGATGAAGCACGTCACCGTCACCACCGGGCATCGTTGTCTCCATGGAACTCTTGCTTTGCGACTTCAATCACCCGCTTCGCGTCGCTCGGGAACACTGCTGCGGGCGCTTCGTTTCCGAGCTGCGCGTGAGGAGAATAGAGCCAGAACGCACGACGCCAGCCGCCTTTATCGTCGTCGGCTCCCGGCAACACCGCGAGCAACTCCGCAACTTCCGGGCGGACTTGGCCATGAGCGTCGAACTGTATGTCAGGATGCCGGTAAGTCCGCTCCGGTGCGTCCCAGACGCCCAGTAGGGCGCCGTTCGAACGCAGTCGAGCCGCGTATTGCGCCGGGTTTTTGCCGACCGAAACGCCGGCCATTTCCGCGACGCGCTTGCCATCCGGCCAGCGCTTTGCCAAAAGCTTGTTCCGGAAATCAATCGCGGCTTGGTGTGACTTCGCCGACGATGCGTCTTCCGAGATTGGTACCTGCGGGCGATCCTGCTCACGAATCGAATCCAGTAGGTAGAGCACATCGCTGAGCTCGCCCTCAACTGCAAACACCCTGCCCACGCTCCCAAACGATCGGGCCAAATCTCGCCACGAATGCACCGGCAATTGTTGGACGGCTCCGGTGGCGTTTTTGGCTTCAAAAAAAATCCATTCGCCGGAAACCCGGTTCACTGCCAAGTCGGCGATCTGTTCCCTAAGAGCCGAATCAGGACGCGCCATTTGCTTCACGAGGGCGAAGCTCTCCACAAAAGACGAGAAGTTTGCTGCTAGAGCAGTTTGACTCTCGACGAGGCGAGAGAAAAAGACTCTAAGGCGTGCCCCGTCGTTGGAGACGTCGACCAGCGCCTCTGCGTCGTCAAGTTGACCAAATTCGATTACCGGAAGGTCGCCCTTCCGTGCCACCTCGACATAACCGACCGAAGACATACCTCCTCCGCATGATCTGTAGGCGTACTGCCCGTAAGGAAAGGATACTCCGGGATATCCTCGTTATCAAGCTTATCCTCGTTATCGCGGTCGGGGTGAGATCGCATGGGCGCTGAGTGACAAGAAAAAACTGACAACCGTGATGCGCTTCGATGCAAGTTAATTTCACCGACGCCGCTAATCTCACGGGTTTGTTGCGTTATTAAACCAGGTAGCGACGCTAACGACGGTCGGCTTCGCCAGAATCGAAATTTTATTTGTCGAGGCCATTCTGAAATGTCGGGGTCCCAGCAAGATACAGATGTCCGTATCGGTTGAACAGGAAGTGGTGTTAGCGGCGGTGTAAAAGCGTCATTAGATGGCGGCGCAAAGTTGAGTAGAAGCGTCAACAACAGGGGCGGTTATGGGCCGCTGTTGTTGGGTGATGGCCATCAGAATGGATCGTCGATGTCGCGAGGGTGAGGATTGTCGGGAGGCGCGCGCTGTTCGTGCAGCAAGTCATTGAGCGGAATCTGGTAGTGCGCGGCAATACGCTCGCGTAGATCGTCGATGAGTTCGACGACGGCGAGCGCCTGATCGGCGGACCAGTTGTCCGGGATCAGGAAGTCGAGCCCGTGAGTGTTGCCCGAAGGCAGGTGAAGGCGCTTCATGATTTCTTCTTCTCCATACGTGCCGCGCTGCGTTTCTTTGCGCGCTGCTCGGCACGTTCACGTGCCTCCTTCACCCGGTAGGACTCGCCTTCGATCGCGACGACTTCGGCGCGATGGACCAGCCGGTCAACCAGTGAGACGACGCAGGCGGCGTTCGGAAACACCTCCGACCATTCTGCGAACGGCCGGTTTGTCGTGACCACGGTGCTCGCTGCGCCGTATCTGCGGCTAATCAGTTCGAACAGCAGGTCGGCGTGGCGGTTCGAGTAGGACAGATATCCGACCTCGTCAATTACAAGCACATCAGGCGTGGCGTACCGGTGCAGCCGCCGACGTAACGCCGAGTCACTGTCAAGCGCGGCGAGCTCGCCGAGCATCTGGCCAGCGGTTGTGAACAGCGCGGTGTGCCCGCTAACGAGCGCCTGGTATGCGAGGTTCAGCGCCAGGGTCGACTTGCCCACGCCGTTCGGGCCGATCAGTACGACGTTGGCGGTGTCCCTGACGAACTCGAGCGACATCAGTTCTTCGACGGCGCCCCGGTCGCAACGCGTGGGCCAGGCCCAGTCGAAGTCGCACAGCGGTTTGAAGCTGCCCAGATGGGCGTCCCGGATGCGCCTCTCGAGTGAACGGCGGGCGCGTTCGTCTTCTTCCCACTGCAGCAGCGGCGCAACCCAGTCGGCGTCAGTAAGTTCCGGCCAATGCGCCAGCAGCCCGTACAGGCGTAAGGCGTTCGCGCGCTGCTGCAGGTTCTCAGCCGAGCTCATCTGTACCTCCCGTTATCTGGTCGTAGATGTCGAGCCGGTGAGGGGTCACCAGCGTGTCCTTGCTACGCACGTGCTCGGGCAGGTTCACCATCACGGGCGGCGGTACCTGGCGCGACTCGCGCCGACGCTCCAGCGCCAGACGCACCGGATTCTGGTGAGGCGCGGCATCGCTGGCGAGCGTTTCCTCGATCGCTGCCTGCAGTTCGGCTGCACCATAACGGTCGAGCAGCCGCAGCAGGTGGGCAGTGATATTGCCCAGATTGGCGCCGCGTTCAGCCGCGCGCAGCATGAGTGTGTGACTGGCCGGCGCTGCGCGGGCGAGATGATCGAGGCCGCGATGGTGACGCGCTTCGCGTTTGCGTGCAACGAGGGCGTCGATGTGCGCGGCAATCTCGATCTGCGCGCCGCGATCGTAGCTACGCACATGAGTCGCAAGCAGATCGGCGCCGTCGAGAATGCGCACCTGCCGGGGATCGGCCCGAACCGTAAGCACGCGCCGCACGTGGGTATGCGGGATCGTGTAGTCATTCAGGTCGAAGCGCACATAAGGCTGCTTGCCGACCTTCACGGCCTGTTGCAGCTCGCAGGGATACGGATTCTCCGGCAACGCAAGCAGGCTGGGCTGCTCGCGGGCGAACGCTTCGCGCACCGTGATCGTGGGCTCTTCCCGGCAGGGACGATCGGCCGCCATGCCCGCGCACCATTGCGCGGCCTGGATGTTCAGATCGTCGAGATCGGCGAACTTGCGCGCGGCAAAGAAACTCTCGCGTACATATCTGATAGCTCTTTCGACGCGTCCCTTCTCGTTTCCTCTGGCCACTGCCACGGGACGGGGCTCGAAGCGATGATGAGCGGCGAACGCCAGAAGCGTCGGGTTGAAGCGGATCGCATCACCCTGACGCTCGAGCACAGCGCTCCTGAGATTGTCGTAGAGGAGGATCCTTGGCAATCCGGACCACGCCGCGAACGCGCCGGCGTGGCCCGCCAGGAAGCTGTCCATGCGCGCATCGAGGAAGAAGCGCAGATAGATCTGCCGTGACCACGAAAGCACCATGACGAAGGCCATCAGTGGCCGGCGCGCGCGCCCGATCTGCAGGTGATCGAAATGGGCCCAGTCAACCTGGCCCTGCTCTCCGGGCAAGGTGCGCAGCCGCAGATAAGCCTCTGGCGTAGGACGCGGACGGTGTACCGCGATCAGGTGGCGGAAATGATGAGGGTTGCCACGGTAGCCGCGCTCGGTGACCATCGCATACAGCCGGCTGGCCGTGAGCGAAGGAAACCTCCTGAGCGTGTCAAGGATAAACGGCAGGTAGGCATCGATCTGCGAAGGTCTGAGCATCCCGCCGACGCGGGGTAGACCGGCCTGCGCCAGCACGCGCTGGACCGTGCCACGGTGCACGTGCAACTGTCGTGCGATGGTGCCGCAGCGCCACTTCTCGACGTGGTAGTAGCGCAGGATCTGCGCCTCCAGTTCAACTTCGATGGTCATGGGTCACTTCCTGTGCAGTAAGTAGCAGTACGAACATCACGGAAGACCCGACGGCGTAGTGGCCCGATGCGCACAAAGGCCGGACAGACGCAGTGACAGAAATGACAATGCTCAGGCGCAGATGGGGCGGTGGCGGGGACCGCTGCTCTTGCCGCCGACGTCGTCGAAGTCGGTGCCAGTAGAGCATCGGTGGCAGGCACAGCGGAACCGTGATGCGTCACTTTATTCTGGCGGCTGCGATAGCGGCGCATCCGTTCGGCGTGCGCAAAGCGGCCGTGACGACTGCGCTGATAGCGCTGGCCAGCTTCGCGCATGCTGGCTTGACGCGCGACCTCAGAGCAGTCGCCGTCGCAGTAGATCTGACCGCGGTCGCAACGGCGGCAAACGATGACCTGCGCCCGGCAGCGGGCGCACACAAAAAGGCGGCCGGTGGCCGGCATCGGCAATCCCCGTCAATGCCGAAACGCTATCGACGGGACTGATGGGCCGTGCCATACTGGTCCGGCACCCGTGCCCCATGCGCGTGTAGGGCTCGACATCGGAGTGAACTTGGCGGTTTGAGCCGGTGTCGGGCCTGTTTCTTCGACGGTAAGCCTTCTTCTACCGCATCTCGACCTGAGCGTCACCACTTCCTGAAACGAGCCGCGTCGGGTGCGTCTGCACTCGCCCTACGGGCTCCTTCCGACGCACCCGGTAGCGCCCCCGCTGTTCGCGCAAACCATTCCCAAACCGCTCAGCAGAGCGTGACCATTCCGCATCTCTGATCGACGCCGCCGTTTAGTGTCGGCTTCTCACAGCCGTTCACAAGTGGCGATCTATCTCTCTGGTTTTGTCGTTACACATTGTTGAAGGACGGCGTGTGAACGGGCAGGGCGTGTCAGTCCGTTCAGCGGGATCCTGCGGTCCGCCGCGTGGGTTTGATGGACTGGCTTGGAGGTTTTGCGTCCGGTTGTGCGATCAACTTGAGCGCGGCATTCATGTCCTCGCGCGTGAACTCGCGCTGTTTCTTCGTGCCCGGCAGGCGTTCCTTGCTACGCACTTGCGCGCCGCGATTGGTGCGGGAGGGCGATCCCGACACAGGGCGGTTATCGCGCTGTGCCTGCATCGCCTGGGCGACCCTCAGTGCATGGCCGAGCCGTTTGTGCTCAACCACGGCCCCCTGGTCGATTTCCGCGAGCTTGTCGTACGGTACATAGGGCAGCGCCACGCCGTCCGCACGGATCTCGATGCGACCGTCCGGATACTCCCACACGTCAATGTAGTGGCCGATCAGCTTCCGGCTGATCTCGGTTTCTTCCAGAAGATAGATCATGCGGTCATTCAGCACGGTCAGCGAGTCCGACACCTTGCGCTGGACCCGCCACGTCAGGATGGTGTCGAGATTCTCGTCATCGCGCAGCGGCCGGTGCGCATCGTACGTGCTTCTGGGCGGCTTCGCGAAACGCGCGTTATAGGCGGCCATGAAAGCGGAGGCATACGCGTTCGCGACTTCGATGGTGCTGATATCGCGCAGCCGCAGTTCCTTGACCAGCCGGTCCTGCAGCGTCAGGTGGGCCCGTTCGACGCGCCCCTTGGCGGGGCTGCTGTTGGCGCAGAACGTGTCGATGTTCAGCTCGTACATCGCGCGGCCAAACTGCGTGACGCCCCGCGCGCCGGTGCGGCTGTGCGTTGGCCGGAATACGCTGGCCCGGTCGCTGTAGAACGCGACCGGCTTGCCGTAACGTTCGAGATACGCACGCGTCGCCTCGAAGTAGCTGAACGTCGACTCCGTGGCCGTGAAGTGCAGCGCCATGATCCGGCTGGTGGCATCGTCGACATACACCAGCAGCGTGCACGCCGGCGCGCGCTCCTCGAACCACGCATGGTCGCTGCCGTCGATCTGGATCAGCTCGCCCAGACACGCGCGCCGGGCGCGCGGCTGGTGGATCTTCGGCGGGCGCTGCTGGCGCGGAATCCATAAGCCCGCATCGGTCATCAGATGCCGCACGGTTTCCTTCGACAGCGTGACGCCGTGGCATTCGTGCAGCTTCTCGCACGCGAGTGTCGGCCCGAAGTCGGCGTAGCGTTCACGGATGATCGTCAGCGCCCGCACAGCCAGTCCTTCATCCAGTTTCCGGTTGCCCGGGCGATCGCGTCGGCCCGAGCACAAACCGGCGGCACCCGAAGCCCGATAGCGGATCACCAGCCGCTCGACCTGGCGCACGCTGAGCCCGAGCCGTTCAGCAGCTCGCCCGGGCTTTAGCCCCAGCTCCACAATCGCCTGAATCACCTTGAAACGGTCGAGTTCGCGCATGTTCAGTGTCACCAGTTCGGCTGCACGCATGTCGGGCTCCCGCAATCAGACCGGAAACGCCGAGCATGGCATCAGCTGCAAAACACGACATCTGTATCTTGCTGAAACACGACATTCTCATATTGCCGCTACATTATTTCTGGTGATAACTTTCATTATGTCAAATCGCATGGCCAGAAGTTAGGTCGGGTCCAACGCGTGCGTGAAAAGTTGGTCACGGCGCTACAGGCTTTGGCCGAAGGCAAGCCGCATAATGATGCGTCACGCAACTAGAGTCCCGCAGGGCGCACTCCGCCTCGCGTCTTTGGTCACGCGTCAATTTCTAAAGGCGGTGAACTTGGACTACTGGGAGCGGACTGTTGTGTCATTTGGCAGAGTCGAAGCGTACGCGAGGCGTCGCCGCCGGCTCGTGCCGATTGTTGGAACGTCAGTGCATCTGTGTCTTGAAGAAAAGAGCGAGATACGAGCGGCTTCCTCGCCACTTCTTCATCTCACGGAGGGCGCACACCCAAGTATTGAGCGCCTGTCCAATCTTCTTCCATCGCTTGGCTCAGTCACTTGGGCTTTTGATGAAATAACAAGTGAACTCGTGACAAATGCCGACGGAATCCGGATAAGCCTGATGAACACCAATCCCGGAGGCGAAGATACGCTCACAATTGAAGGCGCGCTACGCGGCATAGCCGCGCGTCTTGTAGTTGCAATCACGTATGCTCGATGACACCTGCTCTAGTCGAATGAGAACTTGCCGCGGTACTTTTCCGTTTCCGCGGCCTGCCGCTCTGCAGCTTGCTTCGCTTTGTGCGTCTTGACCAAATCTGAAATTTTTGCCAGCAATTGCTCGGCAGTCGGACTCGAGTGGTAAGCCTCGACACTGACCATCGAAAATTGAGCCGGGATGCAAGCTTCACGGTCGCGTGCCAGATAGACACCGGCGAGCACGACATCGTCATCGAGCAGCATCTCGACACCTTCATAAACGGTGGCGGCATCGCTGCTATCAAACGACATCGGCAGATACCACACGCCCCGTAACGTAGATACAGTGCCGTCCAGCTCCGCGGTCACGGCGTGGCCGTTCCCGCGAGTGAATCCGACTGTCACAGGTATCGGTCCGCCGGATATGCCCGACAGGCCGATATTGTATTTGGCGAAATCGTCCCGCTGGCTCCACGACGGATAGTGCCTCGTCTCGAGGTAAGCGGTAATCAGGGCGACGTCCAGTCCCTTTTCCCGAACGATTGCCAACGCCCTCTTCTTTGCTTCCTCAACGCTCATGTCGTCCGCCTGTGCTGAACACGGTCGCCGACCATGCGATCAACCGCATCGACGAACTCGCACCGTGGGTCATTGCCGATCAACTCCGCACCGCAGTCTGAAGATCACAATCTCCAGTCAAGACGTTGCTGGTGCCACGCTTATCTAACAATTAGCTCAAGACGGCCTTCAACGGTAAGCGCTGCTGGGTGAAGGCGACAAATAGATTACGCATTGAAGTTGAGAAACTCCGGCGGATACGCCATGCAGGCGTATCCGCTTCGCGGGCATAAGGGCGCTCTTGGCCGCGCAACCAGCATCAGTCCGGCTCCCCTTATATCTCACAACACCGCTGGCTTGCTCGGCAACTCACTTTGCCGCTCCTGCTGGGCAGGGAAGTGCCTTTTGAGCAGTTCGCTCACCTGCTCGACGCCGTGTAGTACGCCAGCCTCATAGTTGCCGAGCCTGAAATTCTCCTCCATGCTCTGACAGATGGTTTCCCACTCGGCGGCGTGCACCTGAGCATGAACCCCTCGGTCTGCAACTATTTCCACGTCACGGTCGGCAAGCAGGAGATAGATAAGTACGCCATTGTTGTGCTCCGTGTCCCACACCCGAAGCTGCGAAAAGACGTCAATCGCCCGTTCTCTTGCAGACGTGTCGGTCAGCAGTTCATCGATTTGAAGCGCTCCCTCGACCGCAAATCGAACCTGTCCTACATGGGCTCGGTGGCTTGCCTGAATCGCTTTCTCAATCGCGTGCAGCGTGCGAGGAGGAAAGGCAGTGTTCACATTCCAGCGCGTCAGGAGCAGGTGCCTTACTATCCGTTTGATTTCCATGCCTACCACCTGCCCGAGGCGCCGCCACCACCAAAGCCCCCACCGCCCCCACGAAACGTTGTGCGGCTGGACCCGCCCCCGGGGCCGCCAATGGCACGCCCTCCAACGAACGCGCCCAACCCGCTACCCAATAGGGTAAAAGCCAGGGCAATGGCACCCGCGACGATTGCGATTAAAACCGTCCCGGACAACAGCCATGCAACGACCGCGATGGCGCCGCCGGTCACAACTGAACCGACCAGGCGTCCCAGCACCGAACGAAGCACGCCCCCTGCCACCAAAGTCAGTACGAAAAGTACGGGCAAATAGCCCCGGACGCTCCCCGAATCTCCGCCAGTCTGTCTATCTGGCGGTGGCAAAGGCTCGCCGCTGATGACGTTCATCATGCTGCTGACGCCCGCCGTGATGCCACCGTAAAAATCTCCCTGCCTGAATCTCGGAACAATCACCTCATTGATGATGCGGCTGCTGGTAGCGTCGTTGAGTACCCCCTCGAGGCCATAACCAACCTCAATGCGCAGTTCCCGGTCATTTTTTGCGACGATGAGAAGCGCGCCGTCGTCGACACGCTTGCGGCCGAGCTTCCATTGCTCGACAACACGCATTGAATATTGCTCGATGGTTTCGGGCCGTGTCGTTGGCACGATAAGCACGGAAATCTGACTTCCTTTCTTCGCCTCGAAATCCTGTAGTGTCTGCTCGAGCGACGCGCGCTGCTCGGCGGTGAGCGTCGCCGTCTCATCGGTGACGCGCGCAGTCAAAGCAGGGATTGCAACATCTGCGCTGACAACAGACGACAGGAATGGGATGAGCGCGAGCGATGCAATTCTCGCTGCCTTCAGGATGTTCAATTGGACGCTCCACTCGCCGGGGCCGGGGCCGCGTCGAAATTGACCTGCGGAGGCCGAGCAATCTCGGCTTCATTCGACACTGAGAAGTTGGGCTTCTCCTTATAGCCGAAGACACTCGCCGTCAGGTTGGACGGAAACGAGCGCACTGTTACGTTGTAGTCCTGCACCGCCTTGATGTAACGGTTTCTCGCAACGGCAATCCGGTTCTCGGTCCCTTCGAGTTGCGCCTGCAGGTCACGGAAATTTGCGTCCGACTTCAATTGCGGATAATTCTCTGACACGACCAGCAGCCTTGATAGCGAACTCGTCAACTGGGCCTGCGCAGCTTCAAATTTCGCAAATGCTTGCGGGTCGTTAATGAGCTCCGGGCTTGCCTGCACCGAACCCACTCTCGCGCGGGCTTCCGTCACACGCGTAAGCACTTCTTTTTCCTGGCTCGCATAGCCCTTGACTGTATTCACGAGACTAGGGATAAGGTCGGCGCGACGCTGATACTGATTCAATACCTCAGACCAACTCGCCTTCACCTGTTCGTCCTGCCCCTGAATAGCGTTGTAACCACAGCCGGAGATTCCCAGCACGACTACCGCCATCAACCACGTCAAAATTGCGCGCATTGGGATATCCCTGTCTTCTGTCTGGTTCCTTCGCATTCTTCTGGCCGCCAGTCACCACCGGCGACAGCCTCAAACCTGCCAGCGACGGCAATTTCAGCCTACGCCGGACCAGTCGACCGCAATTGACGCAGGTCAAGTTCGTTCCGGAGTCACACTCCCCGGTTACCAGAATCTGTTTTTCCGACGTGATGGGCGGGGTCAGGACGAAAGCAGCATGCTTTCTGACCTCCACGGAGAGGCCAAGCGCCGTCGCGCGGTGCAACGACCCTGTGTCAACCTTCAGACAAATATGCCTCCCCGCCGCGACGTGTCTTCTTTGAGCTAGGTCAATTAGGTCTGCGTACTCGTCGATACAGTGTATGGTATGCAATGAATAGCTCGGGAAAAATCATGAACAGCCGACCGAAAACATCGACTCTCGCATCGATTGCTGGGTCGCTCATTGCCCTATCACTCACATTCGGCTCGGCCATCTCACAAGGCGCTTCACCGGATGTTGACGAACACGGCCACGGCCCGGGCGCTTCACAAGCCGCAAAGGCGTCGAAGGCGCAACCAAAATCGCTTACCGACGCCGACGCTCAAATGAAGAAGATGCAGGAAATACACGAGCGGATGATGGCGGCAAAGACGCCTGAAGAGAGAGCAACGCTGATGGATGAGCAAATGCAGGCCATGCAGCAAGGGATGGCCATGATGAACGCCATGAAAGAACCTCACGGCGGCATGGGCTCAAACCGCATGCGGGACGACATGATGGAAAAGCGCATGGACATGATGCAGATGATGATGACCATGATGATGGACCGCCAATCCGTTCAAAGCGCGCCGACCGGCAAATGACGGCGCAAATGCCGAGGAGTCAAGCATGAACATGCCTTCTCAGGAAACACGGCCATTCTGGAAGTCGCGCGGCGCCATCGCGTTGGTGGGCTTTGGGGCGGTGGCCGCCTTCTTCATGTTCTCCGAGCATCGCGCGCATTTTCTCGGCGTGCTGCCGTATCTCCTGTTCCTGGCGTGCCCGCTAATGCACCTGTTCATGCATCACGGACACCATCACGGCGCTCACGGCGGTGCGCACCCTACAGATACGAAGGGAGGTCACGATGAGCGACCCAGCTAGCGGCTACGGATTGTGGGGACTGGTTGCAATCAACTCCCTCATCTTTATTGTCTTCGCGTTCAGTTTCTTCAAACCGAACACCGCCCGCGACTGGCGAACGTTTGGTGGATTCTCGGCATTTGTTGTAGCGCTGTTCGCCGAGATGTATGGCTTTCCGCTCACCCTCTATCTTTTATCCGGGTGGCTGCAGACTCGTTTTCCACAAGTGAATCTGTTGAATCATGACTCCGGCCACATCTGGTGGACGATGACTGGGCAGCACGGCAACCCGCACCTCGCTTTTCCTCACGTCGCCAGCATTGTTCTCATCTTCGGCGGCTTCTATCTGCTGTCAATATCGTGGCATGTGCTCTACGAGGCTCAGCGTGCGGGTCAGTTGGCAACGACGGGTCCGTACGCGAAGGTCCGGCACCCCCAGTACATCGCCTTCGTCGTTATCATGACCGGCTTTTTGCTGCAGTGGCCGACGCTCGTCACAATCGTCATGTTTCCGATTCTGGTAGCCATGTACGTGCGTCTTGCGCGGCAGGAGGAGCATGACTCGCAACAGCGGTTCGGCCAAGCCTGGCGAGATTACGCCGCACACACGCCACGCTTTATTCCCAGGTTATCCGGTAGCGATACTGCGCATGTCCAATGACCAGTAGCTGAGAGGCTTCGATGTCCGAGTCAAACGTCCACACGAAAACGGCCGCCCACATCCCCTCTGGGGGTGTGCCTGTGGATAAAGGCAGGGCTGGAGTCGTTGACCCGGTATGCGGCATGAACGTTACGGAGGACGCTGCGCATCGGTATACGTATGGTGATAAAACGTACTACTTTTGCAGCAGCAAGTGTTTCGACGCCTTTCGCGCCGCGCCGACGAAATACCTTCGTCCTGCAGTGACGAAAACTCCCTCCGCAGCAATCGGACCGGGCACCGTCTATACATGCCCGATGCATCCGCAAATACGTGCGTCAGCGCCAGGCAACTGTCCTATCTGTGGCATGGCGCTGGAGCCAGTCACACCGCTCGCGGCCGAGGAGCGGAATGTTGAACTCGAGTCGATGACGCGTCGGTTCTGGGTCGCGCTCGCACTCTCGGTACCGTTGCTGGTGATGACGATGGGGCCGATGTTCCTGTCATACGACTTCAGCGCCACCATTAACCGGCTCGGTAACTGGTTGACATTGCCCCACTGGATGCCTGCATCGTGGGCACAATGCGTTCAGGCGGCACTCGCCACCCCAGTCGTTCTGTGGGCAGGCTGGCCGTTTCTCGAGCGTGGCTGGAAGTCATTCCGGACGTGGCAACTGAACATGTTCAGCCTTATCGGGCTGGGCGTTTCCGCCGCTTACTTCTTTAGTCTGTTCGCGCTGTTCTTCCCGGAGGCATTGCCACAGGCGTTTCGACATGGATATGAGCTGCCACTTTACTTTGAAGCAGCGTCAGTCATCGTCACGCTGATTCTTTTGGGACAGGTACTGGAGCTGCGCGCACGCTCCCGCACTTCGAGCGCTATCAAGGATTTGCTCAATCTTGCGCCGCATACGGCAGTCCGTGTAACGGCCGACGGAACGGAGGAATCCGTACCGCTCGAAGACGTCGTGATTGGCGACACGCTTCGGGTGAAACCGGGCTCGAAGGTTCCGGTCGATGGAGTCGTCACCGACGGACGCTCAAGCGTCGACGAATCCATGATTACGGGGGAGTCCATCCCGTCGGAAAAGGTAGCAGGTAGCAAAGTGACAGGTGCCACGGTCAATCAGACGGGTACGTTCCTGATGCGTGCGGAAAAGGTGGGAGCCGATACGCTGCTGGCGAGAATCGTCCAGATGGTTGCTGAGGCCGGTCGTTCTCGCGCACCCATTCAAAAGCTGGCTGACCTGGTGTCGGGCTGGTTTGTGCTGGCTGTCATCGCCATAGCTGGGGTTTCGTTCGTCGTCTGGGCTGTCATAGGACCGGCCCCGGCGCTCGCGAACGCGCTGGTCGTCGCCATCAGCGTTCTCATCATCGCGTGCCCTTGCGCGCTAGGACTGGCGACTCCTGTCTCCATCATCGTAGGGGTCGGGCGCGGCGCCAGGGAAGGCGTTCTCATCAAGGACGCGGAAGCACTCGAATTGATGGAGAAAGTAGATACGCTTGTCGTCGACAAGACTGGCACCCTCACGGAAGGAAAACCTCGCGTGCAAACCGTCGTGGCTTTAACGGGCCTGTCAGAATCCGCAGTCCTGAGCTATGCAGCCAGTCTTGAGAGACCCAGCGAGCATCCCCTGGCGCAAGCCATCGTTGCACAGGCGCAGGAGAAAAAGGCGGACACGAAGCCCGTTGAAGCATTCGATGCTATCGTCGGAAAAGGTGTGAGTGGTCGGATTGATGGGCACGTCGCTTTGCTCGGCAACACGGGGCTCATGGACGACGCGAAAGTCGACTGCGCTGCCGTGAGCATTGACGTGGACCGGCTACGCGAAGCCGGCCAGACGATTATGTACCTCGCAATTGATGGAAGGCTCGCGGGCTATATCGGCGTGGCCGACCCGGTCAAGGGAACAACAGCAGAGGCGGTTCAACTTCTGAGGGCGTCTGGCATCAAAATCATCATGCTGACCGGCGACAACCCAGTCACCGCCAACGCGGTAGCAAAGACGCTGTCGCTTGATGGCGTCAAGGCGGGCGTTCTGCCGCAGGACAAATACAAGCACGTACAGGAGTTGCAGAATCAAGGGCATGTCGTCGCGATGGCAGGCGACGGCGTCAATGATGCGCCGGCTTTGGCACAGGCCAATGTGGGAATCGCGATGGGAACTGGAACCGATGTGGCCATGAACAGTGCCCGCGTTGTACTGGTTAAGGGCGACCTGCGAGGTATCGCGCGAGCCCGGGCACTGAGTGTCGCAACGATGAAGAACATCCGGCAGAACCTCTTCTTCGCGTTCGCATACAACGTAATTGGAATCCCGGTCGCAGCGGGCGTGCTGTATCCCTGGCTGGGCATCCTGCTCAGCCCGATAATCGCGAGCGCGGCAATGGCATTAAGCTCAGTATCGGTCATAGGCAATGCTCTTCGCTTGAGGGCGGCACGCACGTAGCCGTGCCTCTTACCGGCGAAAGGGTACCTAGTACCTGTAGCTAGATGGAGCGCGACTTCGCACTGTCGGCCCTCACCGACGGGTACGAACCCGCGCCCGCGCGATTAATGCATGTTCGCGTCACCCGTCCGTGACTTGCCGTTCATTCCTTCCAGTGCATGGAAGGTCGCGGCGCCATCAATGCGCCTCGCCAGCCAGGTTCTCCAGAATCGGACAGTCAGGGCGTGAGTCACCCTTGCAGTGGGCCGCAAGATACTGGAGCGTATCTCTCATTTCTATCAGTTCCTGAATGCGCAGGTTCAAGTCGGCAATATGCTCATTTGCAAGCCGTTTGACCTCGCTGCTGGACCGGCCGTGGTTTTCCCAAAGAGCCAGCAATACCGCAAGCTGCTTCGTGGAAAAACCAAGATGTCGAGCCTGCCGGACGAAGCGCAGCACCTGGACATCCTTGGGCGTGTACACGCGATAGTTCGACTCTGTCCGCGTGGCAGCCCGAATCAGGCCTGTTTCCTCGTAATGGCGAATCATCTTGGCGGACATGCCCGACGACTTCGCGACTTCGCCAATATTCATCGCTCCCCCTCACACAACGGTCGCTCCACCAGTACAGGTCATTGTTGGCCTTCCCACGATGGGAAGGTCAAGGAATTTTCGACGTCGGCATGGACCGCTACCCGTTGCCGCCGTCTATCGATGACGCCGCATCGATGAGGGGCGCTTTAAGCATCAGGATACGGTGCACGGGGCGCCCGCCGTCGTTTGGCTCACGGAGCCGCCTCGGAAGCCGTACGCACCCGGAAAAAGCGCTCCACCGGGAGGACCGCGACGATTCCGTCTTCCCCGGCAGCACCGTGTGTGACGTCCATGATTGCCTGAACCAATACATCAACGCCCTCGCTCTGGGTGAAAACCTCAATCTTGATGTGCTCGGAAGTCCAGTCGTTCGAGAAGGGGTTTGGGTGCGCTCCGAAGCCCTTGACTCGGGTGACGGTCAGTCCGTGAACGTGAATTGCTCCCAACCGCCGCTCCAGTATCTCCACGACTTCGGGCCGAACAATTGCAACAACGCATTTCAGTTCCATGTTGTCCTCCGTGACCGAGGAAAAGCAGCTGTCGCCTAGCCTTTCGGTGCCCACTTCGCATCGACGGCTGCCTGAATCTTGCCCGCATCCTGAACCCCTGCCTGCGTCATCTGGTAAGCAATCTCAGCGGTCCCCTGACAAACCGCACACGTCACCGCCATCTGGTCTTCGAAGCACTGGAGATTGGAGCGGTGCACACCGCGATTTTCGCAACCGCACCAGCAGTAGAGCTTGTTGAGCACGGCAGGAATCTGTGTTGCGACCCAGTATGCGTGCTTGACATCCTTGTCGGCAAACTCATTCGGGTTCAGGACGTGAGAAGCATCTGACCGCCCACTTGGGATGATGCGCAACCCGCCTGGACGCAGCATTCCGACGTGCCAGGCGGATGCTTGCTGGACTTGACTGGATGGTCTTGCTGCCTTCACTGTCGAGACAGCCTCATGTCGCACAAGAGACGGTCCCCAAATCATGGCTGCAGGTATCGCGACAACCAGGGCAAGCAGGAACAGCAGGTGCAGCAAAGCTTTTCTGGACAGCCTGACGCGTTCAGCGGACCTGGCCGCCTTGCTTTCGGGTGTATGACGCTTCATTCTGAATCTCCCAATTCACCAATGGCTTTCACGGTTGAAGATGCATCGCCTGACTGCACGATTGCAGCCCATGCATCATGCTGACGTGCATCGCTGTCATGCCGACGGCACCGAGTACGGCGATGAGGCCGATAGCCGCAAAGATGCCGATGATGAGGTTCAATATCGGCTTTCCGTTAAACATGATTCGCTCCTACGCTGGGGCACGGCGCGACGACCGCTCAAGTCGCACCAGCCCCACGCTATACCATCAGAAAGATGGTCGAATTACAACCTGCTCTTCTCCACCGCCTGACCAGGCTTTTCCGGACTGTCGGTGTGGGATTGCATGGCGCGCATCATGAACAGCATCGAAAGCGGGCAAATCAACGCGCTGGCTATCACGATGAATGTGCCGAGCGCTCCTCTTATCTGAGGAAGCGCCCAGTAACCGAGCGACAGCACCAGTGCGAGAGCCAGTGCAATCGTCACCATCGTCTTCGTGTTGCATTTCATGGTCGAATCCTTAAGGCAATGAGTTTGAATGTTCGTGGTTGAATACCGAGGCGCTTACTTAGACGGAGTCGCTCCGGCCTGGTCGGAGTACTTGAGCATGATGTCGCCCATCGCCTTCATCATTTCGCCATGCATGCGCATCGCGGTCTTCGGGTCCATGCCCATATTGCCGCCCATCATTGGACAGTTGCCCATCATGCCTCCGCCCATTCCTCCCATTCCCATCATGGACGAGCCGTGTTCCCGGCTTTGCGGGGAGGAGCTGGGGTTATTGCCCGTACCACCGGCCGCCATAGCGACAGTGCCTGTGGCCAATAGCAGTGCTGACAGCGCGGCTGCTCTTAGAAATTTCGAGTTCATGTAACTCTCCGGATTCGGTTTAATCGTGTCACTGCAAAAGCAGTTGACGACGCGCAGGTTGACGTTCGTCACGTTCGTGGCAGACGTCCGCGAGCCACGGTGTGAAACCGTTCGAACCTGGTCGACAAAGGAGTTACAGCGAGCGAGGCGGAGGTGCCGGCAGTTCGGGAATGAACTGCTCTGCGAAGGTGCGGGCGACAGCCCGATAGACAGGCGAGAAAGGGATAACGATAACGGCGTACGTCACAGGTATGGCTGGCACACCGCAGACGAGACCACCCATGCCCTGACATGCCGGCTGTGCTTTCATGGTGTGGTGTTTTGCACCGTGCTCGCACGCCACCATGTCCGACACGTGTGAGGTTTGCATCTGTTGCTGCGTGGCCTCGGACGCTACCGCCGGGCAAAGCGCCGCCTGCGCAGGGTAGCCGAGCAGCGGCAACCACGCAATCAGAAAGTACGCGACGAGTTTGGCCCAGACTTTCATAGATTTCAGTATAGGCGCTGCCGCAGCACATCGCTACGACCCGCCGTCGGACTTGTGTGCACGCTCACGCTACTGCCCCCATCGCTTTAGATGCGCGAGAAACGCATCGGCACCAACGAATCCCGCAAGTTGAGCATCGGCCTGCTGCCGCCCGCTCCTGTCATAGAAAATAAGGGCCGGCGGCCCAAAGAGCCCGAAGCGCCGCAGCATCGCCGTGTCCTCTGCAGTATTCTTCGTTACGTCGATGCGCAGCAGCTTCCAGTGAGCAAATTCGCTGACCACACGCGAGTCGGCAAACGTAAAGCGCTCGAGCTCCTTGCAGCTGATGCACCAGTCCGCATAGAAATCGACCATCACAGGCTGGCCGTCCGCTGCCTTCAGCGCCTGGTCCAGCTCGGCATTGGTCCGTACCGCTTCAAACCGCACGGTTGCATTTGCATCCAGGTTTCCGGTCGCCGATGACGACGCGCGCATCACGCCACCGAGCGGTTCGAGGACGTCGAAGTTGCCCGATGCAACGCCAATGAATTCAGCGACTCCGGCGACCAGCAGCAATACGCCGAACGCCTTTCCCACACGGGAAATACCGGGCGCATCGGGCGGTAACGGGTCAATAGCCCGGAGCATCATGCCGCAGCTGGTCAGCAATAGCGCGACAAGTATCATCAGCAGCCAGCCAGGCAGCAGCGAATAGACAAACCACAATGCGCCCGCGAGCAGCATGACGCCGAGCGTGTTCTGTATCGCAACCATCCACCGGCCGGACTTCGGCAAAGCGTGTGCGCCGAAGGTACCGACCGCCAGGAGCGGAAGGCCTATTCCGATGCCCATCACGTACAACGCCAGTGCTCCGCCGACAACGTCGTGACTGTTCGCGATATAGAGCAACGCGCCTGCAAGTACTGGCGTGGAACACGGCCCGACAATCAACGCGGAGAGCATACCCATCAGGAACACCGGAAGGATGCGCCCGCCAGGCAGGCGATTGCTCCACGCCGTGATTCTGGTTTGCCAACTGGCCGGCAGCTGCAGCCGGAATACGCCGAACATGCCCAGCGCGAACAGCACCATCAGCGCGCCAAACGCGACCAGAACCCAGGATTTTTGCGTCACCGCCACCAACGGGATGCCGATAAGCGCCGCAATAGTGCCGGCGACCGCGTAGGTGATTGCCAGTCCTTGCACATAAGCGAGCGACAGTGCGAAGCCCCGCCATAGGGATGACCGCTCCCGCGTTCCACCGATAACGGCGGCGGTTACGATGGGGATGAGGGGATACATGCAAACCGTGCCCGCCATTAACAAACCGGCAAGCAGAAAGCCTAGCAGTTCGGGCACGCCAACACCATTCGCCGGTCGCAGATTCAGGCCGAAAATCGCGAGGCCCCGATTTTCGCCGACAACTGGAGACCCGGTCGCGCCGGCCGTTGCATTCCCTTCGTTGGCAATGGAGGTGACGACGCCGTTGGCGGCTATGCGGTAGCTTCGGGTTAGCGGTGGGTAGCAGACGCCGAGGTCCGCACACCCCTGCGACGTGACGGACAGCACGATGCTTGCTGCGATGGCGTGGGGCAAGGGAATGCGAATCTGCACAGGCCGGTGATAGACCTGGATCATGCCGAATGTCGGGTCGTTTTTCGATTCGGCGGGCGGCATCTGGTCCGGCTTCACGGACACGCCATCTACGGCGAAGCCGAAGCGGTCCTGGTACAGGTAGTAGCCAGCCTTCGTGCCGAAGTCAAGCGTTACCTGCTGTGGCCCGCTGACGCTGACTGTCAATGGGAAGGCTTCATTGACGGGCAGCAGGTCCGATTCGTTCACCGCGTAAGCGGCCAGAGACACGAATACGAATAGCAAGCCAAGCACGATGCGCAACGCGCGATTCGCTGCGTCCGTTTGACAGCAAATTTCTTGCCGTACGTCAGATGATGTTATTCGCATTGCAGTGCCTCTACTCACAAGATGTGAGCGCAAACGTGCGACCGCAGGCCCGCTGTCACGCGGCGAGCCTGCGAGTGCGATGTCAGCGCCCCATCATGACTGCTTTTCCAGTTTCACGATGGTCAGGGTGCCGTTGAGGTTTTCGACACGGACCTTCACCTTGTCGCCCTCGTGAACCTGCTTGACCATCGCCGCATCCTTCGCCTTGAACGCCATCGTCATCGGTGGCATCCCGACGTTCTCCAGCGCGCCGTGCTTCAGCGTGACCATGCCGGTCGCAGCGTCCACCTTCTTGACCTCCGCCTCGGTAAGCGCGGTTTTCGATGACGTCTTGGAAGCCGACGGCTTGGACATGTCCATGCCGGCCATGTCGTCACCAGCGAACGCGGGCGCAGCAACGATGGCTGCAAGCGCAACAGACGCAACAATCAACTTCTTCATCGGGTTTCTCCAGTTTGAGTAGATGGCACTTTCATGCCGGAAGGTACTGCGTGTGGGAGCCCTGCACCTGCCTGTTTGCGCGCACGGCGGCGTTGCAGCAGGAACCAGGCTGCAGGAATAACAAACATCGAAAGGATGGGGGCCGTGACCATACCGCCTACCATCGGCGCAGCAATGCGCTGCATGACTTCCGAACCGGAGCCGTGTCCGACCATGATGGGGATGAGACCCGCGAGCACGACAGCAACCGTCATCGCTTTCGGTCGCACACGCAACACGGCGCCTTCACGAATCGCATCGAACAGAAGCGCCTCGGTTAGCGGTTCACCATCTTCCAGCCGGCGATTGAGCGCACCCTTCAGGTAGAGCAGCATCACGACACCGAACTCGGCTGCGACACCAGCGAGCGCGATAAACCCGACTGCAGTTGCGACAGACACCGCGTGACCCAGAATCCAGATGAGCCAGAAGCCGCCGACCAGGGCAAACGGCACCGTCGACATCAGCAGCAGTGCATCGGCCGCAGAGTTAAAGGTCAGGAAGAGCAGCACGAAGATAACGACAAGCGTCACGGGAATGACCGTGCGCAGCTTCGCCGCTGCCCGCTCGAGATATTCGAACTGGCCGGACCATGCAATCGAATAGCCCGGCGGAAGCGTCACCTTCTCTGCAACAGCGCGCTGCATTGCCTCGACCGCTGACTGCAGGTCCGTATTGCGGATATCGACATAGACGTAGCCGGAGAGCCGCGCATTTTCACTGCGAATCATCGGTGGACCGTCGGCAATCGTGATGTGCGCGACATCACCGAGCTGGATTTGCGCGCCACGGTCCGTGACGACCGGCAACTGTCGCAGCTTCTCGAGCGAATCCCGGATTTCGCGCGGATAGCGGATGTTGATGGGGAAGCGCTCCCGGCCGGCAATCACTTCGCCGACGTTGTCACCGCCCACTGCTGAGGACACGACTGACTGGATGTCGGCAACTGCAAGCCCGTAACGTGCCGCCGCCAGTCGGTCGATATCAACGTCGATGTACCGGCCGCCGTTTAACCGTTCGGCCAGTGCGGACGTGACGCCGGGTACATTCTTCACGGCTGATTCGACCTGCGCCGCAATCCTGTCGATTTGCGAGAGGTCGCTGCCTGAAATCTTGACGCCAACCGGCGTCTTGATGCCCGTCGACAGCATGTCCAGACGATTCCGGATGGGCGGCACCCAGACGTTCGACAGCCCCGGCACCTTGACGGTCCTGTCCAGTTCGTCGACCAGCTTCTCCGGGGTCATGCCGGGTCGCCACTGACTACGCGGCTTGAACTGAATCGTCGTCTCGAACATCTCGAGCGGCGCCGGGTCTGTGGCGGTGTCCGCCCGTCCAGACTTGCCGAAGACGGTCTCCACCTCTGGAACCGTCTTGATGAGCCGGTCAGTCTGCTGCAGCAGTTCGCTCGCCTTCTCGGCAGAGATGCCGGGAAGCGCGGTCGGCATGTATAGCAGGTCGCCTTCATCCAGCGGCGGCATGAACTCCCCGCCGAGGCGCGAGACCGGAACAATCGTGATGACTAGCGCGAGGACAGCGAGACCAATCGCGACCCATGGTCGGCGTAGCGTCGCGTCCAGCAACGGACGGTACAACCGAATCAGCACGCGGTTGATGGGATTGGCGTTCTCGTGTGGAATGCGGCCCCGGATGAGGTAGCCCATCAGGACAGGCACCAGCGTCACCGACAGGCCGGCCGCAGCCGCAATCGTGTAGGTCTTCGTAAACGCAAGTGGCGAAAACAGCTTGCCTTCCTGCCCCTCCAGCGAGAACACGGGGATGAAGGACAATGTGATGATGAGCAGCGAGAAAAACAGCGCTGGCCCCACCTCGGCCGCCGATGTCGCGATGAGTTCCCAGCGCTGTGCGGTTGTGATTTGTTGACCCGGATGCTCGTGGTCGTACGCTTCGAGATGCTTGTGAGCGTTTTCAATCATCACGATGGCCGCGTCAATCATCGCGCCAATGGCAATCGCGATACCGCCCAGCGACATCAGGTTCGCGTTCACCCCCTGATAGCGCATGACGATGAAGGCGGCCAGCACGCCCAGGGGCAGCGACAGAATCGCGACGAACGCGCTACGCAGATGAAACAGGAACACCGCGCAGACCAACCCAACGATGATGAATTCCTCGATGAGCTTGTCCTTGAGGTTGTCCACGGCGCGCTCGATGAGCTGTGAGCGGTCGTAGGTGGTCACGACTTCGACGCCGGCCGGCAATGACCGCTTCAGGTCAGCCAGTTTCGCTTTCACCGCCTCGATGGTCGTCAGCGCGTTCTTGCCGGAACGCATCACAATGACACCACCCGCGACTTCTCCCTGGCCATTCAACTCGGCGATGCCGCGCCGCATCTCGGGTCCAATCTGGATTCGGGCTACGTCGCCGAGCAACACCGGCGTACCTGCATCGTTCGTGCGCAATACGACGTTGCGAAAGTCGTCGAGCGTACGCAGGTAGCCAGACGAACGGACCACGTACTCGGACTCGGCCATTTCCACCACCGAGCCGCCCGATTCCTGATTCGCCTTGCTGAGCGCGTCGGCCACGGCTGTCTGCGTGATGCCGTACGCGCGCAGTTTGTCCGGGTCGAGCACAACCTGATACTGGCGCACCATGCCACCAATGGACGCGACTTCGGAGACGTCCGGCACTGACTTCAGTTCGAACTTCAGGAACCAGTCATTCAGCGCGCGCAGCTGTCCAAGGTCGTGTTGCCCGGTCCTGTCGACGAGCGCATATTCGTAGACCCAGCCCACACCAGTTGCATCCGGTCCAAGCGAAACGGTCGCGCCCCGCGGCAGCCGGCTCTGCACCTGATTCAGATATTCGAGCACGCGCGAGCGTGCCCAGTACTGGTCGGTCTTGTCGTCGAACAGCACGTAGACGAACGCGTCGCCGAACGACGAATACGCCCGGATGGTTTTCGCACCCGGCACGCCAAGCAACGTCGTGGTGAGCGGATACGTCACCTGGTCCTCGATGACCTGCGGCGCCTTGCCCGGGTACGACGCCTTGATGATGACCTGCGTATCGGACAGGTCAGGCAGCGCATCGAGCGGCGTCTGCGTGACCGAATAGACGCCCCATGCTGTAACGAGCACGGTCGCCAGCAGCACCAGAAACCGGTTGTGGATAGACCACCTTATAAGGCGCGCAATCATTTCGCGCCTCCGACCGGTTCGACCTTGGTCAACTGGTAACCGTCATCCGACTGCCTGAAGACAAAATGCACGGTCTGGCCAGGCTTCACGTCCGGAAACGCCGTCGGCGACGGTTTGCCGAACGACATCGTCATCGCGCCCCAGCCCAGGGCCGGAACGGGTTGATGTGAAAACGTGATGTCCCCGGGCGTCACCTTTTCGACCTTACCCGTGGTGTCGTAGGTCGGGGGGGCTGCCGAAGCAGGCGCTGGAGCCGGCGCGCTCGCACCGGTCGGTGCGGTTGCTTCGAGCTTCGGCAGAACGGATTTCAGACTGGCTTCCGAGTCAATCAGGAACTGGCCCGATGCGACGACCTGCTGGCCTTCCGTCAGGCCGCCGCTCACCTCGGTATCGTCGCCGGCATCGTTGCCGACGGTGACCGAAACAGGTTGCAACCTGCCGTCGGAATTCCTGACGATGACCACCGACCGCTTGCCGGTCGTGATGACGGCTTCTGAGGGAACAAGCAACCGCGATACCGTTTTCGCGGCACCGATGCGCGCCCGCATCAGCATCCCCGGCGTCAACCTGAAGTCTGCATTGTCGATTTCCAGGCGTGCCTGAAGCGTACGGCTGCTCGTGCTGATACCCGGCAGGATTTCGCGGATGCGTCCCGTGAAATGTCGCGCCGGGTCACCCGCAAACACGGCGTCCACGCTCATGCCCGGTTGAACCTGGAGGGCCAGCGCTTCGGGCACCTCGACCACGAGCCACAACCTGTTGAGTCCGGAGACTTTCGCAAGCGTCTGTCCGGGCGACACCATCGCGCCATCGCGCACGTTGAGTTCGGTGAGCACGCCGGTTTCCGGCGACGACAACGTGATATGCGTCTGCGCTTTGCCGGTGCGGTCGAGACCGGCAATCACGCCGTCCGGAATCGACATCGCACGCATCCGCGTGCGTGACGCCGCAAGCATGCCGTCATCCATGCCGCCACGCTTTAACGCCAGATACTCTTCCTGTGGCGCGAGCCAGTCTGGAACAAACAGCGACGCAATCGGCGCGCCTTTCGTGACGCGTTGCATCGGGGCACTGGCGTAAAGATGGTCAATGTAGCCGGTCACCCGCGACTGCACGACGTCAGCTTTTGATTCATCGAACTGCGTCGTACCAATCGCGTCGAAATCGTCGACAGTATCCTGCCGGCGCACCGTCGCGTATCGAATGCCCAGGTTCTGCTGAAGGCCCGGGTCAATCTTGATACCGCTGGCGCCCCCTTCATCGGCGTAGACCGGCTCTAACTGCATATCCATGAAAGGTGACTTGCCCGGTTTGTCGAAATGCTGGTTCGGCACCATTGGGTCGTGCCAGTACAGCACCTTGCGGCCAGTCTTTGGGTCGGTTTTCTCACCGGTGGCGGATGTCACGGCAACTGCGGTCGAGCCGGTCGTCGAAGCACGCCAGGTGCCGGCGACGTAACCGACACCCAGCAGCGCCGCTGCGGCAAATACGATAAAGGCCGCGCGCGCCAGTTGTTTCCTTTGCATGTTGTTCTCCTTCACTGACTCACGGACATCGAGGCGGGCACGACCTGGTATTCCAGTTGGGCCCAGGTCTGGGAAACGTCGCGCTGCAGGTCGAGCACCTGAAGCTCGGCGTCGAGCTGCGCACGCCGGGCAGCGAACGTGTCGGCGAGCGACCCAGTCCCGGCCTTGTACGCCGCAGTCGCCAGTTGCACGCGCTGGTCCGCAGCCGGCAGCAGCGAGCTGGTCAGATGGGCGGCGCGCTCGCGTCCGCTAGCCAGGGTGGCCGACAGTGTGCGGATATCCGCGTCGACCTGTCGCTGCGCGTCCTCATACATCAGCCGCGCCCTGGTGCCGAGTTGCGCTTTCTCAGCCGCATCCCGGTCCTCGACGTTCTTCCGGTTAATCGGCAACGGGATACTGACGCCCACCGACACAAACCTCGAAGAGCTGCCCCCCTGCAGATAAGAGACGTTCCAGGTCCAGTTCGTACTGCGGTTGCTGTTAGCGACAGCGGTATCGGCGTCCGCCACTTTCATGTCAGCCGTCGCGGTCATGAGTGCGGGCTCCACTTCACGGAGCTGGTCGGGCGGAAGCGAGGCAACCACGGATTGCGGCGCCGGCGGTTCACCGGCAACGTCTGTGACCGCACCGGCCGTCCAGCGCGACAGGCTGATGAGCGCTGTTTGTAAAGTCTGCTGGGCCTTCAGGAGCTGGTCTTGCGTTTGCGCCAGCATGAGTTGGGCTTGCACGACGTCGCTTGCGGATGCTTTTGCACCCCGATAGGAGGCTTGTGTGGCCGCAAGCTCGTGCGTCATGTGGCCGACCAGTTCCTGCTGCAATGACACAGCCTTTTTTGCATAGGCTGCGTTTAGCCACGCCGTCGCAGTTTGCTGGCGCACATTGACAAGTTGCGCTAGAAATCCCGCGCGCTCCTTATCGACAACCTGGTTTGCCAGCGCGGAACGAAGCCGGCGCTTTTCCGGCGAGACCCATTCCTGCTCGATGCCGATGCGGCGCATCGTCAGAATGTTCTGGCCAATCGTGAACGCTTGTGGTCCGTTGATTGGCAGGTTGTCGATGCCCGCAGCGAGCATCGGGTTGGGCAACTGCCCCGCCTTGACGGCAGCTTCCGAACTGGCGCCGACGGACGCTTGCGCCGCCTGCATCGAAGCCGAACGGTCAGTCGCCGCCTGTAATGCCGCATCAAGCGTGACGGGCGCTTCCTGAGCGTGCGCGGTGACGCTCGCGAGAATCAGCGCGGCGAAAACTGAACGCGCGCGCAGTGGTACACGCCGGCATGACGGCGTGCCAATAGTTAAAGGCATGTTCTAACCCCAACGGCGGACTCCCACAGGGAATCCACGTCCTGGACGCAGGACGACCTCGCCGCAAACGCGGCGAACTTGTCAGAAAGGGATTAGATGGCGCGAGGAGGTCGCCAGAGACCGGCCGGTTCACGGACGGAGAGCGACTGCACGTAGTGGAATACGACTGGACTGGCCAGCCCCGCCGGGCGGGTTACCTCAGTGGCGGCAACCGGGTGATACAGGCTGCCGAGTTGGCATTGCGCCGTTGCCTTGCAGAAAAAGCCTTTGGCTTTTCCCGGTTGCGAGGATTTCATCGTCTCGCAGCCAGGCATGTCCGAAGACATCGCACTACCATCGTCGGAGCCCATGCTAATCTGCAGCGGACATTCTCCAGTCAAGCCGCTGGCCGCCAGCCCACTGATGGGAAGCGCGGCACAAAGCAGCAGGAGGAGCAATGTCCGAAGAAATTTCATGGCTTCAATTATAGCGAGGCAATTTTAGCCGAATTCTGGCGAATGCGTCATCAGCGTCGTTCACCACACACAGCCAGCGCCGACTGGCGACGGTCGCAGTTGTGGCAAAGCAACCGCCGTGCTGACAGTCCACGCTGACGCTTTTGCCCCGGTTCATACCGCTGGGCAATCCGGCCTTTTTTACCCGAAGGTCCTGGCAAGGCCAGCCAGGGGGCAGTTGCGGCGCCTTTCCGGAGGGTGTATCTGAGTCCTGGTCAGCGCGAGCGGGTGCTTGAGCCGACGCGGTGCGACTCGCACAGCCCATGAGGGCGGCGGTAGTGGCCGCCATTGTAATGATGCGTACCCAAGCTAGAGAGATGATGTCAGCATCATGGCACCTCACAGGTGACTTCAACGGAAGAGCCCCGGCAAAGAAGCGAGGCTCGAGCCTCAATGGGAAGCTTCTACATCGTGGAACGATATTGGCCCTCTGCTCGTCGCGATTCAGTTCGAGACTTTGGGCTCCCTGATGGCCACCAGGATTTTCAAGTTCGCGTTCTATGCAAAAAAAAGACCCGGACGTACTGCCGGGTCCTGTAAAAGATGGCCGTTACCTGAAGCCAATTGAGGCACGAATCGCCCTTATTGACCCTGCGGCAGAGACCATCTGCGTGGACGTAGATAACAGGTGCTTCCGAATGGACTACGACGTACCTGGCAGTGGACTCGAAACAAGGACAGCAGCAGCGACAAGTACCCCCGCCAGAACGACCGATTCAATGCGCAGCACGGCGGCGAAACGCTTTAAAGGCTTCACGGGCGACACCGGTGAGGCACTCTGCAGCGATGCGAGCAACTTGGGCATCTCGAAGAAACGGTTATGCCCTCCGAGGGCTGCAGCCACGAACACGAGTGCTAGTTTCAATAACAGCACCTGCCCGTAGGCCGATTCCAATAGGTCGATTGGCGTCCTGACACCGCGCCAGCCGTTATAGGCGCCGGTCAGAAAAAGAATAATCAGCGCGAGCGTTGCAGCGTCCGACAAGGACTGGATATACGCCGCGCTATTGATGCGCTCGCTGTCCGGCGCGCCGAAAAACCGTGGCGCAACAACGTACGTTGTAACCACCACAAGACCCACCCATGCACTGATGGCAAGCAGATGTATCCAGTTGACCCATACAGGCAAGCTGAATGTGCCTGCATCGACTGGGTGACCTACGTGGCTTCGAGCCAGGGCGACACCGGCCAGAGCCAACCCGATAATCAGAGGAAGGGGCGATGACTTGCCAGTGCGGACAAACGAAAGAATGACCACGCACAGCATCAGTACTGCGCCGACCAACCAGGCATGACCAAAGCCGGTCTCCACCAGCATCGAGCGAACCGCAGGCCCTGCCTCCAGAAGCGTGGAGTCGCTCATCAACGCACAATGAATCCAGAAGGCGGACGCGCTGGACAGCAGTGCACCCATGGACGCGACACGCAGAGCAGCAACCAGCCGCCAGCTGAGTCCTGCCTGCCAAGGCGAGGGTCGGCGCGCGAGCCATCGGTCACTGAGCAGAACCCCGACGGCAACCGCGAAGCCGAGGTTTTGCAGAGCGACGAATGCAAGCCGGAAGATGCCGAGCAAACCGTCGTTCATCACTTCACCTGGAAGGTGTATGTGCCCTTGGTCTTATGCGAATCATGTGTCATGACAGTCCACTGCACGGAGTAAGTACCCGGCGACAGCTTCGGCAGGGAAATCGTCAGCACGCGGGGATTCGAGGCGTCAACCTTGGCCTTTTCCTTGCTCACGGCCGCGCCGCTTGCGTCGGTTACTTTCACGGTGCTGAACGCGGTCTCCAGCTCCTCGTTGAAAGTCAGCCGAAGCGCCTCCGGTGCCGTATCGACCGTGCTGCCAGCGGGCGGCACGGCACTTTCCAGCATGCCGTGGGCAAACGCTGCGACGGGTACCAATGCAATGGCGGCGGCCGAAGCCAGACTCGTGAATTGCTTGCGGGTGAATGTTTTCATGTTCTTTCGCATCCTGGATAGTCAAAGCGGGGGTTGCCGGCGTTTGAGGGCAACACCCCATGAGCCGTTACTTCTTTTGCAGCTTGGTCACCGTCAGTGCGCCGTCTACTTCCTCGGCCACGAAATCAATCTTGTCGCCCACCTTGACCTGCGAAATCATTGCCGGGTCCTTGACCTTGAACACCATCGTCATGGCTTCCATGTTCAGGTTTTCCAGCGGGCCGTGCTTGATGGTCAGCTTCCCGGCTGCCGCGTCAACCTTCCTGATTTCGCCATGCGACATTCCGGCTTTTTCACCTGCCGGCTTGGCACTGCTGCCGCTCATGTCCATGTTGCCCATCTCGCCAGCCGCATATGCAGCGCCCGAAATCGCCAATGCGCAGCCAACTGCAATCGATGCAAATACCTTGTTCATCATTCCTTCTCCTGCGTTAGATAAAAAGTTGACCGGACTGTGTGTCCGACCAGGACAAAAATCAGCTGTCCGGCAACTCGCCGGTGTATTCGTAGGCAACCGTCCCTTTGGGGTGCTTGAACCAGCCCGGGTCCCGGTAGTCTTTACGCCCAAGCCCCTCGCGAACTTTCACGACGCTGAACATGCCGCCCATTTCCAGGGGACCGAATGGGCCGGTGCCGGTCATCATCGGCAGCGTGTTATCGGGCAAGGGCATCTCCATCTCGCCCATTGCGCCACCCGTGCTGCCCATCGCCATGTAGTCCGGCACCAGCTTGTTGATGCGTTTTGCGAGGTCCTTCTGCGGGACGCCAATCAGGTTCGGTACCTGATGCCCCATCGCGTTCATCGTGTGGTGGGACTTGTGGCAGTGGAACGCCCAGTCGCCGGGCCGGTTCGCCGTGAATTCGATGGCACGCATCTGGCCGACCGCGACATCGGCGGTGACCTCAGGCCAGCGCGCGGCCGGCGGAATCCATCCGCCATCCGTGCCCGCGACCTCGAAGTGATAGCCGTGCAGATGGATGGGGTGATTGGTCATCGTCAGATTGCCGAACCGGATACGCACGTGGTCCCCGGCACGTACCGGCAACGGGTCGATGCCCGGAAAGACCCGCGAATTCCAGGTCCACATGTTGAAGTCGGTCATCTCATTGACGCGCGGCGTGAAGCTGCCCGGGTCGATGTCATACGCGGACATGATGAACACGAAGTCACGGTCGACCTGCATCACACCCGGGTCCTTCGGATGAACGATGAACGTGCCCATCATCCCCATCGCCATTTGCACCATTTCGTCGGCGTGCGGGTGATACATAAAGGTGCCGTGCTTCTCAAGCTCGAATTCGTAGACGAACGTCTTGCCCGGAGGGATGTGCGGCTGCGTGAGACCACCGACGCCATCCATGCCGGACGGCAACAGCATTCCGTGCCAGTGAACGGTGGTGTGTTCCGGGAGTTTGTTGGTCACGAAAATACGGACCTTATCGCCTTCCACTGCCTCGATGGTTGGGCCAGGGGCCTGTCCGTTGTAGCCCCACAGATTCGCATTCATGCCCGGTGCCATCTCGCGTACAACCGGTTCAGCAATCAGGTGGAACTCCTTCCAGCCATTCTTCATGCGCCACGGCAGCGACCAGCCGTTCAGCGTGGCAACGGGCGTGTACGGACGGCCATTGGGAGGTGTGAGCGGCGGTTGCGTGGCGGCCCTGGCCATCGTGGGTGCCTCCGGCAGCGACGCAGCACCAGCCTTGCTCACCAATGCTGCTCCGAGCAACGCGGCCCCCGAGCCGCCGATAAATTTTCGACGTGACACCATTTCATTTACCTTCTGAATCTGTAGGCGACGCCGGTTGCGTCGTGGGCGCGGATGGCGCTGAAGCCATCGCGAGCGGCGGGAGACGGCCACCGACTGCCTGCTGCAGGTCGGTCTCCGCGAGCCAATAGTCCCTCAACGCGTCGATATAGCTGTTCACCGCGCCGACCTGGTCGCGAGAATCGGCGAGCAGTTCGAACACGCTCGCGAGCATGCCGTTGTAGCGGAGCAGGAGTTCGTCCGAAATGGTTTTCCGGATTGGCACGACTTCGTCGCGGTAGTGCTTCGCGACGTCGTAGTCGGTCACGTAAGCTGAGTACGATTCGCGAACTTCGGACCTTGCGTTAATCGCTGTCTCGGCGACGCGGTTGACCGACTGCATGTAAATCGCTTCGGCGCGCGCAACCTTCGAACCGCCCCAGTTAAAGATGGGAATCTCGACGCTGATTTCGTATCCCTGTTCGTGGCCGTCGGAAGTGGTGAAATTGTTCTGATATCCGACGTCCAGCGCGTTGATAAAACGCGTCGCTTTGCTCAGACCCAGAGAGGATGCGACGCTCTGCGTCTGCAGCTTTGCCGCCTGGATGTCCAGCCGGTTCTGCATCGCGAAGCCCTCGAGGTCGTTCAACTCAGGCCGGGTCTTGGGAAGGTCAGGCAGACGGTCGGGAAGCGTGTACTGCGTCCCGGCACCCCACAGACCCATCGTCCGCGTAAGTTTTTCCCGCGCGGACACAGACTGCTGCCGCGTTTTCGCCAGTTGCGCCACTGCGTCTGCATAGAAGGCCTGCTCACGCGCGTAGTCGAGCTTGCTGAAGTTGCCGGCCTGTTGCATCCGCAACGCCAGTTCGGCACCGGCCTCGGCGGAATCCTTTACCTGCTCCGCGTACGCGGCAGACTGCTGCGCTGCAACGGCGTTGACATAGGCCCGGCGGGCGTCGGCGGCCACTTTGAGCATCGCGTCTGCAGTCAGCAGCTTGGTCTGTTCAAAGCGGCGGCTCTCAATGCGCGTCGCGAGCGGCATCGTCAGGACATTCAATAAGCCGAGCGTGAAGGTGCGGCTGATGCTCAGGTCGTTGTTCCCGTGCGCGCGGCTGAACATGAAGCCGGGATTCGGCAGGCGTCCGGCCTGTACCAGGTCGGCCTCGGAGATGCCGAGCTCGCCGTATGAGGCCTGCAGTCCCCGATTGTTCAGCAATGCAATCTGCACGGCGTCGTCCATGCCGAGCGGGTTTGAAAGAAGTTCCTGCGTCCGCTTTGCAACCGCCTCGCGGTCCTCGTCTGTCTTCACCAGCACGGCGTCCTTTCCAAGACGCTCCGATGCGGTCGTCGAAACGGTGTTAAAGCCGCCGTCCTTTGAAAAGGTGGTACAGCCGGCAAGAAACGCTAGTGCGGTGGCCGCAGCAACGACGCGGCCGCACGAAAAGAAGTGCCGCATCATTTGGCCGACTCCTCTTGATGAGAGGTGTGGTCGTTACTCCTTGCACCGGCGCCGCCGGAAGGCATCTGGCTGTGGCTCATCCCCGGCTTTCCGGGTGTGGTCATCACTGCCCGGTTGAGCTCCTGCCAGCTGGGCGCTTTCTGGTCCCGGTATGACTGATAATCCGCAAAGACGGACGGCACGCTAACCGTCGGAACCGTTGCAGCCGCATCCGTCGGGTCAGGCAATGGAGTTGTGGCGTGCACGAGCGCCGGCAACAATGCCGCCGCCCCGGCTAGCGCCGCGATAAACATTCGCATGGATTTTTCTCGTCGTAAGTCACCTGGATAGCCGACAGGCCATCAGGTCGAAATTTCGCATCGCGGCTACGGCCGCGACAGAAGGACTAGACGAGGGAGATTCGGGGAGGACGTTCGATGCCGCCGGTCAGGAACGACGCGATGCGGTCAGAGCGGGGGAACGGAACAGCAAAATGAACCACGTCGGCGGAGCTCGCCACTGTCGGGGCGGCCGGCAAGGCCCCGCCGAAGCAGCAGGACGCGCAGGTCGAGCACGAATGAGCATGGTGCACATCGCCGCCTTGGGGATGGCTGTGATGGTCGCTGTCAGCCATCATCAAACCATCCAGGTGATGGCGGTGAGTTGTCGCACCCTGTTCAGCGTACTGCGCCGACGCGACGTCACTCCCGGCATGCGAAGACCCGCATGTCATGGAGACGGCCGCGAACGCCTGAACCGGAAGGCTCAGTGCCAGCAGCACGATGACGAAGAGTTTGCGCCAGTAAGACATGGGCGGAAGTCTAGCACGCAGTTCAAGAAGACTGTAAGACAGAGACCGTGTCAGCGTGTAACTTCGCTCCGAAGATTCCAGGCTTATCTCGTTTTTTCATGAACCTGCAACTTGAGCGGACGACTTCATTCCTTGTATCCGGCCTCACCCAGCTGGCCGGGCGGTTCCGACAGCCATCAGCCGCAGCCGGGGCGCTACTGCCTCTTGACCTTCCCGCCATGGGAAGGTTTATGCTCGGGCTTCTGATTTGCTGCTGGAGTTAAAAATGGAATTCGAAGTCAAGGATATGTCGTGTGGCGGATGCGCCAATGCGATTACGCGCGCGGTTACCAGCGTCGACCCGGCAGCGAAAGTCGACGTCGACGTCAGCACCAAAATCGTGAAAATCGACTCGGCGTTGGCGCCGGAGCGTCTGGTCGCCGCGATTGAGGCGGCGGGGTTCCACCCAACGGTCAATGCGTAGTCACGCTGCCCCACGGAGATAACAGAAATGCGGCTCCCGATTTGTGCGTTAGCGTTTGCTCTCGCGTTTCAGGTTCCAGCGCATGCTGAAAACGTCATCGTGCTGAATTCGGCTGACGCAAGCGTGAGCCTGATTGATGAAGCAACGCAAAAGGTCGTTGACACCTTTCCGGTGGGAAAGGAGCCTCACCATTTGATGGCAACCCCCGATAATCAGTCGCTGATTGTCGCCAACTCTGTGGCCAACAACCTCGTCTTTCTTGACCCGAAATCCGGCAAGATTCAAAGGTGGATGCCGGACATCGAGGACCCGTACCAGCTCGGCTTCTCGAACGACAGGAAATGGTTCGTTACGAACGGGCTGCGGCTCGACCGCGTGGACATCTACCGTTTCGACGGCAAGAACTTCGCGCTGGCCAAACGCGTGCCGCTGGCTGCGATGCCGAGCCACATGATTTTCTCTGCTGACAGCAAAATCGTCTTCGTCACGCTGCAGGTCTCAGGTGAAGTAGCGGCAATTGACCTGGCGAGTCAGACGGTGCTGTGGAAGATGCCGGTGGGGAGAGCGCCCGCCGGCCTTTGGCTCACGCCGGGTGACAAATACCTACTGATTGGTATGACGGGCGCTGACTACGTGGCCGTCATCGATTGGCGCGCGCGCAAAATCGTGAAGACCATTCATACGGACAAGGGCGCGCATAACTTCCGCTCCCTCGTCGACGGCCAGCACATACTGGTGTCGAACCGTGTCGGCAACACCATCAGCATCCTGGACCAGAACAATCTGACCAACATTGGGACCATCACTGGTCTGCTGCCAGGCCCCGATGACATGGAACTGACGCCCGACAGGCGATACCTCTGGGTGACCTTCCGCTTCACCCGCTACGTCGGGGTCATCGATATGAAAACGCTGAAGCTCGTGAATACCGTCAAGGTTGGGAAATCACCTCACGGCATCTACTTCCATAACCGCGCGCCGCTGGTGTAGGAGTCGTCACGCAGGAGCCATCGCGTCGTTTACCCATCATTCGCATCATTTCGGGCCCGCCGGTCCTGAAAAACACGACGGTCAGGGCGATGAATATGGGCTCGACGCCTCGCATAACCATGCCCACCGTCATCATCACGGCCATTCCGAATGACCCTTTCTTCAAGGAGATTCCACATGAAAAGCCTTCTTGCTCTCCGCGCCATTTCGCTTTGCGCAGCCCTCACATTGACCATTGCGAGTTTTCCCGCCAGCGCGCAACAAGGCGCATCCATGCCGGGAATGAACATGTCCAGTTCGGCCGATAGCGGTTCGAGCACGTCAACATCAGCGTTCAAGGAAACGGACGAAAAGATGATGAAGGAGATGAGTGCCCCTCCGTACAGCGGTGACACCGATAAAGATTTCGTGTCTCACATGATTCCGCATCATCAGGGCGCGGTCGATATGGCGAAGGTGGAGCTGAAATACGGCAAGGACCCCGACATGAAGCGACTGGCCAGGAACATAATCAAGGCACAAAATGAGGAAATCGCTTACATGAAGAAGTGGCAGGCGAAACACGCCGGCAAATAACGTCGTTATGTGCCGATGGCTGTTGACCCGCAGTCTGTGCAGCAGGTGACTGGCTGGAGTGGCGGTGGACGACCGTGCTCGTCGCAAGGACAAACGTAACACGCTGACGGCGCGAACGACGTCGGCGATACGCGAGCGGCTCGAAGGCCGGGGCGCACGGGTATTCCTGCCATTTTTCGGCCCGGCCGTGGTCGTCTCAATCGCCTACATGGACCCGGGGAACTTCGCGACGAACATTCAGGCTGGCGCGAAGTACGGATATACGCTCCTCTGGGTTGTGCTACTGGCAAACCTGATAGCCATGCTGTTTCAGGCGCTTTCAGCGAAGCTCGGGATAGTTACCGAACGAAACCTCGCTGAGCTCTGCCGCGAGCACTTCCCCAAGCCGCTCGTCCTTCTCATGTGGGGCGTGAGCGAGGTGGCCGCGATGGCCACGGATTTGGCCGAGTTTCTAGGCGGAGCAATCGGCCTGTCCCTGCTGTTCCACATGCCGCTGTTTGTCAGCATGGTCGTGACCGCTCTCGTGACCTATGCGCTTCTGTTGTTTGAGCGTGCCGGTTTTCGTCCACTCGAACTTGCAATTGGGGGACTGGTCGGTGTGATTGGCTTGTCTTACCTGGCCGAGCTATTCATTGTACGGGTCGCCTGGCCAGCAGTCTTCACGCATACGTTTTCGCCGCATCTTCCGGATTCAGAAGCGCTCACGATTGCTGTCGGCATTATTGGCGCCACGGTCATGCCACATGCGTTGTTTCTCCATTCGGGGCTAACCCAAAGTCGCGTGCTCCCAAAGACAGAGGCTGAGCGCACCACGCTGCTCGCGTATTCGAACCTCGAGGTCGTCATCGCATTGGCCACCGCCGGTCTTATCAATATGGCCATGGTCATCATGGCTTCCGGCGCATTCCACGAGGGACACCCTGATGTCGCCGAAATCGAGACGGCATATCACACACTGGCACCGCTGCTGGGAATAGGCGCTGCAGGCATTTTTCTCCTTGCCCTAATCGCCTCCGGGATATCAAGTTCGGTCGTGGGCACGATGGCTGGCCAGATGATTATGCAGGGCTTCATTGGCTTTCGTATCCCGCTTTGGGTGCGAAGGGTCGTGACAATGGTGCCCAGTTTTGTCGTTGTTGGTTTCGGGGTGAACGCGACCAATGCGCTCGTCATCAGCCAGGTCGTGTTGAGTCTTGCCTTGCCGTTTCCGATGATGGCGCTGCTATGGTTCAGTTGTCGACAGGACATCATGGGCGTTCGCAAGAACCGCACGTTCACTACCATATTGGCCACGGTAGCAGCGACTGCGGTCCTGTCGCTCAACGCACTCTTGTTATTACAAACCTTTGACATAGCGCTTCCGGACCTGTCGCTGCTACTAGCTGGTTGACGGACTCACTATTGGACTGAGAGCGCGACGATTTCTTCCTGGGTACGTCCAACACGCGCACGCAACGAGGCAACGACGCGACATTCATTCCTCGGGTGACGCCAGCAGCGCCACCGCAACGCCATGACAATCCACCTTGGCCCGTACGGTTGCTCCGAGGCCTGCGCCCCAGTTGTCGTGAGCATCGAGCGCGATGGCCTCAAGGAACGCCGCAAGGAAAACAACCGTGAGCGACCATGCCGGGTGACCAGCGAGCAGATGCAACAGTTGGACGTACCCTGGCGGGCACCAAAATTCCTCCGGGGATGGGCACTGGTAGCCAGAAACCTGAAAGTCAAGGTTATCAATGCGGGACGGGTGATCTGAGCTCTTCCAGAAATTCCCTTATTCATGATGCGTCGGCGGAAAGCCTGGAATCGGGAACCCCGGCATGTGCTCGTGCTGCATCTTCCCCCGCAGTGGCGGGATCTTTTCGCTCACGACCATCTTTTGGATGGGCGCCTTGCGATCGAGACGAACCCACCTCGCCACCGACGGAATGCCTGCCTCATTGCACAGAAAGAGCAGATACCAGCCCGGCGGCGCCAAGTTCGGATTTTCGCTAACGACCACGTGCAGATGGCAGGCATCCCGTTCGCGGATCGGTAGGTCGAGAAGGCGCTGCGACGTATCGTTTGAGTGCGTGACAGCCATGGGTCTGACGAGGTGCGCCCACTTGATTTCGGCGGCCTGCGGTGTGCGGATGGCGATCGTGGTGCCATATAGCCAATTCTGTGGCGCTTCCTGGATGAACGGCCGCTGCCCGCGGAAAAGATACGGCGGGTGGTACAACTCCATCCTTAACTCATCGTCACCACGATCGGGATTCGATCCTGCCGTGATGACCCGACCGTCCGGTAAAAGTAGTGCGATGGAGTGATACAGCCGCGACACCAGTTGCGTACCCGCCGGATGGAATACATTCGTCGCTGGATCGTACATCTCCGCCTGGTGAACGGCATCACCGCGTGTCTCGCCACGATAACCGCCTCCGCTCACAAGGACCTTGCGATCCGGAAGGATCACGCAGTTGTGCAGGCCGCGAGCGTGCGCCATGTCGGGACCGGCGATATAGTGCGGCGCTCCCGCGTTCAGATCGACGATGTCAGTATGTTTCGTGGCGTGCTGCGCCCCCCCGCCGCCGAAGATCATCACTTTCTGATCCTGGGCGGGAGGCAGCAACACGCTGCACGCCTCGTCGCGATTGTTCTGGTTGCGCAAGCCTGGAACGATGGTCTCGGCCGCGGTGAAGGGATTGATCTTGCGCGCATCGAGAACCGCCTGACCGAGCTGGCCGCCCGTGTAGAATACCGTGCCGTCGGCCAGGAGGAGCAGATGCGGATAGAGGGGTAGATTTGTCCCGTGAGGCAGCGTCGACCATCCCGTCATCGGCGCGAACACTTCGCTCGCCTCGCTAATACCCGAGACGGCGATCGCTCGGCCGTCGCCCAGTGTCACGAGCGACGGATACCAGCGCCCGTAAGCCATGTCTCCGAGGCGGATCCATTCTTCAAGCACCGGATCAAAAAACCAGGACGAGTGAAGGCCGATGAACGGATCGTACTGTTGCGTCCCGCCCGCGATGAGCACCTTCCCGTCCGGCAGAACCGTCTGGCCGGCGCAGAAGACGTCGAACGGTGTGACCGGCGTGTGAAACTCGCCTGCCTGATAGTCCCAGACTACGCTACGGACGTCATGTGCGTTGAATCGCGGCACGTTATTCCCGGATCCTGCGAAGAACAGGACGCGACCGGTGTGCATAAGCACGGCGTGGACCGCGAGCACCTTCGAATCGCACGGCAGCAATTCCCAAAAACCCTCCTTTGCGGCGACGCAGATGTCCAGTGGCTGTGGCATCCCCGGCATTGTTGTCATCGGAGTCGCCCCCATGGCCATCCCGCTCATGGACATGGACGTAGGCGCCGAAGCTGTCGATTCCGCTCCGTGTTCGTGTGGGGGAGTATGCTCGCCGAGCGGTGCCTTCGGGGGAGGGGGTGGCTCGTCCGGATGCTTTCCCGTCGGGCAATGCTGGCCGCATCGCTTCAGATCGACCCATCCTACCTCGTTGGTGCCATCGTCGTAAGGCAGCAGAATGTCAGTTACCGCCAGCGCTTCCTTGGACACCCAAATCCAGTCCTTCGATCGCACAAGCCCCGCGAGCCCCGACATCATGTGTTCTTCGAGATGGCAGTGGACGAGAAATTCACCCTTCACGGGAATCCGGCACCCGGCTTCGGGCGGGTCGCACTGCAATGGCGCGAGTGCGCAGGGGACGCGGATGGCTGGCGGCGCTTCGGTGTCCATCACATAGGTTTGAGCAGGGCTCAGCGAGTGAACGTCCGCGGCGCCCCCGCTTGGCGTCGGAAGCTGCCAGCGCGCCGAGTGCGGGTGGATGTTGTGCCAGACTGTTCCGAGATCCAGATTGCAGAGGTACCAGCGAAGGCGCTGGCCGGGTCGAACTTCGATCGTCGGGGTGTTGCCGACGTATGCTCGCCCATTTAAGCAGAACGTTGCAGCGCCGCCGCCTGGCGCAAAGACGATGTGATCGAAATTACCGCCGTTCGTCCATTTCACCAACGCGCCCGGCCGTATGCTGACGCTGGCCGGACTGAAGAAGTTGTCGCCGATCGCGACCGCGCGGTCTCCCGCGGCTGCCGAGGGATCCACGATGACGGTTCCTGTCATCGACATGCCGTGAATCTTGCAGTGATACGCGACCGTTCCCGGCGACACGAACGCGTGCGTGTAGACGCCTCCATGACCGAGTGTCGGGCTCTGGAACGTTTCGGATAGCGAAGCGCCTTGCAACTGGTGAACGAAAAGCGGGATCTCATGATCTGGGCCCGGTGCCCTCGGATCGCGCACGATCAGCGCGCCGAACAACCCCTGGTTCACGTTCGCCTGGACATTACGCACGTGATCGTGGAACGGCCACGCGCCGATGGTTTGTTCCGTGGCGTCGAACACGTACGTCCAGCTCTCGCCCGGCCGAATCTCATCGCTTCTGCGCCCCGATCGTGCGCTTGCACCAAATGGCCAGGCACCGTCCGATTCGATGCCATAGCTCAGCCCGTGCAGGTGAAAGCTGTGGCAATCGGCCGGGTCACCGTTCAAAACCCGGATGTACAGTCGTTCGCCCGGGTGCGCATACAGCACACAGCCTGGAACGCGCCGGTCCCACGGTGGCTCGTTGACATCGGCGGGCACGAGCTTCATTGTGTTTGGATGCGTGTAGTGATTGTCGAGGTACTCGCGGTAAACGAGTGCATCGAGCGTGGTCGCGACGATCTCACCCGCCTGCACTCTCCCGAGTTCGTGGCCCGGATTGAACATGGCGTCCCGTCCCCAACGGCGGGCGCACGGCTGCGGAGCCAGCGGGCTGTACGCTGTGACCCGTTCGATCTTCAGGAAGATGTCCCGACGGAATGCGCAACAATCCATGGCGTGCTCCCACCGTTCGGTGTTTCTGGGCCAGTTTTTTATATCGGCTCCAACAGCCATTTAACCATCGACGCAGCGACGTCGCGCTCAGCTTGCCGATCTCAGATTCGACGTTCGTAGATTGGCATGGCCGGCTGGCCGCAGCGAACTCCGTGCAACAACAACTGGACTCGAACCAGCCTACCGAAGAACAGAAGGTTTCTGTTCCGGGCAGAGCTTGTTCACGCACTTACGGAGACGTGACCCATCAATACCTCGTTCCTCCAGCAGCCGAAGGAAGCGATCCGTCAGTACGCCTTGGTCAAAGAGACAGTGCAGGAGATCGCAGAGATCCGGTGCGCCTCCGGTTGGACCGTGCGTTGGGTAGCCGACGACGGCGGTCAGTAACTGTTCACGGGTGAATATTTCCCCACGCGTGGTGAGACCTTTCGCCTGGGCCAGGAATCGATAGACGCCTGACTGTGTCGCGAGCACCGAAGTCTCGAACTGCCCGGGACCGGTCTCCGTCAGGCCAAGCTGAGCCGTGGTGTGATCGGGACGAGTCATCTGGGCTAATAGAGTCGGGCTCGTCTCGATGGGCTCCCCATATTCCGTGATGACCGCACGGAGGTAGAGCGTGCTGCCTGGTGTCGGGGCGCTCTGGTCGATGGTCGCTCGCATGGAAAGATTGGAACGAACATGCATGAGAGCGTGGAAGCGCAGAGCTGCAGAGGAGCTTAAGAAGGCGTGGCTGAATGTGGGGTTGTCGCCCACGCCTCGCCCGAACAGACCGAGCAGGAGCTGCCATTCGCCCTCCCAATGCTCGACGCCATTCACGACCAGCGGCAAGGTGACTCGGAATCCCCTGGAGGTGACGCCAGTCCGGAAGCCGCCCGGCGGAACCTGAAGCTGATTGACAATCGTCCCATCCGGTGATTGCAAGGCGAGCGCCAGGAACTGTGGAGCTCGGGACAGGGCCAAGGCGTCGAACTCGATATCGGATCGAGTCAGATTGAAGGGAACCTTGGAAATCTGGCCGGGAATCACGATACCCTCGGGGTCGCGGACGATGGAGCGGTTCACCACTCCAGCCAGGACTTGAATAAAGAACTTCTCGAGCAGGAATTCATCGTCCTGGGGAATCTCGCCCGTCACGAGCATGAAGCCGCCCGTATTGTTCGCGAGGGCGCGAAGGACATCATTCTGGACGTTGGCAGCGTCGGCCACACCGATGGCGTAGACCCGTTCGCCAACCGATACTTCGCTAACGAACGGATGACGGTCTTCAATGCCATCCGTAAAGACGATCGTGGATTGGATGTCGAAGTTCGATGCGATCGGAGAAGTGGAATAGACTTCGGACGCCTTTTGAAGTCCGCCGCCGATACCGGTATGAGGAAACTGATCGGGCGGACCATGCGCGGCTATCTTGACGCGTGCGTCGCCGCGAACGCCCGAATTCATATCCCCTGCTACTTGCAGGTCCGTTACTTTGGTCGCCGTATCCGCGAAAGATACGATGGCCAGCCCGTTGTCATCGTACATGTGATCCACGAACGTGGTCGCGGCCTGGCGCAGGACTTGGAGGCGTGTGCGTCCATTTCCCGCCTGAGCCAGCATACTGCCGGAATCGTCGAGCACCAAGACTGCCGCAGCGCGCGGCCGGCGGACGGAATTAGCGACGATCGGAATGACCATCGGGGCGTGTGCCTCTGCTCCGAACTCGTCGTGCACAGTGACGGTCATCGAGCCGAAAGCAGTGGTATTTGGAGCTTGCCCGGTGAATAACACCCAGATCCGCAGCTCACTTTGCGGAAGTGGTCCGAGAGGGAATGAGAAAGGACCGGGATCGAGCAGTGCAAACGGCGCAGCAGGTCCAGGCGAAACCGTAAAAGTTAGGTGCCCGCAGCAGGAGACCTGAAAGGTTGCGGCCCGCCGGGTAGTATCGCCCTCGGGAACGTCGTTGAAGTTTACGGTGGGCGTCAGCTGGTCGATCTGGACGGGATCCTCGGTTTCCATAGCTGGGAAACCGAGTGCCAGGACACGCTGCTCCAGGCGATCGTCCTCGGGATATGTGTAGCCAAGCGCGATGTGGTCCAGCATGGCGGCGGGGGTGGCGCCGCCGATCATCGGAGAATTCAAGGGAACGAATGCTGCATCTACTCGAAGGCAACCACCGCAGTCGTCCAGCGTGTACTGGTCGACACCGGCGTGATTGCGCTGCCAGATGGACCACAGCCGGTCGACGTTGCAGTGATGGAGATAGAAAAGAACGTCCTCGGGCGATCGGGTACTCTCCATCGTGCCACCGGTGGACGTATGTGGGGGAACATGGCTCCCGAACTCCATCGCCCGAAAGTCGGCGAAAGTCCCTGCCCTTAATTCATTGATTACGCTGTCGAGATTGGGGTAGGAGCCTTGGGGTTGTGGAGCGCGTGTGAAAGACCACGTGGGAAACCGCCCTCGGCCGCTTCTTCCTCCAAAAAAGGACAGCCAGGGCTCCGCATTCAGATCTTGAGAGTTTGGATTGGTCCAGTCCCAGTAGGGAAGCGTCGCCCGAGAATCGAATCGGCGCATCTCCTCCTCGACGGTCAGCAGGAAGTATCGGTGCCAGGGAAGAAACGCCGGTCCGCGATGGATGCCATTCAGGAAATTGTTCCCGTGGTGATCGGCAAACATGGTGATCATGCCGCGCGCGAACAGGTCGTTGAACGCGTTGGCGAGGAGGTCGCGCTCTTCGTTGTCGAGATCAAGAAAGTTTTTTCGGCAGGCCATGTTACTTCCCTCCGAACTTGCGCTTGCGCTCGAGGAATGCAGTCACCGCCTCGAGGAGCGTTTTATGGGGTTTGTCATAGGCCGCGTCGTCGAGGTTGTAGCCATCCTTCGTGACTAGGAATTTCTTCCGGACGCCGTCGATCCTTAGTTCTTCTCGTGGTGCTTTGCGGATTTCCACGTGGTGGCCTGCGATCTCATGTTTTTCGATCGAGGGATCGTAGTCTTTGTCCTTCATCGTCTACTCCTCGGCGGCTGCTACTGCTCGTAAGGCGTCAGATGTCGTTGAGTCGAGACTCTAGCTAGCATGAGCCCGTTGGCCAGGTGCGAGTCAGCATAAATCTATGCTTACTTCCTGCAATAGGCACCCGTGAATTAACACTGCCCGTTTTGCAGCGGCGCGTGCACCATACTGGTTAAGCTCGCTCCCATACACGACCTGAAGTGATCGTCCGATATAAACCCCAACCGCACCACGCCGTTCGGTGGGTTGCCGCAACTGGCGATCGACCTTCGCCGATGCAATTCGTAGGCCAAAATATCGATACATGCATTTCTGGTAAAACGATTCATTACCGTGAAAATATGTGTCGCCCGCACCGTTGCGTTAAAGATGAGAGGCCGCAGAGCCACCGTGTTTAGACTGGCCGCGCCTACACGTCGACTAGGCTCTCTGACACCCAGTCAAAGGTCCAACCTAACGGTATAAGGACAACCAAAGAGACCACTTCAGCAAAGTCGATGATGCCCGGTCTCTAACCATACCGATGTTTATTCTTAAACTAGCAACCCGGCACTGCCGAAATCGGACCGATCTCGCAGTAGCGCAGAAGATTAGAATTACCGCGCCGGCAGATGAGGGCCGAAACGTTAGTGTCGAGAAACCGGAGGTCAAGAAAGACGACCACGAAATCGCGGAAAGGCGAAATGGAAGACGATCGCCAGGATATGCCATATCGCGCCCCACTGGCTCACAGGGCGCGGAGTCATGCACAATTCGAGTTATTGTTTCGAAAGTGCGACGCAAGGTTTTGTGAACCTCGATACTTGTATAGTCGCCGCACCAATAAAACGCAAGCGACGTGGCGGACGAGGCGGGGTTCTTGGCGCTTCAAGAACCTGGAGGTTAATCCCCGTTTTCCTCATGCGTGACGGTGGGATTACAGTCCGATGGCATTTGCGTCACTTGTTCGTCATCTTGGCCATCGCAAGGCGGCGACCGCCTGCCGCTATGGGCTGACCGAGGGCGCCTTGAGGGGCGTGACTAACTCGCACACGCAACCCTGTCCGGGCACGCGCAACCCGCGACGTCGGCGCCAGGAATATTGACTGCACTAGGCGGCATCGCGACGTCACCACGTTTTCTCTGGGTGCGCGCGTCCTGCAGCCGGCTGGCTCCAACTCCTTTGTGAGCGCCCGCAACGTCTGGAGAAAGCGATGACACGTCCGGAAACAACGCAGGTTTTGGACGATTGCAGTCTGCGACAAGGTCCGCTCGTCGAATGCGGCGAGTAAGGCTCGATTCAACGGGGCCGGTGTTCGCTTTGTATACCGTTGCCGCGACCGAGACGATGGAGACGGGCAGAGGCCTCACTGCGCACTTCGAAGTCCTTCTGCGGATAAAAAAACCTTCCGCGTACTTCCGCTCAACGTCGGCCTGAAATTTTTCGTTAGCAACACCTTAAACTGATGTCTGGATTTTCGGGTCACCAAGACGTTCGCCTTAACCTTATGTCATTCGGACTATTGAAAGTTTTCCATCCGAGAACTATAACAACATAGTCTTGAGCGGCCGAAGGAGTTCCAGTGCCCGAACAAAGAATCAACCGCGAGCAGGCAGAGAATATCGCTCGACGCCATCCCACGCTTGAGTCGCTCGCTCAAAGACGGAGTAGATCCGTCCTCGTCCAGCCCAAACCTCCTCATGGCGAAGAGTCTGGCGACAACCATCACGTCCTTGTCGGCTTCTACGATTATGAGTACAACCAATCGTTGATCGTTCTCGTGGACATGAAGGCTGAAAAGGTGCTGGCGGTTGAGAAGGCTCTCGCGCCGTTTCAGCTCAGTAAAGAGGAACGGCAGGAAGCCGAGGACCACGCGGCCGCGGATTTTCGAGTCGAGGCGTTCCTCGCCGGGCGAAAACCGAATCCGCTGACACGCCTGTATTTCCCACGACATGTCGCACCAATTCACCGATCCCACCGCTTCGCGATTGTTTTCCTCCGACCCAGCAATACCGAGCGGCGCTATGCGGTGGTCGACCTTTCAGAACCCCGCGTCGTCGACGTGCTGACGCGTCGCGATCTTACCGGCCGCTGAACACGGGAGCTTCCATGCCGTTGATAGACAAAGCCAACTGGCACGTTCAATACGCATGGTCGGCCTCGAGCGGGTTGCGCCTAGGAGTCTGTAGGTTTGCCGGCATCCGCGTTATCCACAACGCATCGGTGCCCTTCGTCTACGTGAACTATGAGGGAGATTCGTCGGGGCCGTTCACGGACGAACTGAGGAGCACGACTAGCAAGGTCGAGGTGCGCGAGATCATGAATGGTTTCGATCTCAAAGTTACCTACGATCTCTACGGACCGGACTACGAGTACAACCATGTGTGGCGTTTCCACGACGATGGGCAGTTCGGCTCTACGATCGTCATCCAAGGACCCGGTGAGGAGATCGACGGACACCACACCTATCACCTTCCATTCCGATTCGATCTCGATATCAGCGGCGCGTCCGGGGACTCGTTTCAGCGGCGGGTTGCGGCCGGTGCATGGCAGGACGTGCCGTTTGAAGGGCGACACTTGCCAATTCATCCTTGGGCGCCCAATTTTGACTGGCGAGTGATCGATAAAGCGAGTGGCAGAAGCGCGCTGATTCGAGCGCGCGCAATGGACGACGCGGAGCTATGGGCGCTTCAGTACAAGGTTTTGGAAAGCTGGAGTACGTGGGGAACAGCCGGCCCTGGCACGCCAGGGGCCGCAGGCAGCGTCCCGGCCGTGTACGACAACGGCCAGAGCGTTCAGAACACGAATCTCGTGGTCTGGTACATCGCGCACGTTCCTTCGGTCGAGCGCGTCACGGCGTGCGGTCCCTGGTTCCGCCTTCAGGGTTACCCGGAGGTGCCTCATGAGGATGGCGATCACCATCACGACGATCACGACAATGGGCCTCCAGATCACTGACATTCCCGGCCTACGGGGATCACGCTTTTCGTAGGTCCTTCGAAGAAAAGGAAACAAAATGCCTGACATCTGGATTCAGCTCGAGAATCGCGCTTGGGATGTCTCGCCATTCGGGATCGATCGGATGACGGGCCAGAATGTCGCCGCCGCGGCGGTGGCGAGGGTAATCACGTCGCCGGAAACTGGCGTCTCCCACACGCGCATGATGTGGAAGCCTCTCATCCAGGACGCCCTGATCTTGCGACGCTATACAGAGAATTGGGCTGCACCGGCCGACCGCAAAGTGAACCCATGGGATCTGAATGAGATAGATCCAACCGACAACGGCACGATGGGTACGATACCGGGCCCGGTCATCGAGTGCGCGCTCGGCGAGACGATGACTGTGCATTTCCGCAATAAGGACTCGCGCTCCGACAAAGCGGTGCAGGCGAGAACACATAGTCTGCACCCACACGGCTTCGTATTCGACCCGAGGTACGACGGCGCCTACCCGCTCTCTCCCCCTGACCCAAGTCAACCAGTCGGATCGGAAGCGGCTCTTTGGGCAGCTGTCGGCGTTATGGGCGCCAAGCGGGGTGACCGCGTGCCCCCGGGTGGAACGTTCACTTATACATGGCAGACGATCGGCTGGCAGACCACCGCTGGGGTCTGGCTGTACCACGACCACTCCATCTGCGATATGGAAAACGTGCAGTTGGGTGCAATCGGGCTTATTGTGATCCACAATCCCGCGGATCCGGAGGATGTGGTAGTGGGGTCCGGGGATCTGCCCGTCAGTGGTGATTTCAACAGCTCACCGCTACGGGTGCGGTGCTTCCCCTTTCCGACCCCAGTGCCGATCCTGCAACACCAACTAATCGATGTGGGACGTGTGACACGACTCGAACAGCTTCTTCTTGACACCTTCGGCGCGAGTGGGACAGGCGTGATAAGCGGCGGCGGAATGTCAAGCAGCGGCGGAATGTCCAGTATGAATATGAGTCCGTCGATGCCTATGGCAGCGCAACCCGGCGCTAGCGACGAGGCGCCTGCCGTCCGACCGCGAAATGCCGGACACGATGACGAGAACAACAATCATGATGTGGTGCTCGCGCAAAGTATTGTGCACGGCGCCACCATTCTAGAGTTGAACAAGGAACTCACGGTGATCGCACGCTTCTGCCTGCGCTTTTACCGAACGCCCCCGGGCAAGGCGCAATACTTACTGCTGTTCCATAATCTCACCGGCGCGGAAATGTGCATCAACGGGCGTAAGTATTTGGGCAATACCCCAACGGTTATCGCCGGTCCGCAGACAGAGATGCGATTCGGCGTCGTAGGGATGGGAAACGTCGACGGGTTCCACACCTTCCACTTACACGGCCATCGCTGGACCCTGAACGGCCCTCACGGGAACAATCGCGCCGCAATCCAGTCCAGCGTACAGGACACGCCGATCTCGCAATTCGAGGACACGCGCACTTTCGGCCCCGCAAACTCGTTCGCATTCTCCATCAAGGAAGGGACGATTGGCGGCCTGCCGAGTTTTATGGGTCCGCCACCCGGGGCCGCAGTTGGCGAGTGGCACATGCACTGTCACGTACTGAACCACATGATGGACGGAATGATGGGTTCATTGCTCGTGGTCAACGGCGGAGAAACGGCGACCACACTGCCGCGTGGGGTGCCGTGCCCATCAGACGTGGTCGGTGGCGGCGGGACACCCCACACAGTACGGCTCCATCCAGTCGGCGGTGATCCGTCGCCGGTCTTCGATCCCCAGAACATTACGATCGCGGTTGGCGATACGGTCCACTGGCAGTGGGCCGATTCTCAGCCGCATTCGAGCACATCGGACACCGGGATCTGGGATTCAGGCGTGCACACGGGCGCTGGGTTTATCTTCGACCACACGTTCGGGAGCCCCGGCGCGTTCCCCTATCACTGCTCGATCCATGGAGCGGCCGGAGGCTTGGGGATGGCGGGTACCGTAACTGTTATTTGAATAATCAGATTTGTCGTGCCACTGAGGATCCATAGCCATCAGGCAAGAGATCCCGACCCAGAAATGCGAAGAAATTGTTAGAAACTTGACTAACGATGCCGAAACGCCGCGGTTGCGGGCGTGCTGGAGGCGTGCGCGGCGTTGCCGAGATATACGAGAAGAACCATGTCCCAATGCCGCGATGTGTATCTGAAGATCGAGAGACTTCCGGGTTACAGTCCTTTGGCCTCCGACGACGCGGAGAAGATTCTCTTCCGCCGTGACTGTATGAACAACCACGGCCACGACGACGGGCGGATTCCCGATTCGGAAGTCGCGCTGAGTCGATTGGATGCGATCGTCTTCCGCGAATACCTCGATCCGGGCTATACGATTCCCAACGCGGCCAAGCTCATCGACTCTGATATCAACGAACCGGCATTCGACCGGCGTATTCCCGGCGCGGTCATCTATACCGAGCCGGGCGAGCGTCTATTCATCCACGTCTTGAACGCAGACGACCAGCCCCACAGCTTTCATGTGCATGGCCTGATCTACGGAATCGATTCGGACGGCTCGTGGCCGTTCGGGGTGCACCACCTCAGCCACGATGGCCGGCGCAGCGATACGATTTGCCCCAGCAAGACGTGGACGTATGTGTTCGACGTGACCTGTGAAACGATCGGCTGCTGGCCCTTCCACGATCACCACATGAACATTGGCGAGAACACCAATCGTGGACTGTTTGGCGGAATCATCGTCCGTGACGAGAGCCTGCCAACACCCGATTACGAGGTCCCCTTTTTCCTGCACCGCCTGGCTGGTCCGAGCCGCACCGGACTCTTCGACAGCGGGACGCTGACCGCTGGAAACACCTTTGCGTTCACTTTCTCGGCCGAGGGAACGTACGACTACCACTGCAACTTCCATCCGATGACGGGGCGCGTACGTGTCACGGCGGTGGGCGCGGCCAGCGCAGCAGTGCAGATTCTGGATAGCCCTGCCCGATTCCAACCGGATGACGTAACGATTCGGCCAGGCGGAACCGTGACGTGGACCCATGCGGGCGTGCAGCCGCATACGGTTACCGATTCGACCGCCGGCGGAAGGCAGCAGGTCGCTATTAACGGACGGGCCTACGTAGGGAACACGCCCACTATCGTGGCCGAATCCGGCAAGCGGATTCGCTGGTACGTGTTCAACCTCGACTTGGGCGAGCAGTGGCACAACTTCCACCCGCACGGCCAGCGATTCAAGGTGGGCGATGAGATCATGGACGCCCGTAGCCTCGGACCGGCGGAGTCCTTCTGTGTCGATACGATTGTTCCACCTGTGATCCTTCTTCCGGACTGCGACCATCGCTCACATTATGACGAACACAGCCACGGACATATGCACGGAGATTCGAGCCATTCGAGCACCGGCTCGCAGTCCCAGGACAGCGGGCATGATCCCTCCAGTCCTGCTCAGAAACGACCCGATCCTGACTGCAAGAAGATCACGCTGTGTGGAGATTTCCTGGTTCACTGCCACGTGGAGATGCACATGATGCAGGGCATGGCCGCGCTCGTGCGGGCCGTGCAGGAGGTGGAGGTCACGTCGGCGACTCAGAAGCAGCTCGGATTCCACCTGCCCGAGTGCACGGGGAAAAACGAGTGCCCCAAGGTCGATCATCACGTCTGCGTCGGAGACGATACCGGACAATGGGAGAGCCTGTCCGATTCGCCCGTCTTCGTCGTCCACGCGGCGGTCTTGTCCACCGGCAAGGTATTGCTATATTCCGGTACAGCGGAGGTCGGCTACCCGAACGAATCGCGCGTGTTCGACCCGGCGACGAACACCTTCACAGCCCAGGCGTACGATCAGGATCTCTTCTGCAGCGGACACGCCTGGATGGCCGACGGGCGACTGTTGGTGGCGGGCGGTGCGCCTAACGGTACGGTGAACTCGGCCCACATTTTCGATCCGGCGGCCGAGACCTGGACTGCCGCCGGGGTGGCCGCCAACATGGCGAGGGCACGCTGGTACCCTACCGTGCTCACGTTGAGCGACGGCCGAATTCTCGCCGTCTCCGGTCTGGGTGGAACTGCGCCCATCGAGATCTATGATCCGGTGGCAAATACGTGGACCACTGTGGCGGGCGGGGATCACGACTTTCCCGAACTCTATCCGAGCCTGCACCTGCTCCCCAGCGGCGAGGTCTTCTATTCTCGCGCAGGATGGGCCTCCGCGGTCGGCACGCAGACCGCCTACCTGCGATTCACCGGACCAAATGCCGGATCCTGGATTAACCTGGGCCAGCAGCAGTTCTTCGACCGGCAGGAAGGAACAGCAATACTCCAGATCGACACCACTGTCTCGCCCCCCTCAGCGATTATCACGATCTTTGGGGGCGGTGTGTCAGGAGTTCCTACCAGCCGGAATGCGCAGAGCTGCGAGCGGATCGACGTCACCCGGCTCTCGCCAGCCCCGGCCTGGCAGCGAATACCGCCGGCGGACATGAACTACCCACGCGGGAACGTAAGCGGCGTGCTCCTGCCGGACGGCACGATCCTGGCGGTCGGTGGGCAAAGAAACGGCAAGTGGAGCGCTGATCCGCAGCCTGTCCTTCCCTGCGAGATCTACCATCCCGCTACAAACACATGGTCGGTCACCGCACCGATGGCCCATCCCCGGCAGTACCACTCTATCGCGGTGCTGCTTCCGGACGGACGCGTTCTCACGGCGGGTGGAATCGATCCGACGCTCGGCGGAGCCCCGGCGCGTGATCAGCGCTACCTGGAGGTCTTCACACCCTCCTATTTGATGCGCGGACCTCGGCCGACGATCACCGGCGCGCCGGCGAGTGCGGCCTATGGCGCGACGATCAACATCGACACGCCGGATGCCGCCATCATCGATTCCGTAGTACTGATGCGACCATGCGCCATGACGCACCACACCGATGCCGGCCAGCGGTATATCAAGCTGCCGATCACCGGCCGCGATCCGGGTCGTATCCACGTTACGGCACCCGCCAACGGCAAAATCGCTCCGCCTGGCCCCTATATGCTATTCATCCTTAACGCGGCTGGTGTGCCTTCCGTCGGCCCATTCATCAGCATACCTTGATGCACTGGCCAAGGGCCCTCGTTGGCGAAGAGGTCAGCGTACCAGCTGAAGTTGTCATGAAAACGCGTCTCACGGACCCCACCTCTCTTTTTTCGACAACGGGTGTTGGCGTTCGAAATTGGTGCTAGCCGTGTTCACAGAAGCGCTAGCAGGTTCAGTAATTCTGATAGCGTAGCTTTGTGTCTCGTGAAAATCGAGGAGATCGGTAGCGCGATATCGCCCGAAGGGCCGCCTCGAAGTTCGCAACGTTCCGACATATAGATGCAGGTATGGTCTCCACGAGCCTGTGATGCGCTCTACAGTAGTTCGCGGTTGGATCAAGCCATTTCCTTTTCCACCGCGGTGCGGTAACGTCGACTTCGTTGAGCACCAGACATCTGAAGCAATATGCAAGATAACGTTGGTCGGTAATCCACTCAGCCGGCGTTTGGATCGCTTCCAGTCTCCCGTCGCCCATACGAGCCAACTTCGATAGCCGATCGAGTGGCGGTCCAGAGACTCGAGGAAACAATATCCACCCTGCTCTGCCAAGCGTCGGCAGCTCTAACCCCGTACTGGTCTCCCAGAGCATGCCGACGCTGAGCTGGTAACGCGCCGCAACTCGACCCAGCCAGCTGCCAAACGCCTCTTCGAAAAACGGTCTCGGCGCTACCGGCCAAGGCTTGAGGGAATCAAGTATGTGCTCGAGCAACACGTTCGAGGTGCGAGATATCGATGTACTCATCGCCATTTCGGATAGACAGTTCGGCAGCGTCGTTCAGAATCGTCGATATAGCGCCCATTAGACCACCGCTCGCTTCCAGGACGAACTGGACGATCTCGCGTCGTGAAAGATCCGATGGCTTCCTCAGCGGCAGAACCCTTTCGAACGCGGCGAGAAGCCGACGACGGCTATCGCTTTCCCTCCACCGGGGTATCTCGAACGGCCTGTAACGGCTCACCATCTGAGGATCGGTTTGAAGCGCGAGCACTGCATCGCGGGTGCCCACATGGACCATGCTGATCTGCAAGTCGTTTGCGAGGTATTTCAGAAGGTTCAGAGAAGCACGCTGATCGCGACACGTTCCCGCGAGCAGGTGATGGACCTCGTCGACAATCAACATCTGTGGCGACAATGTTCGAATCACCGTGGAGTAGAAGGCATGGCATACGGTCGCGTCTCGGTGTCTCGTAGAGCCTTTGAAGCACCTGTAACGCTTCAGTCGCTCGTGGGTAATCGATCCAGCGATCACGAAGAAGACTTTTTATGAGGGTGTAATTAGTTTTGTGTAAACGGTCATTTGGCAGGAGACTGCCAGTAATCAGGAGCGACGATGACCGTAGCGAAACGCAACAAACGAGTGAAACCCGATCCTGAGCTCGTCAAGCTGGCGGACAGCGTGCTGGCGAACTACCAGAAGCCCGAGGACCTGATTGGTGAGAATGGCCTGCTCAAGCAGCTCACAAAGATGCTGGTGGAGCGGGCGCTCGAGACAGAGATGTCCGAGCACCTGGGCCATGGCAAGAGCGAGGCAGTCACCAATGCCACCGGCAACACCCGTAACGGCCACAGCGCCAAGACGTTACAGGGCGAGTTCGGCGAATTGCCGCTCGATATCCCGCGCGACCGTCAGGGCGCGTTCGAGCCGAAGCTGGTGGGGCGCCATCAGACGCGCTGGTCCGGCTTCGATGACAAGATCATCTCGCTGTACGCACGTGGCCTGAGCGTGCGCGAGATCCAGGGGCACCTGGAAGAGATGTATGGCACCGAGGTGTCGCCCACGCTCATCTCGGCCGTCACGGACGCGGTCAGCGAGGATGTGAAGCTCTGGCAAGCCCGCCCGCTCGACGCGCTTTACCCCATTGTTTATCTCGACTGCATCCACGTGAAGGTGCGCGACAGCGGCGCTGTGCGGACCAAGGCGGTCTACCTGGCCATCGGTGTGAACATGGACGGCCACAAGGAAGTCCTGGGGCTGTGGATCGCCCAGACCGAGGGCGCGAAGTTCTGGCTGCAGGTGGTCACCGAGTTAAAAACACGCGGCGTGCAGGACATTTTTATTGCCTGTGTCGACGGGCTCAAAGGCTTCCCCGAAGCGATCGAGGCGGTCTATCCCAAGGCGGCCGTCCAGCTGTGTATCGTGCACATGGTGCGTAACAGCCTGAACTTCGTGTCGTGGAAGCTGCAGCGCGAAGTCGCCGCTGACCTGAAGACGATCTACACTTGCGCGACGGTCGAGCTGGCAGAGCAGATGCTGGACGCCTTCGAGACCCGATGGGACAAGGACTACCCATCCATCGGGCAGAGCTGGCGGCGCAACTGGTCACGGGTGATTCCGTTCTTCGACTATCCGCCAGAGATCCGAAAGGTAATCTACACGACCAACGCCATCGAATCGATCAACATGAGCCTGCGCAAGGTGATCAAGACCCGCAGCTCGTTTCCGACCGACGAGGCCGTGATCAAGCTGTTCTATCTGGCACTGAACAACATCAGCAAGAACTGGTCGATGCCGATCCGTGACTGGAAAGCAGCCCTGAACCGCTTCACTATCCAGTTTGAAGACCGGTTGATGCCGCGTTAAATCAGGACCTGTTTACACAAAATTCGGGACACCCCCCTTTTTATGCGATCTTCGTTTCCCAACTGCGCCTGCTCTCTGGCAGCTGGAAGTAAGTGCGCCAGCTCATCGTGCTTCATGTTGACTCCCTACCACTGTTCGACATCGTACGCCGTCACAGGCGAGTCATAGTCCATCTGTTCCGCGTCCCGTTGTTCGAGTTGCTGCTGGGTGCCTTGACAGTCGAGCTTCCCTACAGAAGGAATGCTTTGTAGTCTCGAACGCCGACGCTTCCGTGTGGCACGCGTCGCATTCACGATCACGCTTCGCTGCTGCATGACCGTCTCAAAAATTTCCCTTTCCGAGATCGTTCGCTGTCCTCTCGCCCTGATCGATTTCAAGGCTGCCCGCTGTTCGAAGAGCGAGATGGGAGGCCGTCGCAAGTCCGCGTAACGCACCTCTATGTAACTCTTCTTTCCCGCACTTACGAATACCCGCGACAGGTCTTCGGGATGGTAACGAACAGTCACAGCTCGGTGTGTCTCCCGCCACCCGGCGTAGGGCGAAGGAAAGTTGTCACCAAAAGCGAAGCAATGTTGTCAACACCCGTTTTTGCGTAGCGATCGCGGCGGCGACGAAGAACCACATCGCGTTACCGAAAGGTCGACACTGCACGCTCGTGCTCTGCCGAACACCGTAGCGAGCTACGCGTCATGGTCGTCACGGCCGAGGCGAAAGCTACCGGGCATGCGGTTGTAGAAATGCCGTGAGAGCTCGATCGCGTCGATATGATTCTTGATGCGCTCACGCTGATGAGTCTCCATCTCGGTCCACGCGAGCGTTGGCCAGGTGGCAAGGTCCAGCACCTGAAATTCAGGTCTGCGGTGGATCATGATTCGGCCTGCACTGCGACAAAGCGCGTCAGCAACGACAGAGTTTCGGTGTGGAGTTCGCGCGCCCGGATACGACCAAGGTGCAGCAGTTCGAAAACGGCCGCCCGAATGAGGACGGCATCGCCTGTAGAAAACTCGCGCTCGATCGACAGCAACGATTGTGGTGTCGCAAGAAACCGTTCGATCGCGTCACGCATCGAGGGCTTTACGAGCCCGCGTGCAATGACAAGTACGGGCAGCATAGTTTGCCAATTTCCAATCCAGACAACGCGCGGCAGCCCGTTCGGCCACATCGACGTGCCGCACGGCAAATGTCTCCGGGTCGAAGTCCGGGCGGTTTCGCAGGCGTTCAGTTGCTGGTGCTGGTTGTGATAGCAGGACCAGGCATTCACGGTCGCCGCAACTGACCCAGAAGTCCACGACACAGCGTTGCCCGTCGACCACGATGAAACCTGGTCGTTCGCAGAACGTTCGTGTGACCGGATCGGATTCAAACGTCAACCAGGCATCAAGTGCACTGCGCCTATACAGCGTCAATCGCCGCCCCAGCTTTGGGCTGACGACATCGTACCGGTGCGCGCCGTGAGGACGCGGCAACGTGAGCGGCTCAAAGCTACGCGTGAGATCAACCATGAGAACCACCATGCAAGCGGATTCATGGGTCTAGAACGAACGCGAATGGACAAATTTAATTCGCGCTAACGCGAAGGGACGACTTTACTTCGCCAGTTAGCGAAGCAATGTTGTCAATTCAATGGCGAAGCCCCTGCCCCCATGGGCATAGTCCGGTGACAACATTGCTTCGTTTTACGCAAGAGACTCTCCGTGCTGCGGGCACGAACATGCCCGCAGCGGTTAGGTGGAACTGCGCCCTTGATCGCATGGCGCCCGCGCTCGGCAGGGACCGAAGCTCTTCTGCGCTCGCTCCCGTCGGGCGCGAGCCAGCATGGCCAAGGCCACGAACGCCGCCGCAGTCACGTCGAAGGTCATGCAAAACCCCGGCCAGACTCGCGGCACGCCGATGTTGTGCACGACGTGGTGGTGGAAGCCGTCCATCACGCCGTGCCCGGCCAGTGCGACGACGGCGATCCATGGGTTGCACTTGAACCCCGCCACCGCCCCGGCAACAAAGATGGCCGCGATCGCCAGCTCGGACAGCATGACCTCTTTGCGGCCATCGATGACGGCGAACGCGAGGTAGTAAGAGGCGACGGCGATGAGCACGGCGGGGTAGAACACGCGCTCGCGGTCCATGCCCAGCCCCGCCGCTGCGCCGCATAAGAGCAGCGCGAGGGTAATCCCGACGATGTATTCCATGGCCTGATCTCCCCCGCTCAAGGCACGAGGTGCCGCAGGTCGTCGGGCACGGGCATCGGCCTGAAAGCACTGACACGCGCCCGCCCGCTGTTGCCGCGCGGCACCCACAGGCGCGAGAACAGGATCGAGGCCACGATCCGTGGCACCTGGCCGACGACTTCGCGCACGTCGCCGCGGCGCAGGCCGGCGACCAGCATCCGCCAGTGGATGAAGGTGTGTCGGCCCGTCATCCGTTGGGCCAGCACATGCGCCCGCTCGAGATGCCGCAAGGCGATCTCGAAGTCAGCCCTCCGCAGCGCCTGGTCGGCCCGTTCCACTTCCTGTTCGTACGCTTCGTCCACGTCGGTGCTCCTGGTTCTGCGAACGCGACATGTGTTCGCCGCTGTGCAATTTCGGCGACGCGGGAGGGCAGCGACAGCAACATGCGCCCAACCGTCGAAATCGGTCCGGCAAGGGTCCGAACACGCGCTCGAACGGTCGACGGCGGCGACCGGCGCAGCGTGCGCGCTCCGGCAGCCCGGCACGCCGCGATGGCGTGACCACTCGGTCGATCGGCGAGACCGCTCCCGCACGGGTGCCGACCGTTCGTCTCATGGGACTGTCCATACGCTGCTGCGGCGCCGAAAGTGCAGCCATCGAAGACATCCCGTCCTCGATGTAACCCGAAGGAACGCCACCGCCACCCAGCAATTCCCCTGCAACTGCACCACGTGTCTCGGTACCGGCTGCACCTGCGGCTGCCAGCAAGCCGCCGAGCAGACCGCCGGCGCCTGCGGCCCGCAATGCCAATGCGCCAGTTGCGCCCAAACCTGAGCCGGGTTGCATCCGGCACCCTGACCTCGCGGGTCGATCCCGCCCCGCTTCCACACGAAGGAACCTGTCCGTGAACAGCTTTGTCTTGGCCTATGTCGGCGGCATCGTCGGCGCCGTCCTGATGGACATCACCGAGACGCTCGCCGCCCGGGTGGGCCTGACGAGCGGCGTCAGCGTCGCCCTGGTCGGCCGCTGGGCGCTGGGACTGCTGCGCGGGCAATGGGCTCATGCCGACATCGCCCGCTCCCCGGCGCGGCCGGGCGAGGTGCGGACGGGCTGGGCGTTTCACTTTCTCGTCGGCGGCGGCGGGGTCGCGCTGCTGTACGCTGCCTTCGTCCATGCCGCGGGCTTCAACGCGCCCACCCATCACCTCTGGGGTGGTGTAATCTTCGGTGCGGCGACTTCGCTGTTGCCCTGGCTCCTGCTTCTGCCAGCCTTCGGCTGGGGCTGGTTCGGCCGGCGTGGGCCGCGCGGGTCCAATGCCCTGCTGGCCAGCATGGTCTCGCACATTCCCTACGGGCTTGGCGTCGGGGTCGTGATGGCGCTGGGCTCGCGTCTCTAGCGGCTTGGCGTTGCATCACGCTGGCCCTAGAGTTGCGCCGGCGGGGTCCACACTCTCGAAGCACCACTGCCCACCATGTATCTCTCTTCGACGCGCACCGACGAGTTGTGGCCCGACACGCTGAAAGGCGCGCTGCGCGCCATCGCAACCGCCGCCGTCTTCTTGGCGCTCGCTGCGACGCTGCTGTACGTGCTGTCCCCCGGGCTCGACACCTGGCCCCGGCTGCTCGTGTTCCACGAGTCCGTGGGCCTGACGATGGTGGCCTGCGTGCTGCTGCTGCGGTACACGCGCGCCTTCGCGCGATTCAAATCGATGACCCGCTGGCTCCTCACCGGGGTCATTGCCATTCCGACCGGCTTCTTCGTGGGGCACCAGTTCGCCTTCCTGTTGCTGGGCGAGCCGCTGCGCATGGTCGGCTACTTGAGCGTCAGCCTGATCCCGATCCTCTTCACCCTGGTGGTGGGTGGTCTGGGCCTGCACTCGTTTGCGACGCGCGAGCAGTTCGCCCAGGAAGCCGCCGCGCGCTCGGAGGCGCAACGCCTGGCGGTCGAGTCCCAGTTGCGCCTGCTGCGGGTCCAACTGGAACCGCACATGCTCTTCAACACGCTGGCCAACCTGCGCTCGCTGGTGCGCGAGGACGTCGATCGGGCGGAGTCGATGATCGACCAGCTGATCGTCTACCTGCGCAGCGCGCTGGCCGCGTCGCAGACCGAGTCGGTCGCCCTCAGCCGGGAATTCGCGCAACTGCGCGCCTATCTGGACATCATGGCGCTGCGCATGGGGCCGCGCCTGTCCTTCCGGTTGGAACTTCCGGCCGACCTGGAGGCCACCCAGGTCCCGCCCATGCTGCTACAGCCGCTGGTGGAGAACGCGATCAAGCACGGGCTGGAGCCCAAGGTCGGCTCAGGCAGCATCGAGGTGGTCGCACGCGCGACGCCCGCGGGCATCGAGATCCGCATCAACGACAGCGGCCTCGGGCTGCCCGCGGACGAGGAAGAAGAAGCGGCCGCCCGCCCCACCGACACCAGCTATGGCCTGCAACACGTGCGCGACCGGCTGAAGGCGGTCTACGGCCCGGCGGCCCGGCTCCTCCTGGAACGGCGGCAACCGACTGGTGTGAGTGCCGTGGTGTTCATCCCCACCTGACCCGGCGCAGCGCGCGCCCCAATCATCGTTGCCATTGACCCGACGAGAATCACCGACATGACCCTCACCGACGCCCCCACTGCTGTCATCGCCGAAGACGAGCCCGTCCTCGCGCGCACCTTGATCCGCTTGCTGGAACAGGTGTGGCCCGAGCTTCGCATCGTCGGCGTCGCGGAAGACGGCCTGCGGGCGACGGAGCTTGGGCTGGCATCGACACCGGATGTGATGTTCCTGGATATCAAGATGCCCGGCCGTACCGGCCTGGAGGTGGCCGAGGCTGTGGCGGACGACTGGCCCGACGATCGCGCCGAGCCGCTCTTTGTGTTCATCACGGCCTACGACAGCTTCGCGGTCTCGGCCTTCGATCGCGCCGCGGTCGACTACCTGCTCAAGCCCGCCACAGCGGAGCGTCTGCAGCAGACTGTGGAGCGGATCAAGGTGCGGCTGGCCGCACGCACGGCGTCACCCGATGCGGGCGACAGGGCTGCGCTGATGCGGCGCATGCAGTCGATCGCGGCGCTGGAGGCCGGATCGAGCGAACGCATCAAGGTCATCCGTGCCGGCGTGGGCAACACTGTGCGCATGATTCCGGTAGCTGAGGTGATCTGCTTCGAGGCGACGGAGAAGTACGTTAACGTCGTGACGCCGACGGGCGAAGCGCTGGTGCGGATGAGCCTGCGTGAACTGATGGCGAGCATCGACTCGACCGACTTCATTCAGGTGCACCGCGGCGTCATGGTCAATGCGAACGCCATCCTGAGCGCGACGCGCGACGAGAACGGGCACTACAGTCTGGCCGTGCGCGGCCTGCAGCGGCCGCTGAAGGTCAGCCGCGCGTTCGGCCACCTCTTCCGGCCGATGTAGGTTGCAAGCTGGGGCGACCCACCGGCGTGACGCCGGGGTCGTGAACGGACAGTCTGTGGTCGCCTCTGTCGCTGGCGGCCGGCCAGTGGTCCCCAAGCCGCTTTCGCGATCACTGCCGTCGGAACATCGAACAGGACTTCTCTTCCTGCGTCGGCTTCATCACCTTGCGGCGAGGCGACGGGCTCGACGCGATGAGGACCTGGGCGGCCAAGCTCGTGTTGGAGTTCAGAATTGCTGCTAGCCGTGTTCATAGCGGCGCTAGCATGATCACTAATTATGCTAGCGTGCCTTGCACACGCCCGAGAATTCAGTCAGAGCATCGCGCTTAGCCTTGCAGCTATAGCGCCGCTTTGCACATAACGGGTGTCCGCACAGCTGGCCTGCCGCCAAACACTACGACGCGTGACAACCAGAATAACCCTTCATACAAGCGCTAAAGTTTCCGTTTTTGAAAGCAGCCATAGAAAGCTGAAGCGGCCGCTGACAACATGCGGTCGGTCATCGATATAGAACGACGCTTGTGAAAAACGCCTTTTCGATCGCGTGGTCGATGCGATTTGATATCCACGTACCTATGCCGCGCTAGCAGCGCTACCGAACAAATTTCCTTATGATTGTTGTATCGTCGCAACAGGCATCGAATCGCGCTGATCGGGCGCATTCCCTTACACAGCAAGCGATTCGACGTCCTGGCCGCTAGCATCCCTGTGAACGCGGCTAGCAGCATTTGTGAACACCAACACTAACCAAAATCAGATGAGGCGAATGACCGAAAGGCGGCGAGTTCAAGGCGTACGTTGCCATCGAGCCAGCGTCGCTTCATGGCCGATTCACGCCAGACAGGCGTTACGTGTCACCTCCTCTGCCAGCCTGTAAAAAGATACGAAGAATGGCCATATTGAACGATAGAAACGCAGTGCATACCGCCATGACTTCTGCCGAATCGATGCTTTTCAGCGCCTCTACTTGTTTCGCCAGGTCAGGGTGATAGTGCCCGGTAGCGACGTTTCGTGTGCCTGACCAGGCTCTGAGCTTGCGAAATTCGACACTCCACTTCTTCCGCTGTGCTTTGATGCCTTGCTGGTCGATGGGAAGCTTGCGGGCCTTCATCAGATTAAGTAGCCTTGGGATGAGCTGGCTCAGTGTCAGGTCGTACTCGAAAAGCCGATGAACAAGTCCCTTTAGCGCCACGCTACGAGCAAAGCCTGTTGGTGCGTTGCGCATGAAACTGGCCATCTCTGCGCTGATGTCGTATTGAAAGATGCTCGCCTGAAGGCGCATCTCGTTGAATTCGATCGGAATGCCATGTCTTGCCTCTTCATATTCGGCGTAGGCTGAGTTCAGCCGTTCCTCGGCCGCAGCGAGAACATCGTCTATATCGATCATCTTTCCTCTAGAGCAGCAGGGGCACGTGGTCACCCCAAGATGCTCATTCATACCCTACGCCCAGTTCTCATTGATCCATTCGACGCCCCACTGGTGCGCGGAGTCGATCGCCTTCTCCTCTTCTAGGAATTGCCCAATGTCTCCGAACTTCACAACCTCACCCTCTGACTCCCCTTCCGACGGCTCACGGGAGATTCGGACGCAGGCGTGATACACGCCAAGAGAAAACACAGGTGTCGCGTCGATGGTGCACGCCTTGTAATGGAAAGTCGCCATGCCACCCTCTCCGAATGTCGGACATTGGCATTGTATAAGGAGTCGAGTATCGCGGCCCGGCCCGGATGTGCTTTAGGTCTCGACTCTGGCCCTCTTCCCAAACCCGAGCCTTCCGGGGATTCGGGAACAGCTAGATGACCCGCCGTCCGTATTTGTTGAAGTTCGCTAATTCCGCTAATGGTGTCCGTTGGGGCGCTAATGGTGTCCATTAATTCTGCTAACGCGGGCGGCGATCGAATTCAGTTTGGCCGTGAAGCCCGCCAGTGCCGAGGCGGCGGTGGCGTGGCGAGCCGGCTTCGGCGGTCGTCCCGCACCCGGCCTGCGTAGGTACTTCTTCTCTGGTGAGGGCGCACGTTGCGGAATCAGCGGCTCCACCCGCTGCCAGAACGCATCGCTCACCTCCCACGATTCGACTCTCTTCCTGGCCAAGCCTTCGCTCCAATGCCGCACTCGATTGCGGCTCCGAACGAAGTATAGACTTATTTACGGATAAGTTCTAAGCGCAGGACGACGCCGCGCTGACCAACACCCACACGAGGAGATGTTGAAGGCCGCCGAAGTAACACACAAAGTGCCGCACTGTATGACGTTTTTGATCCGGGCACTGAAACGGGTAACCTCCGAAGATCAAAAAAAATGACCCTTGGTATTTGCACTTGCTGCCGCTTTAAGCGAATTCACTGTCGCGCTCCTCTACAACCGCATTAGCCGAATTAGCGGACACGACGAACGCGTTAGCAAAATCAACGGACATCCGAGCGTGCGTGCGTTGCTGAAACGCAACGCCTAGAAAGACGTGCGAAACCGCTGCTATGCCTTATTTTGCGGTAGCAAACTTAAATCTTACATTAGCGTAATCTACGGACACGATTAGCAGTTACTACGGACTTCAACAACTGGATCAGGGTATGCGCACGGGCGATCCGTCGCGGGTGTTGTCTCCGATAGTAGTACCAGGCATTCATGGTCGTCAGACGCTGCCCAGAAATCGATGACGCAACGTTGCCCGTCGACTGCCATGAAGCGAAGCCGCTCACAGAATGTCTTTGCAGCAGGATCCGCTTCTAGCATCAGCCATGCTTCGAAAGCGCTGCGCCTGTATAGCGTCAGACGTCGCCCCACTTTCGGACTGAACACGTCATAGCGGTACGCCCCGCGAGGACGCGGCAACGTGAGCGGCTCGAAGCTTCGCAAAACGTCGACCATG
>NZ_JARESV010000049.1:0-63649 GCF_046026985.1 Paraburkholderia sp. RL18-101-BIB-B
GAATAGACCACTAACAAATCAAGGAAAGGCCAACACCTTAAAACCAACAACCACCTGCGGCGCAGACCAAAACCAGCAACATCAATCCCGCGCCGACGAAGCCGCCCCATGACTCAACCAATCGAGCACAGCGCTAGCATCATCATCAGCCCCTTGCCTGGCTTTGGCGACCGTCTCCGCGACATCAGCGCTGGGCACAGCACGCCGAATAGCCACTCCAACGGCAAGAATATCGATCATGACGAGATGCAAGATCCGCGAAATCATGGACAACTGCGACTCACGAATTTCAATGTGATCGGTTTCCAAAGCCACAGTAGCCCGCTTAGCCAACGGCGTATTGCTCGAAGTAATAGCAATCACCTTAGCCCCGGCCTGCATAGCCACATCCAGCACGCGCAGCAATTCAGGCGCGCGCCCTGACTTGGACACAGCAACGATCACATCCCCCTTCCCAAGCAAAGCCGCTGACGCCGCCTGCATATACAAATCGCCATAGGCAATAGTAGGAATACCAAACCGGAAGAACTTGTAATGCGCATCCTGCGCGACGATATTCGAATTCCCGAGCCCATAGAACTCGATCCTCCGCGCGCCGTTCAGAAGATCGATAGCCCGCTCGACCTGATCGAAGTTCAAATGCTCGCGCAACTGCAAAATCGCCGACACGGTGTTATCCAGCACTTTCGCGCCGAAGTCCGTCGCGGTATCACCCAGATGCACCTGGCTATGACTCACCGGAATCGTACCGGTTAACCCCGTGGCCAGCTTCAGCTTGAAATCCGACAACCCTTGGCAACCGAGCGAACGACAAAACCGGATCACCGTCGGCTGACTCACATCCGCCTTGCGAGCGATATCGACAATCGGATCATTAATAATCGACCGCGGATGATTCAGCGCGAGATCGGCCACACGTCGCTCGGCTGGCGTCAACGCATCGCGCATCTGCCGAATTCGCTCGAACACCGCTGATGAACTGCCGCCCGCGCGATTCGACAATTGCTCGGCAAGAATCGCCGATACACCGAGAAACGCCGGATATTCAGCGGTAATCACATACGTCGGCACGTTCTGCAGATAAGCCTCGAACCGGCCTTTAGCCTCGAAGCGCTTGCGAAACGACGACCGCGAGAAGAACTCGCCAAGCCGAGGCACGACACCACCGCCGATATAGATCCCGCCCAACGCCCCGAGCGTCACGGCGATATTGCCCGCGAAGGTGCCGAGAATGCCGCAGAACACATCGACGGACTCAGCCGCGAGCGGCTCGCCTTCCAGCGCGCGCTTGACGACCTCGACGGTGTCGACATTTGCCGCCACGCGCTTCTTGTCGCGGCCCGCGAGCGCGCGATAAATCACTTCGATGCCAGGGCCTGCGGCCACTCGCTCGAACGACACATGCGACCATTTCTTGCGCGCATATTGCAGCACGATATCTTCGCGTTCATCAGCCGGCGCGAACGTAGCGTGGCCACCTTCGCTGCCAAGCGCGATCCAGCGGTCGTCAGCGGGAATCAAACCGGACACGCCCATGCCGGTACCCGGACCGAGCAACCCAATCACGCTATTCGGCCGCCGCGCGCCGCCGCCCACCTGCACGCGTTGCTGGTCGGTGAGACCGGGCAGCGCCATCGCCAGCGCGGTAAAGTCGTTCACCACCAGCAGCGTGTCGAAACCAAGCGCGCGTCGCGTGGCTTCGATCGAAAAGCTCCAGTCGTGATTCGTCATGCTCACCTGATCGCCGTCGACCGGGTTCGCAATCGCGATCGCCGCGTGATTCACGCGGCCGATCTTGGTGTCCTTCAGATACTTCTTGATGACTTCGGCAACGCCCGGATAGTCCGCGCACGGATAGACCTTCACCGAGCCGATTTCGCCCGGGCTAGTCTCCAGCGCGAAGCGCGCATTGGTGCCGCCGATGTCGGCCAGCAGCCTCGGTCCATCGGCGTGCTGGCCCGCGCCCGGAACAGCCTTAGTTTGCACACCAGTAGACATCGAGTCTCACTCCCTTGTCGTTTGCCAACTGCGAGATGGCATTTTTTTGTAGCGAAGCGGACGCGGCATTCAGCACGTCCATCTTGCGCGGTCCTGCGATCAGCAAGAACAGATGCTTCACTTCCTTCAACGCGGACATGGACCAACTCACGCGCGCATGCGGCGCGCTGCCGGGGTGCACGGCAACGAAGCGCTCGGTCGTCGTGATCGCGTGGTCCCATTCGGGCGAGTCGGCAAAGATCGACGCGGTGTGGCCGTCTTCGCCCATGCCGAGAATCGCGACGTCCGGCACGACGCTGAAGCGCGAATCGGCATTCAGCGCGGCGACATGCGCGTTCAGATCTTGCGTGGTGTCCACGAGCGGCCAGAAGGTGGCGTCCTTCGCGGCATTCTGCAGCAGCGTGGCGTGCACCAGTTGCGAGTTGCTCGCGCTGTCCGTCTCCGGCACCCAGCGGTCATCGACCAGCGTCACGGCGATGCGCGCCCAGTCGAAGGTTTGCGTGGACAACGTCTGCAGGAACGGGCGCGGACTGCTGCCGCCGGACACTGCAAGCATTGCGGGGCGCGCGCCGGTGGTGGAACCGGCGGCCTGTGCGGCGAGCGACGCATGCAACGCGTCGCCGACCGCTTTCGCCAACGCGTCGGATTGGGCGCGTTGATCGTCGAAAGCGTGAAGCTCGATCACTTCTCCTCCGTGCTGCTTTTTTGTGTGATCTGCGGAATGTGCCGTACTGCTCTCACGCGATGCCTGCAAAGTGGATGACTTGCAGGCGCCCTCGTGATACCGGCGCCATTCCGTTCAGTTCGTCGGTGGGTCTTACGGGCGACACGTCATATTCCATTCAATACGACGCGCCGCCGTGATTCAATTCTCTTCTTCGAGCCAGCAGGTGCCGTGCTGCGCCAGCATCGCGCTCGATGCGGCCGGTCCCCACGTACCCGATGCGTACGGCTTGGGCGGCTTGTTCGACACCTTCCATTCGTTCAGGATCGGTTCGACCCAGCGCCATGCGGCCTCCTGCTCGTCGCGCCGCACAAACAGCGCGAGGCGACCGTTGATCACATCGAGCAGGAGACGCTGATATGCCTCCATCTGTCCTTCGCGGAAGAACTGGTCGAACGCGAGGTCGAGGTGGACGCTGGCCAGGTTCATGCCTTCACCGGGCTGCTTCGCGAGACAGTACAGGCGAATGGTTTCGTTCGGCTGCAGGCGGATCACCAGACGGTTCGCGCCGGCGCGCAATGCGGAGGCGCCCAGCGCTGAATGTGGCACCGCACGAAAGTTCACCACGATCTCGGCGACACGGTCGGCGAGGCGCTTACCGGTGCGCAGGAAAAACGGCACGCCAGCCCAACGCCAGTTTTCGATCTCGACCTTCAGCGCAACGAAGGTTTCGGTCGTGCTGTCCGGTCTCACGCCGGACTCGGTGGCGTACGCCGGCACCGCGGTGCCGCGAATCACGCCCGAATGATACTGCCCACGCACGGCGACCTTGCCGATATCGCGTGGATCGATGGGCTTCAAAGCGCGCAGCACGCGCAGCTTTTCGTCACGCACCGAATCCGAATCCATGGAGTGCGGCGGTTCCATCGCCACGATGGAAAGCAGTTGCAGCAAATGGTTCTGCACCATGTCGCGCAACGCGCCGGTATTGTCGTAGAAGTCGCCGCGCGCTTCCACGCCGAGCTCTTCGGCGATCGTGATCTGGATGCTCTCGACCCACTCGCGGCGCCACAGCGGCTCGAACAGCGCATTGCCGAAGCGCAACGCCAGCAGGTTCTGCACCGGTTCTTTACCGAGGTAGTGGTCGATCCGGTAGATCTGTTCTTCAGCGAAGATTTCGCCGACCGCATCATTAATTGCATTCGACGACTTGAGGTCGTAGCCGAGCGGCTTCTCCAGCACGATGCGCGAATTCTCGTTCAGCCCGACCGATGCCAGCGCATGGCAGATCGGTACGAACAGCGACGGGCCCGTTGCCAGATAGAACACGCGGATGCCCGGCAGATCCTTGATCGCGTCGCGCAAATGGACGAAGTCTTCCGCTTTGCCGAGGTCGATATTCACGAACTCGATGCGCTCCAGAAAGCTCGCCCATGCCGTTTCGTCCACACCGTTCTTCGACACGTGCGGTTTGACGTGCTCGTTCACCCACTCAATGTACTCGCGGCGATCCGTGGCATGCCGCGCCACCGCGACGATCTTGCCGCTGTCGGCCAGCATGCCGCCTGCACGGTGTGCTTCAAACAGTGCGGGCAGGATCTTGCGCATCGACAGGTCGCCGGTGCCGCCGAAGAGAACGAAGGTGAAGCTTGAATCGGTTTGCATGAGTCTCCGTCGATGTCCTGGGGGCCGCGGAAGGTGAGCGAAAGCGCGACCGTAGTCCGATAAAATATTTTTTGACACTGAATTGTAGTTTAACTACAATCCAAATCAAGAGGTAGCGCTAATTCGATGAAAAAAGCGTGCGCTGTGAGTCAAGATGCGCGTTTTCCCGAATCGGCAGGCGTCCCCTGCATGTTAACGGACATTGCGTGTCGGCACGTGCCAGCATGCCCCGGCGGCCCTTACGGAAAGCCGGGGAGCTGAACCGCCGGCAGGGTCTGCCCCAAGTTGACGTGCAAGGCACCTCGAGTCTGCCGCGCGCGACGCGGGCAGGCAAAAATCAAAAGAGGAGACAGTCAGTTGCATCCCGAACCACTCATCTCTTGAGCTTCCAGCGGCCGAAAATCGGTCCGCCGGCACATGCCTAAGGCATGCGCCCGACCGTGCTCGATCGCCCAGTGTTTTGCCTGTTTGAACCAACCACAGCACCCTGGCGACATCAGGGGCCATTTGTTTTTTGTTCAGGTGTCTGGAGGAGATAAGCAATGAAATTTCGCGCGATCATGGGCGCTTTGTGCGCCGCAGGTCTGATGTGTGGCGTCTCGGCTGTGCAAGCCGCCGAGTCGGTCGAAGTGTTGCACTGGTGGACTTCGGGCGGTGAATCGAAAGCCGTCGGCGTCCTCAAGGACGACATGACGAAGCAGGGTTACACGTGGAAGGACTTCGCGGTTGCGGGTGGCGCCGGCGCGGCTGCCATGACGGCACTCAAGACGCAGGTGATCTCGGGCAACGCACCGAGCGCTGCGCAGATCAAGGGTCCTCTGATCCAGGACTGGGCGTCGCAAGGCGTGCTGGTGCCGATCGACTCCGTCGCGGGTGACTGGAAGAAGAACCTGCCGCCGGAAATCGACAAGATCATGCACGCGGACGGTCACTACGTCGCGGCGCCGTTCTCGGTGCACCGCGTGAACTGGCTGTACATCAACAAGGCAGCGCTGGACAAGGCGGGCGGCAAGGCGCCGACCACGTGGCCTGAGTTCTTCGCGGTGGCCGACAAGATGAAGGCCGCGGGCATCCAGCCGATCGCGATGGGTGGCCAGCCGTGGCAAGACCTGACGCTGTGGGAAGACGTCGTGCTGTCGCAAGGCGCGGGCTTCTACAAGAAGGCGCTGGTTGATCTCGACGAGAAGACGCTGACGTCGGATCAGATGGTCGGCGTGTTCGACACGGTCCGCAAGATTCAGGGTTACTTCGACGCGGGCCGCACGGGTCGTGACTGGAACCTGGCAACGGCCATGGTCATCAACGGCAAGGCCGGCATGCAGTTCATGGGCGACTGGGCGAAGGGCGAATTCGCCAACGCCGGCAAGAAGTCGGGCTCGGACTACATCTGCGCCGCTGTGCCGGGCACGGAAAAGTCGTACACGTTCAACGTCGACTCGTTCGTGTTCTTCCAGCAGAAGGGCCAGAAGGCGGCAACGCCGGGTCAGCTCGCACTGGCGAAGACGATCATGTCGCCGGACTTCCAGGAACAGTTCAGCCTGAACAAGGGTTCCATCCCGGTTCGTCTGGGCGTGTCGATGGCCAAGTTCGACGACTGCGCGAAGAAGTCGTACGCGGATGAACAAGTGGCGATCAAGTCGGGCGGCTATGTGCCTTCGCTGGCACACGGCATGGCGCAACCGGATGCAGCAGCCGGCGCGATCTCGGACGTGGTCACGAAGTTCATGAACTCGCAGCAGGATTCGAAGAGCGCAGTTGCCGCGCTCGCGAAGGCAGCGAAGACCAAGTAAGTTGCGTCAAACGAAGCGGCGCGCCCGGCGGTTCAGCAACGGGCGCCGGGCGCGCCCTTCGTGTCGCTGATTGCCGGGGTTTTACTCGTTGCATTGGCAGGCGGCTTCACCCTGGTTTCATAGAGTCACACCTATGTCGTTACGGCCTCGCGTTTTTTCAGCGTGAAGGTCCGGGCGGCACAGTTTCAGCAGGAGTCGAGTAGTGACTGCTTCTATCAGCGGAAACGGGAAAACGGCCACCGTGACCCGCCGCACGTCGCCGATGGCGGCCCTTGCCGATCGCTGGATTCCGAAGCTGGTGCTCGCACCCAGCGTCGTGATCAGCCTGATCTTCGTGTATGGCTTCATCGCCATTACCGGCTTTCTGTCGCTGTCCAGTTCGCGACTGATGCCACGTTATGAATTTGTCGGTCTCGATCGTTATCGCGAGCTGTTCGATAACGATGTGTTCTGGACGTCGGCTGCCAACCTCGGCTGGTTCGGCATCCCGTTTATCGGTATCTGTATCGGTCTGGGTCTGTTCCTCGCGATCCTGCTCGATCAGCAGATCCGCAACGAAGGCGCGCTGCGCGCCGTGTTCCTGTACCCGATGGCGCTCTCGTTCATCGTGACCGGTACGGCGTGGCAATGGATCATGACGCCGAGCATCGGCCTCGAGAAGGTGTTCCACGACTGGGGCTGGACGAGCTTTTCGTTCGGCTGGCTGGGCGACCCGGACAAGGCGATCTTCTGCGTCGTGATCGCGGCCGTGTGGCAATCCGTGGGCTTCGTCATGGCGCTGTTCCTCGCGGGCCTGCGCGGTGTCGACGGTGAAATCTTCAAGGCCGCGCAGATGGACGGCGCGAATCTGCCCACCATCTATCGCAAGATCGTGATTCCGAGCATGCGCCCGGTGTTCTTCTCCGTGCTACTGATTCTCTGCCACATCACGATCAAGACCTTCGACCTGGTCGTTGCGTTGACCGCGGGTGGTCCGGGTACGTCTTCGTCGCTGCCGGCTATTTTCATGTACACGTTTTCGTTCAATCGCGGGCAACTGGGCGTCGGCGCGGCATCGTCGATGATGATGCTCGCCACTGTCGTAGCCGTGCTCGTGCCGCTGATGTATCTGGAATCGAGGAGCACCCGCAATGCAGCCTAAGATGACGATCAGCCGTGCCGTCATTTATGCGGCCTTGATCCTGTTCGCCCTGTACTTCCTGTTCCCGCTGTACGTGATGCTGTCCACGTCGTTCAAGGACATCGATCAACTGCGCACCGGCAACCTGCTCACGCCACCCACGCATTGGACCATCGATCCGTGGATCAAGGCGTGGAGCGGCGCCTGTACGGGTGTGCGTTGCGACGGCATGCAGCCGTTCTTCATGAACTCGGTGCGGATGGTGATTCCGGCCGTGCTGATCTCGTCGATCATCGGCGCGTTCAACGGTTATGTGCTCACGCACTGGCGCTTCCGTGGCGCGGATCCGATCTTCACGATGCTGCTGGTCGGCTGCTTCATTCCGTTCCAGGCGATCCTGCTGCCGATGGCGCGTTTCGAAGGCTTCCTCGGCCTGTCGAACACGACCACCGGGCTGGTGGTGGTGCACGTGATCTACGGCATCGCCTTCACCACGATGTTCTTCCGCAACTTCTACGTCAGCATTCCGGCTGAACTCGTGAAGGCGGCGCGCATCGACGGTGCGGGTTTCTTCACGATCTTCACGAAGATTCTGCTGCCGGTTTCGCTGCCGATTTTCATGGTGTGCCTGATCTGGCAATTCACGCAGATCTGGAATGACTTCCTGTTCGGGATTGTGTTCTCCGGTGTCGATTCGATGCCGATCACGGTGGCGCTGAACAACCTCGTGAACACCTCGACCGGCGTGAAGGAATACAACGTGGACATGGCCGGCGCGATCATCGCCGCGTTGCCCACGCTGCTGGTCTACATCATCGCCGGACGCTATTTCGTGCGCGGCCTGACGGCGGGCGCAGTGAAGGGCTAGACGCCAAGCTAAACCATCCGAGCGCGGCGGCGCTTCATGACGCGCCGCCGTCACCCGAAGACGTTTTCAAGCAGTACCAGAGACAAGAGGATTCACAGCATGGCAAGCCTTTCCATCCGTGACGTGTACAAGACTTACCCGAACGGGGTGCCGGTCCTGAAGGGTGTCAATATCGACATCGAAGACGGCCAGTTCCTGATTCTCGTCGGCGGTTCGGGCTGCGGGAAGTCGACGCTGCTAAACATGATTGCCGGCCTAGAGACCGTGACCAAGGGCGAGATCCAGATCGACGGCAAGACGGTGAACAACCTGTCGCCGAAAGATCGCGACATTGCGATGGTGTTCCAGTCGTACGCGCTGTATCCGTCCATGACGGTGCGCGAGAACATCTCGTTCGGTCTGAACATCCGCAAGGTGCCGAAGAACGAGCAGACGCAGATCGTCGACCGCGTGTCGAACACGCTGCAGATCACACACCTGCTCGATCGCAAACCGGGTCAACTGTCCGGCGGCCAGCGTCAGCGCGTGGCCATGGGCCGTGCCTTGGCACGCGATCCGGTCATGTTCCTGTTCGATGAACCGCTGTCGAACCTCGACGCGAAGCTGCGTATCGAGATGCGTTCGGAAATCAAGCTGCTGCATCAACGCCTCGGCACGACGATCGTCTACGTGACGCACGATCAGATCGAAGCGATGACGCTCGGCGACCGCATCGCGGTGATGAAAGACGGCATCGTGCAGCAGTTCGGCGCACCGCAGGAAATCTACGACTCGCCGTCGAACCTGTTCGTGGCCGGCTTCATCGGCGCGCCGCCGATGAACTTCATCCAGGGCAAGCTGGTGGAGCAGGGCGCGGGCGTGGCGCTCGAACTGGATACGGGTGTCGCACGCACGGCGGTGAACCTGCCGTTCGACTCGGCGAAGGTGAAGTCGCATGTGGGCCGTGAGGTGATTCTCGGTCTGCGTCCGGAGCGCATCACCGATGCGCGCGGCGCGCATGGCGACAACGCGAAGCTGCAGCCGATCGAAGTGAAGGTCGACGTGATCGAGCCGACCGGTCCGGACACGCTGGTGTTCGCGCAGGTCAACGGCAAGCGCATTGTGAGCCGCGTGCACCCGGCCTCGAATCCGCAGCCGCTGACGAACACGACGTTGCTGTTCGATACGTCGAAGGCGGTGCTGTTCGATCCGACGAACGAAGAGCGGATTGCCTGATCGCGAAGTTCGATTGCATTAGAAGAAGAAAAGCCCCATGCGCTTCGCAACGCATGGGGCTTTTCGTTTTTGCGCGCCTCGCTTCGTTAGTCCGTGATGCGCAGATCCGGATTGTTGCGCGCCAGTTCGGTCACCCACTCGATGAACGCACGCAGCCGCGAACTCAGATTCCGGCGATGCGCGTAGAGCACCGAGAGCGGCGTGCCGGGGCTCGTATAGTCGGTGAGAATTTCCTTCAGCACGCCTTGCGCGATCAGATCGGCGACCATGAAACGCGACGGCTGGATGATGCCGTGACCGAGCGCGGCCGCGCCGATGTAGACCGAGCCGTCGTTCACGGCGAGCACGCTCTTGAGCGACACCTTGGCGATCTCGCCGTCCACCTGGTATTCGAACGGGAACGTTCTGCCCGTGCGCGCGGACACGTAGTTGACCGCGCGGTGCTCGCTCAATTCTTCGAGTGTGGTCGGCTCGCCATATTTCTCCAGATACGCCGGCGACGCGCACGTGACGATTCGCGCCTGACCGATCCGCCGCGCGACGAGGCTCGACTCCTCCGGCGTGCCCATGCGGATCACGCAATCCACGCCGTCCTGAATCAGATCGATGTTGCGGTCGGCGAGGCCGAGCCGCACGTCGATCTCGGGGTATTGTCGGTAGAAATCGTCGAGCGCGGGGAGCAGCAGCGCGCGGGCCAGCGTGCCGGACGTATCCACGCGGATCGTGCCGGCCGGATTTTCGCGTTTGTTCGACAGCGACGATTCGGCGTCGGTGACTTCGGCGAGGATGCGCACGCAGCGCTCGTAGAACAGCGCGCCGTCTTCGGTGACGCTGACCTGGCGCGTCGAACGATTCAGCAGACGCACGCCGACGTGTTCTTCCAGCGCCTGGATGGTGCGGCTGACTTTGGCGCGTGGCAGGTCGAGCGACTCGGATACTTTGGTGAAGCTGTTCGCTTCGACCACACGCGTAAATATCTCCATCGCTTCGAAGCGGTCCATGTTTTGCCTTAAGGTTGAGTGGCGGAAGTAGGTTTCGAAGTGAAGTGTATAGGCTGGAAAAAATGTTGTCGCAAACGGTGATGGTGGGCGGGGCGCCGGCGCCCGTCTTTCGGCCGACGCGGCCGCGCCGCCGTCCCTCAATCGCGGTCCGGCGCGCCGAGTGGGAAATACGCGCGATACGGGCGCGCTTCATCCACCGCGCGTGCGAACGACGGCCGCGCCAGCAGGCGTTTGCGGTAGGCGAGCACGTGCGGAAACGCCGGGCCGATGGCGTGCGTCCAGTCGGCGTAAAACAGGAACGGCGCGGCGCCGCAATCGGCGAGGCTGAAGGTGTCGCCAGCCGCCCATTCGCGTTCCGCCATCACCTTGTTCAGCCAGCCGTACGCCGTGTCGAGCATGGCGCGCGCCTCGGCCACGGCTTGCGAGTCGCGCTCCGGCTCAGGGCGCATGCTGTCGTAGACGATCTTTTGCTGCGGCGTCGAGATGTAGTTGTCGAAGAAGCGGTCCATGCTGCGCACCTCCAGCGCGGCGCGGGCGTCGGCCGGCAGCAGCGGCACCGGGCCGGGATGGTAGAGGCCCAGGTACTCGATGATGATGCTCGCCTCCATCACGGTCCGGCTGCCGTCGACCAGCAGCGGAAAGCGCTTGATCGGCCAGAGCGCGGCGAATTCGGCCATGACTTGCGGGTCGTCGTGCGCCAGCAGGCGCAGTTCGAACGGCGTGCCGTTTTCGTAGAGCGCGGTCAGGACCTTCTGGCAGTAAGAGGAGAAGGGATGGGCGTAGAGCTTCAGTGGCATCGTGGTCACCTTGGGCGGTTGCTGATTCCGGGTGCGCTGCGGCGCGACGACGGCCAAAGGGCCGTTTACCTCACGACGAACGGCAGCGGCGTAAATCGACACTATGACGATTCATCCGACCCGGCATTCGTTACGACAAAGACGTCACAAAACTATGAAGAAAGATGGTGTAACATTTGAAAACTTTGTAAGAGACGCCGACGTGACCGGATAAATGGCGCAACAGAAGCGACCGGGGCGTCACTCAACAAATAACGAATAAATTCGACGCACGGGGAGCTTTACATGTCTACGATCACGTCCTCGGTGAATAGCGCGACGGCCAACGCGCAAAGCCAGGTCCAGCAAGCAGCGCAATCCATTATCAGCGGTTCGACCGGCAATTCGTCATGGATGTGGCGACCCTGGTCTCGGCGCTCGTCAACGCCAGGACGGCGGGTCAGGCGGCGGCGCTGCAGGCGAGGCAAACCACCGACAACACCACCTTGTCCGCCTACGGCGCGCTCACTTCGGCGTTGTCCGCCTTGCAGGCGGCGATCAAGAATCTGTCGGATGGGACCACGTTGTCCACCTTCGCGGCCACCGCGAGCGGCAAGGGCCTGGACCCGAAAGCGGGCCCGGGTGCGGTTGCCGGCAGCTATGCGATCGATGTGACGCAGATCGCTTCGTCGCAGAGCCTGTCTTCGGCGGCGTTCGGCGCCACGACGCAACTCGGCACCGGTAAGTTGACGATCTCGGTCGGCGGCAAGTCGATGGACGTCTCGATCGACAGCACCAACAACACGCTGAGCGGTATCGCCAGCGCGATCAACAAGGCGTCCAACAACCCCGGCGTCACGGCGACGATCGTGACCGGCACCGGCGGCGCTCACCTCGTGCTGCGCTCGGCGACCACCGGCTCGGCCAACACGATCAACGTGGCCACCAGCAACGTCCAGAACGACGCGGGCCTGTCGAGCCTCGGCGTGACGTCCACGCCCGGTGCGAACGGCGGAGCGTCCACGATCGTATCGTCGGATGCCGGCAATGCGTGGCATCAGAGCGAAGTGGCGCAGGACGCGTTGCTCACCATCGGCGGGATCGCGGCGCGCAGCGCCAGCAATGCTGTCGCCGATGCGATCGCCGGCGTCACGCTGAATCTGTCGAGCGCTTCGGTCAGCAACCCGCAAACGCTGACCATCGCGCCGGACACCACCGCGCAGAACACGGCCATCACGAATTTCGCCAACCTGTACAACACCGTCGTCACCACGATCAGCAAACTGTCCTCATTCGACAAATCGTCGAAGACGGGCGGCGCACTGCTCGGCGATTCGACGCTATTGACGGTTAAGAACGCGCTGGCGTCGATCGTGGGCGGCGGGGTTGGTAAGGGCACTTCGGTGGTGAGTCTCGGGCATATCGGGATCACGCTGAAGGGCGATCCGGCGGACGGTACGCTGGTCGTCGACAGCGCGAAACTGACTGCGGCGCTCAATTCCAGTCCCGCGCAAGTGGCCGCCTTGTTCAATGCGACCGACGGCGTCGGCGCCAAATTGAACAAGAGCATCGACGAATTCACGCGGACGGGCGGCATCATCGATACGCGCAACAACGCGCTGACCGCCGACCTGAAGAGCGTGACCGCGCAGCAGACCAAGCTGAGCGATTACGCCACGCAATTGACGAAGCAGTATCAAAGTCAGTTCACCGCGCTGAACACGTTGATGGCGACCATGAACAACAACTCGGCCTACCTGACGGCGCTGTTCGGCGGCTCGAAGAGCGCGGGTGCGCTGGCGACCAACAAGTAAGTTTGAATGTAGGGCGGCGCGTTGCCTATTCGCGGGCAACGCGCCGTTTTGCGATTCACTCTGTTAGTGCGGCAAACGCACATTGAACCGGAACGTCACGAGCCGTGCGAGCAGGATGAAGGCAGTCGCGATCAGCACGCTATACACCGTATCGACGTCCGCATAATCCAGCAGCACATACAGCCAGCAGCCCACGAACGCACACGTCGCGTAAGGCCGCGAGTCGCGCAGAATCAGCGGCACTTCGTTGCACAGCACGTCACGAATCACGCCGCCGAAAACCCCCGTCAGCACGCCCATCATCACCGAGGTGAACCACGGCATTTGCGCATCGTGCGCGATCGACGTGCCTCCTATGCTGAACAGCCCCAGCCCGATCGCATCCGCCACCAGCAGAACCCGCTCGGAAACTAGCCGCGAGGTCATTTTCAATAGAGTCGGCGCGAACAGCGACATGACGAAGATCGCGATCAGATAATCCTGATGCTCGACCCAGTAAAAAGGCCGCCGTTCCAGCAGCACGTCGCGCAACGTGCCGCCGCCGAAGGCCGTGGCGACCGCCACCAGAAACGTGCCCACCGCGTCGAGCCGGCGAGTTTTGGCCTCGATGAAACCGGAGAGGGCGTACGCGAAAATCGCCAGCGCCTCCATGATGGTCAGCGCGAGCGTCAGCCTCGGATGGATCACCGTGGCTCCGTCAGGATCTGGCGTGAGCCGGCGACGCGCCCGGCTGCAACAGCACGACCACCGCGCCGGCGCCGCCGTCATGCGGGCGCGCCTGGCAGAACGCGATCACCTCGGACTTCTGCACGAGCCACGCGCGTACTTTGCCCTTCAACACCGGCTCCTTGCCGATCGATCCCAGGCCCTTGCCGTGAATCACGCGCAAACACCGCAAACCGCGCTTCACCGACTCGCGGATGAACTCCGCCAGCGCCTCGCGCGCCTCTTCACGCCGCATGCCATGCAGGTCGATTTGCGCCTGCACGATCCAGTCGCCGCGCCGCAGTTTGCGCACCACTTCCTGGCTCACGCCGGGGCGGCAGTAGGACAGCGTCTCGTCGGTTTCGAGCAGGATCTCGGGATCGAACTCGTCGGAGATCGCTTCGTGCAGCACGGCTTCTTCGTCGAGTTTGGTCTGCACCGGCAGCGGCGGCGGAGGATTGCGCGGCAGCGTGGCGCGCGGCGGCACGGCGAGCGGCGCGACCGCTCCGATTTCGCGGCGAAACAGATCGGCGTCCGCCGAGGCTTCGCGCTGCGCGGCTGCGGCGGCCGCCCGTTCACGCTCACGCCGTTGCGTGTCGACTTTGAGCGCGTCGCGCAACGCGCCGAGGCCGGCAAGACCGGTCGCCGGATCGAGCTTCGGCTCGGCAGCGGGTGCAGCCGGTTCGGGCGCGGGTCGCGCGACGGCTCGCGCGCGCTTCGGTTCGCTCGGATGGGGCTGGTTCTTCGGCATTTTTGGGTAATACACGCAGAAAAAGTAGATCGGTCGCGCGACGTTTTCTTGCGACCGGAATGCAAAAAGGCCGCCGGCTTGGCAGCCGCGGCCTTCTTTCAAGCTGGCGGCCGGGTCACGCCCAGTCGCCATTTTACCGTTGCGCTAGTTTTCCCGACCGGTTCGCAGACCGGCGCGGCCGATTAACGCTCGGCTTCCTGACTCATGGCGTGCTCGCCGACCATCTCGTCGATGGTTTCCAGATAGCGTTGCGCGTCGAGCGCGGCCATACAGCCCGTGCCGGCGCTGGTGATCGCCTGGCGATACACGTGGTCCTGCACGTCGCCCGCTGCGAACACACCCGGCACGCTGGTCGCGGTCGCAAAACCGTTCAGGCCGCCCTTGGTGATGATGTAGCCGTTCTTCATCTCCAGCTGGCCCGCGAAAATGTCCGTGTTCGGCTTGTGGCCGATCGCGACGAACAGACCTTGCAGCGCGATGTCTTCGGTGGCGCCGGTTTGCGTGTTCTTGATGCGCAGGCCGGTCACGCCGGACTGGTCGCCGGTCACTTCGTCGAGCGTGTGGTTCCACTTGATCTCGACCAGGCCTTCCTTTTCCTTCGCGAGCAGACGGTCGATCAGGATCGGCTCGGCGCGGAACTTGTCGCGGCGATGGATCACCGTCACCTTCTTGGCGATGCCGGACAAATAGAGGGCTTCCTCGACCGCGGTATTGCCGCCGCCGATCACGGCCACATGTTGTTGCTTGTAGAAGAAGCCGTCGCAGGTGGCGCAGGCCGACACGCCTTTGCCCATGAACGCTTCTTCCGACGGCAGGCCGAGATATTGCGCCGATGCGCCGGTCGAGATGATCAGCGAGTCGCACGTGTATTCGCCCGAGTCGCCGATCAGGCGGATCGGCTTCTCATCCAGTTTGGCCGTGTGGATGTGGTCGAAAATGATCTCGGTGTTGAAGCGCTCGGCGTGCTCCAGAAAGCGCGCCATCAGTTCCGGGCCTTGCACGCCGTTGCCGTCGGCGGGCCAGTTTTCGACGTCGGTCGTGGTCATGAGCTGGCCGCCTTGGGCCAGACCTGTGACCAGCACCGGCGCGAGATTGGCGCGCGCCGCGTAGACCGCGGCCGTGTAGCCGGCGGGACCGGAACCGAGAATCAGAACCTTGGCGTGTTTCGTGGAAGTTGCGGGCATGATCGAATCCTTTTACGGCGCCCGGCTCGCCCATGCGAGGCCGCGCGACTTGAGCTGAAACTGTAGATGGGTATCAGCGCGACATTATAAAGGGCGGGGCGCCGGGCTGCTCCATGAAGCTTTCCGATCACGCCGATAGCGTCGGCGGCGCGCCCGGCAACGCCTTTCTGTGGCCAAACGGCCAAGTTACCGTCATTTACAGCCTCGCGCGGGGCACTGCGTTTACAATAGGCCGGATCGAAGTTCCCGGAAGCCGGGATCGGGCCCGAAGCCGCGCTGGGCGAGGCTCCCCCACGGCTCAGGCCGGGAATCGGGCACACACGCAACAGGATCAATGGCAAAAGCTCCCTATTCCGCGAGCGCGCAGGCATTGCCGCACCGCATGTCGCGCCTTTTCACCGAAATCCGCTGGATCCTGCAGGTGGCGCTCGGCGTTTTCCTGCTCATGGCGCTCGTCAGCTACAGCCGGCGCGATCCGAGCTGGACCCATGCCGCGCAGGTCGACCATATCGCCAACTGGGCGGGCCGCGTCGGCGCGTGGACGTCCGACATCCTGCTGCTGCTGTTCGGCCTGTCCGCCTACTGGTGGATCGTGCTGCTCGGCCGCCATATCTCCGCAAACTACAAGCGCATTACCCGTCACGAGGAAGAGCAGGAAGACTTGCCGCGTGAGAGCTGGCTCGCCGACGCGTTCGCCTTCATGCTCGTGCTGCTGGCCTGCGACGGCATCGAGGCGCTGCGCATGTGGTCGCTGAAAGTGCAGTTGCCGCGCGCGCCGGGCGGCGTGATCGGCGAGGCGGTCGCGCGCGGTGTGTCGCACGCGCTGGGTTTCACGGGCGGTACGCTGGCGCTCCTGATCGTGCTCGGCATCGGTTTGTCGTTGTATTTCCGTTTTTCGTGGCTGTCCGTGTCGGAGAAGGTCGGCGAATCGATCATTTCCGCGGTGACGTTTGCCAAGCTGCGCCGTGAGGCCGGCCGCGACCGCAAGCTCGGTGAGGCGGCTGCAGTGAAGCGCGAGGGCAAAGTCGAGAAGGGCCGCGTGCGGATCGAGGAGCACGAGCCGGTCATGATCGTGCCGCCGGTAGTCACGCCCGCCAAGTCGGAGCGTGTCGAGAAGGAGCGGCAAGTGCCGCTCTTCACTGACCTGCCGGGCGATTCCACGTTGCCACCCATTTCGCTGCTCGATGCCGCGCCCGTCGCGCAGGAAACCATTTCGGCGGATACGCTGGAATTTACCTCACGTCTGATCGAGAAAAAGCTCAAGGACTTCGGCGTCGAAGTGAGCGTGGTCGCAGCGTATCCGGGTCCGGTGGTCACGCGCTATGAAATCGAGCCGGCCACGGGCGTGAAGGGCAGCCAGATCGTCGGCCTCGCCAAGGACCTCGCGCGGTCGCTGTCGCTCGTGTCGATCCGCGTGGTCGAAACCATTCCGGGCAAGAATTTCATGGCGCTGGAGTTACCGAACCAGCGTCGCCAGACTGTGAGCCTGTCCGAGATTCTCGGCTCGGCGGTTTATGCGGATGCCGCGTCGCCGTTGACCATGGGCCTTGGCAAGGACATCGGCGGCAAGCCGGTGTGCGCCGACCTCGCGAAGATGCCGCACTTGCTGGTGGCGGGTACGACGGGTTCGGGCAAGTCGGTGGGTATCAACGCGATGATCCTGTCGCTGCTCTATAAGGCGAGCGCCGAACAGGTCCGCATGATCCTGATCGATCCGAAGATGCTCGAAATGAGCGTGTACGAAGGCATTCCGCATCTGCTGTGTCCGGTAGTCACGGACATGCGCCAGGCCGGTCACGCGCTGAACTGGGCGGTCGCCGAAATGGAGCGACGCTACAAGCTGATGAGCAAGCTCGGCGTGCGTAACCTCGCCGGCTACAACAACAAGATCGACGAAGCCGCCAAACGCGAAGAAAAGCTGCCGAATCCGTTCAGCCTCACACCGGACGATCCAGAGCCGCTCACGCGCTTGCCGAACATCGTCGTGGTGATCGACGAACTGGCCGACCTGATGATGGTGGTCGGCAAGAAGGTCGAAGAGCTCATCGCGCGGATCGCGCAGAAGGCGCGCGCGGCCGGCATTCATCTGATTCTGGCCACGCAGCGTCCGTCGGTGGACGTGATCACCGGCCTCATCAAGGCCAACGTACCGACGCGGATGGCCTTCCAGGTGTCATCCAAGATCGACTCGCGCACGATTCTCGACCAGCAGGGCGCGGAATCGCTGCTCGGCATGGGCGACATGCTGTATCTGCCGCCGGGCAGCGGCTTGCCGGTGCGCGTGCACGGCGCGTTCGTGTCGGACGAGGAAGTGCACCGCGTCGTCGACAAGCTCAAGGAACAGGGCGAGCCGAACTATATCGAAGGCATTCTCGAGGGCGGCGTGACGGGCGAGGGCGACGAAGGCTCCGCGGGCGCCGGGGGAACCGGCTCGGGCGACGGTGAGTCGGACCCGTTATACGACCAGGCGGTCGATGTGGTGCTGAAGAACCGTCGCGCGTCGATCTCGCTGGTGCAGCGGCATTTGCGCATCGGCTATAACCGCGCGGCGCGCCTGCTCGAGCAGATGGAGAACTCGGGCGTGGTGTCGGCGATGTCGTCGAACGGCAATCGCGAGATTCTTGCGCCGGCGCGGGAAGCGGAATAGGCCGACGGGCCTCAGTTCCGCGGTGAGACGGGCGGTGTGCCGTCGGTTGCGAAGCTGTGCGCCTGCGTTACCGCAGCGGGGAGCGGACGGCAAGCCGTGCTTCCACGACGTTCAGGCGCCGGCCGACTCTCTAAGGCTCGTTTAAGGCTGATTGCCTAAGCTGCTATAACACGTAAGCATGGCCGGCCGAGGGCAAGCCATCTGGCTTTGCGCCAGGCGCTCATCGCCGCGGGCACACAAGGATCGCCCGTGCGCCCACGACCACGGCCGCTCAACGAATTCAATCAAGGGAGAAAACTATATGAAGCTATTCGCGCAGCAGCACGCTCGAGAGAATGCTCAATCCAGCCGTTTCGGTCAGCTTGCCCGCGCCCTCGTGCGTAGCGTGGGCAGCGTGGCGATCGGCGCGTCGGTGCTGTTCGCGTCGCAGGCGTTCGCGAGCGGCACCGAGCAACTGAAGGCGTTCGTCGCGCAAGTGCATTCGGCGCGTGGCACTTTCGTGCAGCAGGAAGTGCGGGCACCGAGCAAGGCGCAAAGTGCGAGCGGCACGTTGTCGACCACGGGTACCGGCAAGACCGGCACGTCGAGCGGCACGTTCACGTTCGCGCGCCCCGGCAAATTCATCTGGCAATACGAGAAGCCGTATGCCCAACTGCTGCAGGCGGACGGCGACAAGCTCTACGTGTACGACAAGGATCTGAATCAGGTGACGGTGCGCAGCCTCGGCGGCGCGCTCGGCGCGAGCCCGGCGGCGATCCTGTTCGGCAGCAACGATCTCGACAAGAACTTCACGCTGCGTGATGCGGGCGTGAAGGCCGGCATCGACTGGCTCGAACTGACGCCGAAGGCGAAGGACACGCAATTCCAACGCGTCGGCATCGGCTTCAAGGACGGCAATCTCGAAGCGATGGAACTGCACGACGTGTTCGGCAACGTGACGTTGCTGACCTTCTCGAACATTCAGAAGAATCCGCCGCTGCCGGCCGATGCATTCAAGTTCACGGTGCCGAAGGGCGCGGACGTGATCAACGGATAAGCCGCCTTGGGGCGAGACGAAGTGCAGAGAAAGCCGCGCCCGAAAGCGCGGCTTTTTTATTGCGCGCGTTTTCTAACTTACTCGTCCACTTCCAGAACCTGCACCGGATGCGCGGCCTTCATGTCGTCGATGAACGCTTCGACGATATCCGTGCGATGCTGCCGCGCCCGCGTGACCATGTGGAACGCGACGCGGTAACGCATCTGCGCCGGATTCAGCGCGCCGAGCAGCCCTTGCTTGACGAACGGCGCCGCGAAATGCCCCGGCAGATAGCCGAGGTGATGCCCGGAGAGCACCAGCATCGCGACCGCTTCCATGTTGTCGGCGACGGCAGTGACGTTCTGCGGCGTGGTCGAACTCTCGGCTTCGGGCAGCGGATAACTGCGCCACGCCCATTCATGCAACGCCGCCTCGGCAGGCGGCACCTCGCCGGCCTGAGCGAACAACGGATGCCCTTTCGCGCAATAAGCGAACTGATCTTCCGCGAACACCTCGGTGTATTCGAGCGACGGCACGCGATGCCAGAAATAGCCGATGCCGATCTGAATCCGCCCATTCAACAGCAACTCTTCGAGTTCGCCCGGCGAGCGAACCAGAATCGAAAACCGCACCGACTGATCGCGCGCCCGGAAGCGGCCGATCGCGTCGCTGATGCGCGCGCTCGCCGACACCGGCGTGTGGCCTATCATGCCGATATCGAGTGTGCCGACGAGCTTGCGACCGACGTTGCGCGCCTGCATGCCGAAGGTGTCGACGGCTGAGAGCAGAGCGCGGGCGGCGTCGATGAACTGCTCGCCGCGCGCGGTCAGGCTGAAGCCGCCGCGGCCTCGCTCGCACAACCGGTAGCCGAGGCGCGTTTCCAGCGTGGCAAGCTGCGTGCTGATGGTCGACTGGCCGACGTTCAGGGTCGCCTGGGCCGGCGACACGCCGCCCGCGTCGACAATGGCGAGAAATACGCGGATCAGCCGCAGGTCGAGATCGGTGAGTTGGGAGAACATAGGTCAGGATACATCGCTGAGAATCAATGTGAAGTTTATTCCGTCGGTATTTTAACTTCTCGAAAACTGCTCAAGAATCGAGATTCGCCCGGCAAGGTGCGGTTTTGATGCTTCTCCTCGGCCGGTCTGCACGATTTTGCTTGCTGCCCCCTTTTCATTGCCGAGACACGATGAATACCTCTTCCTTCATTTCCCCAGAAGCCGGCGAACGGCCGCAGCCGCTGTCCGGCAACGCCATGCCCCGCTGCGGCGGCATCGCGACAATGATGCGGCTGCCGAACGTCGGCTCGGCCGAAGGGTTCGACGCCTGCTTCGTCGGCGTGCCGTTCGACCTCGGCACCTCGAACCGCACCGGCGCGCGCTTCGGCCCGCGCCAGATCCGCAGCGAGTCCGTATTGCTGCGTCCGTACAACATGGCAACGCGCGCGGCGCCCTTCGATTCGCTGCGCGTGGCCGATCTCGGCGACGTCGCGATCAATCCGTATAACCTGCACGATTCGATCAAGCGCATCGAAACCGCGTACGACGAAATTCTCCAGCACGATTGCAAGCCGATCACGCTCGGCGGCGATCACACTATCGCGCTGCCGATCCTGCGCGCGATTCATCGCAAGCACGGCAAGGTCGGCCTGATCCACGTGGATGCGCACGCGGACGTCAACGACACGATGATGGGCGAGAAGATCGCGCACGGCACGCCGTTCCGGCGCGCGGTGGAAGAGGGCTTGCTCGATTGCGATCGTGTCGTGCAGATCGGTTTGCGCGGTACGGGCTACGCGGCGGAAGACTTCGACTGGTGCCGCGATCAGGGCTTCGAAGTGGTGCAGGCCGAGGCGTGCTGGAACCAGTCGCTCGTGCCGTTGATGGCGCGTATTCGCGAGCGTATGGGCGACGGTCCGGTGTACATCACGTTCGACATCGACGGGATCGATCCGGCCTTTGCGCCGGGTACGGGCACGCCGGAAATCGCCGGCCTGACGGTGCCGCAGGCGCTGGAAATCATTCGCGGCTCGCGCGGGCTGAACATCGTCGGCTGCGATCTGGTCGAGGTCGCGCCGCCGTACGATCCGTTCGGCACGACCGCGCTGCTCGGCGCGAATCTCGCGTTCGAATTGCTGTGCGTGTTGCCGGGCGTCGAGTATCGGGCGTCCACGCGCTGAAGCGACTCACGCGATAAGAAAAGGCCTGCATTTGCAGGCCTTTTCGCATTTCTGGGTTCGCGTGACGCTCGCTCAAGACTCAGGCATACGCCGTCTTGCGCGTCGACACGAACACCAGATAGCACGCCGCGCCGATCACCAGCGCGGGCAGCGTCGCGCCGAGATTCGGCAGCCATTGGTTGATCGCCTGATACGCGACGATGCCGATGGCCCACGCGAGGAACGCGCTCAGATGCCAGCCGCCCGAGAAGCCGTAACGGCCGCGCACGTCGGCGAGCGCGGCGGCTTCGATGCGGCGCTTGCGCACGATGAAGTGATCCACCAGCACCACACCGAACAGCGGCGCGAACACCGAGCCGATCAGCAGCAGGAAGTTCTGATACTTCGCCATCGGCACGGCCACGGCGATCAGCGTGCACAACGCACCGAACGCCGCCGACAACAGAGGCACGCTGCCGCGAGCCCAGACCGTGCCGGTCGACACCGCGGCCGAGTGGATATCGGCGAAGGCGTTGTCGACTTCGTCGATCAGGATCAGCAGCAAGGCGAGGCCGCCGCCGGCTTGCGCCAGCGCGCCCGTCAGCAGTGCGTCGCCGCCGCCTGCCGCGAGGCCGTAGATCGCGCCGAGCGCGTAAAACCAGATGTTGGCGATGCCGTAGCCGAGCAGCGTGCCACGGAAGGTTTCGCCGGGCCGCCGTCCGAAGCGCGTGTAGTCGGCGATCAGCGGCAGCCACGACAGCGGCATGGCCACCACCAGATCGATCGCGCCGCCGAACGACATCTCACCCGTGCCCGGACGCTGCATCAGCGCAGCCAGATCGTGCTTGGCGAGCAGATTCCACGTGAGCCAGGCCGCGCCCGCGAGCAGCAGCCAGATGCCCCACGTGCGCAGAAAGCGCCGCACGAACGACAGCGGGCCGCTGATCGCCAGCAGTGTCGCGAGCAAGCCGAAGATCACGGTCCAGATGAGCGGCATGGAGAGGCCGAAGGCCTGTTTGGCGAGGGCGTCGGCGGAGTCGCGCATCACGATCACCTCGAATGAGCCCCAGCCGACCAGTTGCACCGCGTTCAGCACGGCGGGCACGGAAGCGCCGCGCACGCCGAGTGTCGGCCGCAGCGACGACATCGCCGCGAGCCCCGTATCCGTGCCGATGACGCCAGCCAGCGCCAGCAGCACCACGCCGATCACGCTGCCGATCACGATGGCCAGCAACGCATGCGGCAGCGATAGTCCCGGCACCAGCAGCGCGCCCGCTTGCGCGACCAGGAGGCCGATGCCGAGCGAAAACCAGAGCGCGAACGCGTCGCCGGTGCGGAATGCGCGGCGCGCGTCGGGCACCGGCGTGAGCGGTGCGTAGGTGGAACCGGCGTCGCCGGCGAGTGGATCTTGTGCCATCTGTTCTTGTCCCTGTTGGTGTTGCTTGCAAACTTACCTGTGAAGTTGGGTCGGCGGTTGCGTTTGCTGTTATATCCGCGGTTGCTTATCGGGTTGCGTCATTCGCTGCCGGATTTCCGCCCGGCCGAGCCGCCCAAGTCCTCCCGGCGCGCCGCGCGGTCTTCGTCCGGGCGCCGTCACTGTCATAATGCAGGACGTTGCCCGCACTTTCGCGTGCTGGCGTGGCTCACCGGCAGTACGCCGCCTTCACACGGACCGCGTCCGGAAAAGCCGAGATTATCCCCAAAACGTCATGTTTGAAGAAACCCGTGCCAATGTTCCGCTCGCCGAACGCCTGCGGCCCCGCAATATCGACGAAGTGATCGGCCAGAAGCACCTGCTCGGCCCGAACAAGCCGCTGCGGGTCGCGTTCGAATCCGGCGAAGCCCATTCGATGATCCTCTGGGGCCCGCCCGGCGTCGGGAAAACCACGCTCGCCCGGCTCATGGCCGATGCATTTCATGCCGAGTTCATCGCGCTGTCCGCGGTGCTCTCGGGCGTGAAGGACATCCGCGAAGCGGTCGAGACCGCGCAGATTCATCGCGCGAACGGGCATCAGACGCTCGTGTTCGTCGACGAAGTGCATCGCTTCAACAAGAGCCAGCAAGATGCGTTCTTGCCGCACGTCGAGTCGGGACTGTTGGTGTTCGTCGGCGCGACGACCGAGAATCCGTCGTTCGAGGTGAATAGCGCATTGCTCTCGCGTGCGGCCGTCTATGTGCTGAAAAGCCTGAACGACGAAGAGCAGCGCGAGTTGCTCGAACGCGCGCAGCAGGAACTCGGCGGCCTCACGTTCACCGACGAAGCCCGCGACGCCCTGATCGGTTCCGCCGACGGCGACGGCCGCAAGCTGCTGAACAACCTCGAAATCGTCGCCCGGGCGGCCTCGCAGCAAAAGACCACCGAGATCGACGGCGCCTTGCTCGGCAGCGCGCTCGCCGAAAATCTGCGCCGCTTCGACAAGGGCGGCGACGCATTCTACGACCAGATCAGCGCGCTGCATAAATCGGTGCGCGGCAGCAGCCCGGACGGTGCGCTGTACTGGTTCTGCCGCATGCTCGACGGCGGCGCGGACCCGCGTTATCTGGCGCGCCGCATCGTGCGCATGGCTTGGGAAGACATCGGCCTCGCCGATCCGCGCGCCGCGCGCATCGCGCTCGACGCCGCCGAAACCTATGAGCGCCTCGGCACGCCCGAGGGCGAGCTGGCGCTGGCGCAGGCGATCATCTATCTGGCGGTCGCGCCGAAATCGAACGCCGGGTACAACGCGTATAACGAGGCGCGCCGCTTCGTGAGCAAGGACCAGTCGCGCGGCGTGCCGGTGCACTTGCGCAACGCGCCGACCAAGCTGATGAAGGAACTCGGCTACGGTCACGAGTATCGCTACGCGCACGATGAACCCGATGCCTACGCGGCCGGCGAGACCTACCTGCCGGAGAACATGCGCGATCCGCATTGGTACGAGCCGACGCCGCGCGGGCTCGAAGGCAAGATCGGTGACAAGATGGCGCGTCTGGCGGAGCTCGACGCGCAGTGGCGCAGCGAGAACAAGCCGAAGAAGGGGTGAGGGTTTGCGGCGGCATCCGCACGCGTTCACCATCTAACGCACCGGCCGCCCGCGCCGGTGCGCTAAAATCCCACCTTCATATAACGAACACCCGCCCCATCCCATGCTCGACATACAGCTGCTGCGCAAAGACCTCGACGGCGTCGCCAAACGCCTCGCCGACCGCGGCTATACCCTCGACGTGGCGGCCTTCACCGCGCTCGAAGCGGAACGCCGCGATACCCAGACCCGTACCGAAGAGATGCAGGCGCGCCGCAACAGCCTGTCGAAGCAGATCGGCGCGATGAAAGGCAAGGGCGAGGACACGTCGGCGGTGATGGCCGAAGTGGGCGGCATCGGCGACGAAATGAAGGCGTCGGCGGCCAAGCTGGACGAGATCCAGAAGCGTCTGTCGGATCTGCTGCTCGGCGTGCCGAACCTGCCGCACGAAAGCGTGCCGATGGGCGATGACGAAACCGGCAACGTCGAAGTGCGCCGCTGGGGCACGCCGCGCCAGTTCGACTTCGAGGTGAAGGATCACGTCGATGTCGGCGCGCCGCTCGGGCTCGACTTCGAGACCGGCGCGAAGCTCTCGGGCGCGCGCTTCACCATGCTGCGCGGCCAGATTGCGCGGCTGCATCGCGCGCTCGCGCAGTTCATGATCGACACGCACACGCAGCAGCATGGCTATACGGAGATCTACACGCCGTACATCGTGAATCCGGAAATTCTGTACGGCACCGGCCAATTGCCTAAATTCGCCGATGACATGTTCCGCGTCGAGAAGGGCGGTGAAGAGAACACGGTTACGCAGTATCTGATCTCCACCTCGGAAATTTCGCTGACGAACACGGTGCGCGACAGCATCCTCGAAGCGGACGCGCTGCCGGTCAAGCTGACCGCACATTCGCCGTGCTTCCGCTCGGAAGCGGGCTCGTATGGCCGCGACACGCGCGGTCTGATCCGCCAGCATCAGTTCGACAAGGTCGAGATGGTGCAGATCGTCGCGCCGGAAGCGTCTTACGACGCGCTGGAAGAGATGGTCGGCCACGCTGAGACGATTCTGCAGAAGCTGGAACTGCCGTACCGTGTGATCACGCTGTGCACGGGCGATATGGGCTTCTCGGCGGCCAAGACGTACGACCTGGAAGTGTGGGTGCCGGCGCAAAACACGTATCGCGAAATTTCAAGCTGCTCGAACACGGAGTCGTTCCAGGCTCGCCGCATGCAGGCGCGTTATCGCAATGCGCAGGGCAAGCCGGAGCTGGTGCACACGCTGAACGGTTCGGGTCTGGCCGTGGGCCGTACGCTCGTGGCGGTGCTCGAGAACTTCCAGAACGCCGATGGTTCGGTCACCGTGCCGGTGGCGTTGCGTCCGTACCTCGGCGGTGTGGAGCGGCTGGAATTGCCGGCTGCCTGATCGGAGCGCGGCGGGCCGCTGTTGTCGTTTCCAAGCCTCTTCGAAAAATTTTCGTCGAGGGGCTTGGAAATCGAATTCAGCTGTTTTATAATCTTTTTCTCCCAAGCAACGACCCGCTTGGATCTGACTCTGCAGTGACCTAAGCAACCTCGTTGCTGCGAGTAAGAAGACCCGGAAAGGTGGCAGAGTGGTCGAATGCGCTGGACTCGAAATCCAGTGTACCTTTAGGGGTACCGTGAGTTCGAATCTCACCCTTTCCGCCAATTCAGAAAACAGGCCCTTCGGGGCCTGTTTTCGTTTCTGCTGAGCGCGTTCGACAATTCTCGTGGCGATCGATCAATGGATCGAGCCGCTGACCGCACCGAGAGTACCCACAGCTACCGCATCAGCTTCGTCTCGCGGTCGCCGCGCGTTCGAGCGCCAAGTCAACATTCCGCGATACAACTCCACATCGATCTTCACCCATCGCTCCGAATCGCGGCGCAACGACTGACTGTCCATTGTCGTCCGCAGACCGGCCGCCAAACTGAATCGACTCCGCAATCGCGGCTAAACGCATCCATTCCCTTCCTCGCTGCGTAAATCCCCTCAAGGACGCGCAACCCCGCCACACCCGACTGACCAACCGCGCGAGCCGACCAGGAGACGCGCCCATGCCCCATTCCGCACCGGCCTCACCACTACCGCGCGGCTCGCGGGTCGCGGTCATCGGCGCCGGCATTTCGGGTCTGGCCAGCGCGTATCTGCTGGCGCGCAATCATCGGGTCACGCTATTCGAATCGGCCGGCTACCTGGGCGGCCATACCAACACGGTGGATGTCACGCTCCACGGCCACACGCACCCCGTCGACACCGGCTTCCTGGTGTTCAACGACCGCACCTATCCGAACCTGCTCGCGCTGTTCGCCGAACTGGGCGTGCAATCGCATCCGAGCGACATGACCTTTTCGGTCTCGCTCGACGAAGGCGGCCTCGAATGGGCCGGCACCAGTCTGAACACGGTGTTCGCGCAGCGCCGCAACCTGTTGTCGCCGACCTTCATCGGCATGCTGCGCGACATCATGCGTTTTAACGGCAGCGCGCAACGCAACCTCGAACTGGCGATTCAAACGCGCGCGTCGATGGGCGAACTACTGACCGAAGGCGGCTACGGCGGCGCGTTCCAGCGTCAATATCTGCTGCCGATGGCCGCCGCGATCTGGTCGAGTGCCACCGCCGACATCCTCGCGTTCCCGGCCACCACCTTCTTGCGCTTCTGCCTGAACCACGCGCTGCTGCAGGTGAATCGCCGGCCGCAGTGGAAGACCGTGGTCGGCGGCGGTCGGGAGTACGTACAGCGCCTTGCAAGCACGCTCGACGACGTCCGCATCGGAACGGCAGTCCGCGGCGTGCGGCGCGACGCGGACGGTGTCGACGTGTTCACGGACAACGGCACGGAACGCTTCGACGCGCTGGTGCTCGCCACTCACGCACCGACCACACTGCGGCTGCTGGAAGACGCCGATCAGGACGAGCGCGGCGTGCTCGCGGCGGTGCGCTATCAACCGAACGTCGCGGTGCTGCATACGGACACGAACCTGTTGCCGCGTCGTCAGCGCGTGTGGTCGGCGTGGAATTACCTGGGCAGCCGCAGTATCGACGGCATGCATCCGGTGTGCGTCAGTTATCTGGTCAATCAGTTGCAGCCGCTGCCGTTCAAGACGCCGCTCGTCGTCACGCTCAACCCAGTGACCCAGCCGGCGCCGGGCACCGAACTGCGCCGCTTCGTCTACGACCATCCGCTGTTCGATCTGGCCGCGATCGACGCGCAGCATCGTCTGCCTTCACTGCAGGGCAAGCGCCGTACGTGGTTCGCGGGCGCATGGACGGGCTATGGTTTTCACGAGGACGGTCTGAAATCGGCGCTGCGCGTTGCCGCCGATTTTGACGCATCGCCGCCATGGGCCAGGCTATGAAACCGCCGAGCGACAGCGATAGCGACATTGCCGCCTCGATTCCGGCAGCCTGGCTTCTGACCGGCAAGGTGATGCACGAGCGACTGCGGCCAAAACATCATCGCTTCACGTATCCGGTGTTTTACGTGCGCTGCGACCTGGATCGACTGGCCTCGCTCGATAGCGGCTGGTTCGGCATCGACCGATGGCGGCCGCTCAGTCTGTATCGACGCGACCACGGTCCGCGCGACGGCCGCGAACTCGCCACCTGGATGCGCGAGCAACTATCGGCCGCGGGCGTCGAAGAAGCGAACGGCCGGATCTGGTTGCAAGCTTTCCCACGCGTGTTCGGCTACGCGTTCAATCCGGTCAGTTTCTGGTTCTGTCACGACCGCGACGGCCGGTTGCGCGCGCTGCTGGCCGAAGTGCGCAACACATTCGGCGAGCGCCACAGCTATCTGCTCAGCGCAAACGGCAACGCGCCGATCGCCGCGAATACGCGGCTCATGTGCCGCAAAGTGCTGCACGTGTCGCCGTTTTGCCGTGTGGAAGGCGGCTACACCTTTCGCGTGAGGGAAGCTTCCAACAGCGCGTCGGTCTCGATCGATTATCACGACGCCGACGGTCTGTTGATCCGCACCGCACTGGGCGGCCGCCTGACGCCGCTAACACGCGCGAGCGCGCTCGCCGCGCTGCTGCGTCAGCCGCTGCTGACCGTTGGTGTCGTCGCGAGAATCCACTGGCAGGCCTTGCGCCTTGCTCTCAAGAAAGCGCCGTTTCACGGCAAGCATCCCGCGCCGGCCCGCACCGGCGACGCGCCCACCGACCACGCCGCAGCCGGCCGACCATCCGCCGCCGCGCGCCCTATTTCGTCCGATTGAGGAGATTCAGCCATGGCGCTTTCAAGAACCCTGAGCGGGCACCAAACCGCCCCCGCGTCAGGCCGTCTCTTTCTCTCGTTGCTCGAGCGGATCCAGGTGGGGCATCTGGTTCTGATCACGCCCGACGGTCAACAGCGCGTGTTCGGCGATCCGCACGCGGCGCCCGCGGCGCGCCTGGAACTGCGTGACTGGCGCGCGTGCGGCGCGATTCTGCGCAAAGGCGACATCGGTTTCGCGGACGCGTGGCGCGCCTTCTGGGTCGATACGCCCGACCTGGCCGCGCTGCTGCGCGTGGCGATCCGCAACGAGCGTGCGCTGCAACGCACGGTGTATGGCGGCTGGCTCGCTCAACTCTGGTACGGGCTGCGCCATAAGCTGAGGCCGAACACGCGTTCGGGCAGCCGGCGCAATATTCACGCGCATTACGACATCGGCAATGCGTTTTACGCGCAGTGGCTCGACGCGACCTTCACCTATTCGAGCGCGGTGTTCAACGGCAATGTCCATCAATCACTCGAAGACGCGCAGCGTGCGAAGTATCAACGGATCGTCGATACGCTCGGTTTGCGCGAAGGCATGCGCGTTCTGGAAATCGGCTGCGGGTGGGGCGGGTTTGCGATGCACGCGGCGCGTCTGGGCATCCACGTGCATGGCGTGACGATCTCGCCGGCACAACTCGAATTCGCGCAGCAGCGCGTGAACGAAGCAGGCCTGAGCGATCGCGTGCAACTCGAATTGCGCGACTACCGCAGCTTGACCGGTCAGTACGACAGCATCGTATCGATCGAAATGTTCGAGGCCGTCGGCGAAAAATACTGGCCGGCGTACTTTCGCATTCTGCGCGAACGTCTGCGGCCGGGCGCTCGCGCGCTGCTGCAAACCATCACGATCGACGACTCGCATTTTGCTGCTTATCGCGCGACGAGCGACTTTATCCGCGAGTTCATTTTTCCGGGCGGCATGTTGCCGAGTCCGCAGCGCTTCGCGGAAGCCGCGCGGCGTTGCAAGCTCGTGACGCGCACGTCGCTCTCTTTTGGCCGCGATTATGGGGAGACCTTACGCCGCTGGCGCAGCGCGTTCGAAGCGCAACTCGACACGATCCGCACGCAAGGCTTCGACGAGATTTTCGTGCGCACGTGGCGCCTATATCTGGCGTATTGCGAAGCCGGCTTCGACGAAGGGCGCACGGACGTGATGCAGTTCGTGCTCTCGAAGGCCGACTGACGTGCGCGCGTTCACCGCTCTCGCGCTGATGTTGTGGGCAAGCGCCGCCTGCGCCGATTGGCGCGGGGACGTGCAATCCGCGCAACTCGTCGGCGAAGGCGATTTCAGCGTGTTCGGCTTCCGGCTCTATCGCGCGCAGATGTGGAGCGAACGCGTGCCGGTCGATTACGACGAGCGCTTCGCGCTGCACATCGTCTACGCGCGCGGCATCAAGCGCGAGCGCCTCGCGGACACCGGTATCAGCGAGATCAAACGCCTGGCTGCCGCGCCGATTCCGGCCGCCACGCTGGAACGCTGGCGCGCGGACATGCTGCAGGCCTTCGTGGATGTCGGCCCCGGCGATCAGTTGAGCGCGGTGTATCTGCCGGACAAAGGCGTGCGTTTCTATGTCGGCGACCGCATGACCGGCGAGTTCGACGATCCCGCGTTCGCGCGCGCGTTCTTCGGGATCTGGCTCGATCCGTCGACGCGCGCGCCTACTTTACGCAAGCAATTGCTGGGCACGGCGGCGCGGTAGCCGAATTCGCGCGCTGCCGGCGCATTTGATAAACGTCGCCTTGCACATCACCCGCACCGTCACGCGAACGCCGCGCTTCACTGTTCGTCTGCTTGTGGATAAACCCGCTCGCATCGTCGAGCACGGGTCCAAAGCCGCGCAACGGCCCGGCAAACGCGCCCACCAGCAGCGCATGCCCGACGCGCGGATAGTGCTTCACTTCGACATCCGCGTCGCCCGATGCACGCAGTTTCGCCGCTAGCCTATCGGTGTTGCCCGGACCGACGGTGGTATCGCGCTGGCCTGCCGCGAGGAAGATCGGCGGCTCGTCGCCAGCGACAAAGTTGATCGGCTGACTCGCGGCGCGCAACGCGGGCGGGAAGATTTCCTCGAGCGTGGCGTCGTGCAAGGGCAAAAAATCATACGGGCCGGCCAGGCCGATCACACCGCCGATATCGCTTTTGCTCATTTGCTGCGCGGCGAGATAGCGGCCGTCGGTGGCGAGCAGCATCACGATATGCGCGCCCGCCGAATGTCCCATCAGGAAGATTCGCGACGAGTCGCCGCCGAACTCGGCCGCGTGGTCGCGTGCCCAGCGCACGGCCGTGGCCGCATCGTCGACGAAGCCGGGGAAGGCGGTGTCGGGCCACGTCCGATAGTCCGGTAGCACGGCGACGAAGCCGCGCGACGCCAGCGCCGCGCCGACGAACAGGTAGCTGCTGCGCGAGCCGGTCTGCCAACTGCCGCCGTAGAAGAACACCACGACCGGGCGGCCGTGTGAAGCGGCTGGCGGCGCGTCGGTGGTGGGCACGTAGACGTCGAGTTTCTGGCGCGGCGCGTTGCCGTAAGCCAGGCCGTTCTCGGCCCGGAAATGTTTGTGCGATACGGCGGCGTTGAGCACGCCGGCGGCGCTGCAGCCGCCGAGAGCGGCGAGCGCCAACGCGGCGGTCAAGGTAAGCAGGCGTCGAGGCATGAGAGTCGGGTCCGTTCGAAGAGATGCTTTCGAACCATGTACGCGTGAATCCCGAAAGCGGATGCAGGCAGTGCTTGGCGCTGCGAGCGGATGCATCGATAAGTCATGCTGATTTGTCGCCGGACTCCGACATGGCTATGCTCCTCAAATGGTTCGCATACCCAATGTCGCGGACATCTGCTGCTCACGCGATGCGACGACCCAAAAACGCGCACCCAAGAGCCTCCATTCTTCCGAGCAAAACGTTGCGACGAAATCCCCGGCGCGGCGAGTCTGGTGCGGCTCGCCGAGGCTCGGCGGCGATCCTCTGTACAATTGGCCGATCGATTTGAACATCGACCTCCCATTCGACCCACATCGACCGAATTCATGGCCATTACCTACAAGACTCCCGACGACATCGCCAAGCTGCGCATTTCCGGCCGCCTCGCGGCCGACGTGCTGGCGATGATCGGCGAGCACGTCAAGGCCGGTGTCTCCACCGAAGAGCTGGACGCACTGTGCAACGACTACATTGTCAATACGCAAAAGTCGATTCCGGCAAATGTCGGCTATTTGGGTTTTCCGAAGACCGTGTGCACCTCGGTCAACTCGGTGGTGTGCCACGGCATTCCGAATCGCGGCGAGATCCTGAAAGACGGCGACATCATCAATATCGACGTCGCGATCATCAAGGACGGCTACTTCGGCGACACGAGCCGCATGTATTGCGTCGGCCAACCGAGCACGGTGGCGCGCCAGCTGATCGACACGACCTATGAAGCGATGCTCGCCGGCATTCGCGAAGTAAAGCCGGGCGCCACCCTCGGCGACGTGGGCCATGCGATTCAGAAGGTGGCGCAGCGCGACGGCTTCTCGATCGTGCGCGACTATTGCGGGCACGGCATCGGCAAGGTCTACCACGAAGACCCGCAAGTGCTCCACTACGGCCAGCCGGGGCAGGGCGTGCGTCTGAAGCCGGGCATGGTCTTCACGATCGAACCGATGATCAACGCCGGCCGCGCGGGCACCGCGGTGCAACGCGACGGCTGGACCGTGGTCACCAAGGACCGCTCGCTGTCTGCGCAATGGGAACACATGATCGCCGTGACCGACGACGGCTATGAACTGCTGACACCGTGGCCGGACGGCACCGGTAGCTACGAAGCGCCATGACCATGCATGGCGTGTACTGCGTCCGGCGCATGCGCCGCAGGCAGGCGCGCGGCATGCTGCTGAGTCTGGATATGCTCCATATGTAGCCTCCAAAGGGGACTTCCTGCGGCGCGCGCCACATTCCGGTAAAGAATGATTTGACTCTCGCGCCGGTTCGGTTAAAGCTACGCCTTAGGGTTTCAAGGGGTTTTCGTCTGCATGAGTCCGTCATTGACCGTTCGCCGTATCGCCGCTGATCAGGGCGCCGTTTTCCGCGAACTCCGTACTGCGTCGCTGCGGGAGGCACCCTATGCCTTCGGCGCCACGCTCGAGGACGCGTTGTCGGCCGACGCCGCCAGTTTCGACGCCACCGCCGCGGATCACGCGGTTTCCTTCATCATCACCACCTTCATCCTCTACACCGAGGGCCATCCAGCGGGACTGATCGAAGCGCACTTCGACGACACCGCGGCGCGCCGCGCGTTCGTTTGCGAACTGTGGGTGGCGCCGGCCGTGCGTCATCTGCGGGGCGGCGAGCTGCTGGTCGATTCGGCCGCCGCGTGGCTCTCGAATGAAGGCGCCACGGAAATCTACGCGTGGGTCGCCGACGCCAACCGCAATGCCATGCGCTTTTACGAGGCGCTCGGCTTCGGTCCGACCGGCGAGCACCGGCGCGTCATGCGCGCACCGGACCAGGCCGAAAGCCTGCTGGTGCGACACGTGCCGACCACGTCCCAGGTGTTTCAGCAGTGATCTCGCGAGCGGCGCAACAGTCTGCCGCTCGATTCCCTTCCGCGTCTCTTCAGCGTCTGTCGCCGGGTCATCGGCGCGATGCGCGGCCTGAATGGCCACTGCGAGGCCGTCGCGTTGCCTGTGCAGGGCCGCGTCGTCATCGTGGCGGCCCGTTCTCCCGGCAAAAAAGCTGGCCGCGCGCGTCGACGCCTGTAAAATACGCAAAATTTTTTGCCGAACGCTATGTCGCCCAAGAAATCGCCCTTTTTCGAACTTCGCAGCGGCTCTGTCGACACGCTCCTGTTCGTGGTCAAGACAACCGACCTCGACGCCATGCGTGCCGAACTGACCCGGCGCTTCGAGGCGACCCCCGAATTTTTCGCTAACGACGTCGTCGCGATCGACGTGCGCCGTCTCGCCGAGAACGAACGCGTGCCGCTCGCCGACATCGCGCAACTGCTCGACAGCGTGCGCATGCGCCCGGTCGGCGTGGTCGCCAACGCGCAGCAGACGTGGGCTGCGGAGTCGCAGTTGCCGCTTCTGGAAGCTCGTGACCGCCGCGGCGCCGCCGCGAAATCCGCGGACGAAGACAGCGCCAACGCCGCCGCAGCGGCGCCGGTCGCCACCGCCGCCACGGCCACGCCGCCGGCCGATCTGTTCGAGCTCGCCGCCGGCACGCCGGAAAACGGCACACCGGCCACGGCCGCCGCCGTCGAACCCGCTCCCGCCGCGGAGCCGGTGCGTCTTGCCACGTCGTCGCAAACCATGGTGGTCGACAAGCCGCTGCGCTCCGGCCAGCGGATTTATGCCAAGGGCGACCTGGTGGTGCTCGGGCTCGTGAGCTACGGCGCCGAAGTGATCGCGGAAGGCAACATCCATATTTACGCGCCGCTGCGCGGCCGGGCTTTGGCCGGCGTGCAGGGCAATCACGACGCGCGCATTTTCTGCACGTGTCTCGAGCCGGAACTCATCTCGATCGCAGGCATCTATCGAACGACTGAGAACCCATTGCCGGCCGACGTGCTCGGCAAGCCGGTGCAGATCTGGCTCGAAGAAGAAAAGTTGATGATCGAACCGCTGCGGCTCACGTAAGCGACGTGAAGCGCGCTGCCTCGATCGATCTGAGGCACGCTGCGTTTCACGGCAAATATGGCCGCGCATAATTGACGAATTTGACGAACACAAGGTAAGGGTAATGGCAAAAATCATTGTGGTGACTTCGGGCAAGGGTGGCGTGGGCAAGACGACCACGAGCGCGAGTTTTGCATCGGCCCTCGCTCTGCGTGGCAGCAAAACCGCCGTGATCGACTTCGACGTCGGCCTGCGTAACCTCGACCTCATCATGGGTTGTGAACGCCGCGTGGTGTATGACCTGATCAATGTGATCCAGGGCGAAGCCAATCTGAACCAGGCGCTCATCAAGGACAAGAAGTGCGAGAACCTCTTTATCCTGCCGGCCTCGCAGACGCGTGACAAAGACGCGCTGACGATGGAAGGCGTCGAGAAGGTCATCAACGATCTGATCGCGATGGACTTCGAATTCATCGTCTGCGATTCGCCGGCCGGTATCGAATCGGGCGCGCTGCTCGCCATGCATTTCGCCGACGAAGCGCTGATCGTGACGAATCCAGAAGTCTCGTCGGTGCGCGACTCGGACCGCATCCTCGGCATTCTGTCATCGAAGACCAAGCGCGCAATCGAAAGCAAGGAACCGATCAAGGAACACCTGCTGATCACGCGCTACAACCCCAAGCGCGTCAGCGAAGGCGAAATGCTGTCGCTGACCGATATCCAGGAAATCCTGCGCATCGATCTGATCGGCGTGATTCCGGAATCGGAAGCGGTGCTGCACGCATCGAACCAGGGTTTGCCGGCGGTGCATCTGGACGGCACCGATGTGGCCGAAGCCTATAAAGACGTCGTGTCGCGTTTCCTCGGCGAGCAGAAGTCGCTTCGCTTTACCGACTACCAGAAGCCCGGGCTGCTGCAGCGCCTCTTCGGCACCAAGTAAGGGGAGCGCACGTAATGTCGATTCTTTCGTTTTTGCTGGGCGAGAAGAAGAAGTCCGCGTCGGTAGCGAAGGAACGCCTGCAGTTGATCATCGCGCATGAGCGCGCCGGCGGCCATGCGCCTGCCGATTACCTGCCTGCGTTGCAACGCGAATTGGTGGCCGTGATCTCGAAGTACGTGAAGATTTCCAATGACGATATTCGCGTGAGTCTCGAACGTCAGGACGATCTCGAAGTGCTCGAGGTCAAGATCGAAATACCGCAGGCCTGATCGCTTAAAGCCTGTTTCCTCTCGCGGCCGGTTTCTTATGACGTGCTGCGCGCTTCGCTGCGTTGCGTCGAGATGACGTGACGCAGAGTGGTGCGCGAGCGCGCCGCGCTGTTGTGCCGCTTCGTTATTCCCACTTCCTCATTGTTCGTGCGCGCGTGCATGGGCTTGCTCGCGCGCGTCGACCGTGCGTCGAAATAATCCGTTGCACTTCAGCGTGCGGCGTTACACGCCCGCAGTCAGCCGCTTTGTTCCCTCGCGCATTAAACGGGTAATGCCGCCTTCGGTGTCCACCTACAGAGGGAAAACATGAACAAGACCTTTCGTTTGCTGCTTGCCAACACCGTATTGATCGCCGCCGGCGCAGCCGCTGTGGCATCGGCTTCGGCCGCGGAAGTCGTCGTGATCGCGCCGTCCGCGCCGCCGCCGGTGCGCTACGAAGCCGTGCCGGCGCCGCGTGTCGGCTACGTGTGGGATCACGGTCATTGGCGCTGGGATCACGGCCGCTATGTGTGGGTCGGCGGTCACTGGCAAGCCGAACGTGTCGGCTATCACTGGGTGCCGGGCCACTGGGTCGCGCACGGTCCGAACTATCACTGGGTTCAAGGTCACTGGGCGTAACGCTACGGACTTACGCAGTGCGCGGCGCGGCGCGGCGCGGTGAATACCGCGTGTGCCGTCCCTTCCATTTCGACAAGCGCAGACAAATGCAGGCGCCGCGCACGCACTCGGCGTAGCGCTCGCCCGCGCGCGCTTCAGGAAACCATGTGATGAAAAAGAATCTGCTTCTGATCGCCGTGCTGGCGGTCATGCTGGCCGGCTGCGTCGTCGTGCCGGCGCGGCCGGTGTATCTGCGCGCGCCGGCCGTCGTCGTTTACTGACGCGGTGTGCCGCGGTCGGTGTCTTCGGCTAGCGGCTCACCATCGGCTCGCCCAGCGGCCGGACCGGGCGCGTTGACCTGCGGAGCGCTGCCGCTGGCGTGTTCGGCAGGCGGCTCGCTATCTGCTCTCTCCACAACCGGAGCGGGCGCGTCGACTTGCGGAGCGCCGCCATCGGCATCTTCGGCAGACGGCTCGCCGTCAACTTGCGCCGCGGCCGGATCTGTCGGTTCGACGTCCGGCATTTCTGGCGTCGGCGCGGGCGCGGCTTGCGACAGTGGCGCCATATAGCGCGCCGCCAGCGCCTCGTACAGCGGCGGCGCGAACAGGCGCGACACGCGGCTCGAAATCAACGCGGTGGCCATCAGCGAGATCACCAACGCGTGGCCGTTGATCATCTCCATCACGATCACGAACGAGGTGATCGGCGACTGCGTGACGGCGGCCAGATAGCCGACCATGCCGAGCGCGATCAGCATCGGCAGATCCATCGAGCCGAACACCCTGTGCAGCAGATTGCCGAAGCCCGCGCCGATCGCCAGCGACGGCGCGAAGATGCCGCCCGGAATGCCCGGCAGGTAAGAGCCGACCAACGAGATCATTTTCAAGAACGGGTAGAAGACGGACGACTGCACGTGCCCGTCGAGCAAGCCGCGCGCTTCCGCGTACCCGCTGCCGAAAGTCGTGCCGCCGGAAATCAGGCCGACCACCGCGATCACCAAACCGCACAGCGCGGCGAACGCAACCGGCCGCTCGCTATGCAACTGACGCAGCGGCGCCGGAATCCAGCGCGCGGTATTCAACAGCAGCCAGTCGAACAAACCGCCCGCAAGCCCGGTGACGACGGCAGTGAGCAGCACCGCGAGCGCCAGCAGATCGGGAAAGTTCGCGCCGATCTGAATCGTGCCGAAATAGGTGTAGTTGCCATTGACGCCGAGTGCGATCACGCCGGCGATGATGATCGCGGTGATCAGCACGCCGCTCGCGCGCGCCTCGAAGCTGCGCGTCAATTCCTCGATCGCGAAGACGATGCCGGCGAGCGGTGTATTGAACGCCGCGGACAGACCCGCCGCCGCGCCGGCCAGCACCAGTTGCCGCTCGATCAGCGCATTCGAACGGGGATAGAGCCGGCGCAGATTGAACATCAGCGCGGCGCCGACCTGCACGGTCGGCCCTTCGCGGCCGATCGTCAAGCCGCCGAGAATCGCCAGAAACGACACGACGATCTTGCCGAACAGAATTCGAAACGACAGAAGCCGCGCGCCGTATTCGCTGGGTTTCGAGTGAAGAGTGGCGATGACCTGCGGAATGCCGCTGCCTTCGGCGCCGCGGAAGAATTTGCGCGTGAGCCAGACGGCGAGCGCCGTGACCGCGGGCGTGATGATCAAGGGCGCCCACCCGTGCCGTTGCTGCACGGAGTGGAACTCGCTGTAGCCCCAGTCGATCAGTCTCGCGTACAGCACCGCGACGAGCCCGACCGCAATCGCGCCGAGCCAGAAGATGCCATATTGGCGCCAGAGTCGCTTCGCGCGTCGAACGATGGCGGAAGATCGGAGCGGGATGGGCCGGGACATGAGCGAGTGTTGTCGCAAAGGGTGCAGTATAAGGCGCGCCGGGCCCGTAAACCGATATGAAAGTAGTTTGAAATGGTGTAAAAGGGCTGCGTGAAAGGGGCTGGGCGTAACCGCCGCATTGATGACCGATAGACGCGCTGACTCGTTCGGCAATGATTATCCTATTGGTCGGCTAAAATGCTTGGATGTTCGAACAACTGACAGGTCTTTAATGAAGCGAGTCCTTATCGTCAAGGTCACTTCGCTCGGCGATATCGTGCAGGCCCTGCCGGTGGTCGCCGATATCAAGCGCGCGTTTCCTGGCGTTCAGGTGGATTGGGCCGCCGACGAAGCATTCGCCGAAGTGGTGCACTGGAGCGAAAACGTGGACCGCGTGCTGTGCGCGCCGTTGCGCCGCTTCAAGAAAGCGCGCCGTTGGGCCGATTTCAAATCGATCTGGGCGTCCATCGCCGAACTGCGCGCCTATCGCTACGATTTCATCATCGACATTCAAGGCGTGTACAAGAGCGCGATCATTGCGTTTCTGGCGCGCGCGTCGCGGCGCATCGGCTACCAGGCCCCGGATCTGGGGGAGCAGGGCGCCGCGTTCGCTTATACCGGGCGATTCGGCCCGCGTCCGAAATGCAATGCGTGGCATGGCATGCGCATCAGCGCGGGCGAGGCGCTGGGCTATGAAATAGAAGGCCCGGCGGTCTTCAATCTGCGGCTGCCGGAGCCGGCCGGACTTCCCTTCGAGTCGAACGGCGCACCGGTCGCGGCGTTTTTTCACGCCACCTCGAAAGACGACAAGAAATGGCCGGTAGGCCATTGGGTGGCGATCGGCCGCGAGCTGGCGCAGCGTGGTTTTCAACTGGTGCTGCCGTGGGGCTCGGAAGGCGAGCGGCTCGAAGCGGAGCAGATCGCGTCGCAATTGCCGGGCTCGACCGTCCTGCCGAAACTGAGCGTGACGGAAATCGCGCAGATGATTGACGCGTGCTCGCTCGTGGTCGGCACCGACACCGGCTTTGTCCATCTCGCGCACGCGCTGCAGAAGCGCACCGTGATGATCTTCGTGGCGACCCCGCCGTCGCATTACGGCATCGAATCACCGTTCCGCTCCATTTCCATCGGCGACGGCCAGTCAGTGCCGCCCATCAGCGCCGCGCTCGAGGCGATCGACTACGTTCACACCGAGGCGCATGACGTCGCCGTGCAGCACGGCTCCGCTGGCGTCTGAGCACGCCTTCCCGCGGCGCGGTCCTGCGCAATCGTTTGCTCGAAAAGAAAAGAGGCGTGACGCGCAGTCCGCTCAAGCAAATGAGCGCTGCCTCGTAACGCCTCCGAAAACGCCCGTGTCGGGGAACAGCGGGCGGAGAGGAATCGTTGCAAACAACACATCCCAGTACGCACTGAGCGGTGACCACGCACACGCGCTCAGTGTTGACGCGACGGCCGCCGCCTGGCGGTCCGCCGGGTTCATCTCTGGTTCATCTGCCGGGTATGGGTGCGAATGTCCGCACGGTTTCGTGCGGTACTTCGGCTTCCCCACAGCCGCCGATCCAAAAAGGCGTCGCGCATTACACGCCTGTTAAATCTGTCGCTTTTCGTTGAGCGCCTAATTGGCTACTCGCGCATTTTTCACGTCGCCAAAGGCGCCGGCGCGGTGCGCGCATTCGTAGGCACGCTATCCGGCATCTTTACCTTGCACCGCGCATGCGCCGCCAGCAAGGCACGCGCCGGACCGACACGTTCAAACCAGTATAGGCGGTGTTTTCCTCTGATGTGAATTCGTCGTGATCGCGCGCAGGACGCAGCGTGTCGCGCGCGTCGATCATGTAACACCTCGGTGATCTTCCCTTACAAATGGCAACGCTCGCGCAAGGCGCCGTCGTGTTCAATCGAGTCATTCGGGGTTTCGGCTCGAATGAATCTGACTCGACGGAGAACAAATATGAAACGCTTAATCTTGAGCCTGATCGCAGGCACGCTACTCGCAACGGCACTTGGCGGTTGTATCGTCGCGCCGGCACCGGGCTACTACGGCGGCGGTGGTTACTACCATCACGGCGGCTATTACTACCGTTAATGGTTCCATCTGAAGCCGCGGCGCCTATGAGGGCGCTGCGGCGCTGACCGTCAGGCCAGCAGCATTTCAAACGCGACGACCGCGGCGATGGCAGCGGCATTCGCAGCCAGCGCTTCCACGACGATGCCTTTCCATGTCGCCGGCCGAAAGCGCAATGCAAGCAACAGGGAACAGAGCAGCGCCAGCGCAATGATCATCACGACATCCGCGTTGTGAAGATGAACGTTCATCCGTGCCTCCCTGCTACCTATAGGGTTATTTGAGTCGAGTATAGGCATGTCAAAAAGACGCGCAAGGCCGGGAATTTACTCAGGAATGCTCGGCAAGCGGAGGGCGTGAAGCGGCAGGCAGGCAGGCGGGGCGGTGGCCGAGGCCGCCGCGGCGTGAGAAGCGCGCGCCGGGCGGCATCGAGCGAAGAGTCAAGGCGCCGAGATCGGCGCCCCTCGTTACATCAACTGTGTGTCGCGCGTTTCACGCATGCACAGCACGCCGATCATGCTGACGGCAGCGGCGATCGACACATAGGCACCAACCCAAGGCAGCCCGCCGCGCGCGGCGAGCATCTGCGCGATATACGGCGCGACGGACGCGCCGAGAATCCCACCGAGGTTGTACGCCACACCCGCGCCGGTATAGCGCACGTTGGTCGGGAACAACTCCGGCAGCAGCGCGCCCATCGGCGCAAAGGTCACGCCCATCAGGAACAGTTCGATGACGAGGAACAGCAGTACCAGCGACGTCTGTCCGCTGCCGAGGAGCGGCGCCATCGTGAAGCCCGACAGGATCGCCGCGATGATGCCGACGATCAGCACCGGCTTGCGGCCATAGCGGTCGGCGGCCCAGGCCGACAGCGGCGTGGCGAGCGCCATGAACACCACGGCGATGCACAGCAGGCCGAGGAACGTCGGCCGCGGAATATGCAGCACGGAGACGCCGTACGACAGCGAAAACGTGGTGGCGTTGTAGAACAGCGTGTAGCAGACCACCATCGCGAGCGCGCCGAGCAAAGTCGGCAGCCAGTGTTGCGACAGCAGTGTGGCGATCGGCACCTTCACGCGTTCCTGACGGTCGATCGCTGCCTGGAACGCCGGCGTCTCGGCGATTTTCAAGCGCACGTACAAGCCGAGCGCGACCAGCACGGCGCTCACCAGGAACGGCACGCGCCAGCCCCAGCTACGGAATTGTTCGTCGCTCAAGGACAGCGCCAGCGCGAAGAACAGGCCGTTGGAAGCCAGAAAGCCGATCGACGGCCCGAGTTGCGGGAACATGCCGAACCAGCCGCGTTTACCGGCCGGCGCGTTCTCGGTGGCGAGCAGCGCCGCGCCGCCCCATTCGCCGCCCAGACCGATGCCCTGGCCGAAGCGCAAGATGCACAACAGGATCGGCGCGAGGCTGCCGATCGAGTCGTAGCCGGGCACGAAACCGATCAGCGTGGTGGACAGCCCCATCACCAGCAGCGACGCCACCAGCGTCGATTTACGGCCGATCCGGTCGCCGAAGTGGCCGAACAGGAACGAGCCGATCGGCCGCGCCACGAAGGCGATGCCGAACGTGACGAAGGCCGACAAGGCCTGCGCCGTCGCCGAGCCATGCGGGAAAAACACCGGTCCGATGACGAGCGCCGCGGCGGTCGCATAGACGTAGAAATCGTAGAACTCGATCGCGGTGCCGATAAAGCTCGCGAAGATGATCCGCGAACTCTTGTTCTGCCCGGCCGCATTGGGCTGGGTCGCGGAAATCGGCGAAGTGGACATGCAGGGTCTCCATGTGTCGTGATGCCGTTGGGCGGCCGGTTCGTGAGCCGGTGGTACGCGTGTGTGGGCGGCATCTTTGTTCAGGTTCATGCGCCTCGCGTCGGTCGCGGGCCGGTGGCGGCCACGCACGGCGCGAGCGACTGTGCGACAGCTTACAACGGCAACTGGCGAACGCGCTCCTGCCAGGCGAAAAACCAGGCGGGACGCGTGACGTGTGCGGCGAGCAAGGTAAAGCGGCCGGTGCGGTGCGAGGCCTTGATGATTTGCGATCAGGGCAGCGGCGCACGCATCGTGCCTCAAGCAGGCGGCGCTCGCGGGTGGCGCGGCGGCGCTGCAATCGGGCTCTTGCCGCGCCGGCGGGTGAGCGGGCGGCGTGAGCCATGCCGGAAGGATCCGGCGCAGGGAATCGGAAAATTATAACGAGCGCGGCCGCGCCGCAGCAAGGCGGCGCCGGGCTCGCCGCGTGCGTTGCACGAAACGAACCGCGTTCAGTCGATGGTTTGCGCTTGCGGCGAGGCGAACTCGCGAAGCTGGAATTTGCCGTTGTCGTTGAAAAGCCAGTCTTCGAACAGTTCGAGCTGGCCACGGCCGTTCAGCAACTTGCCGGGCGGCTGCGGCAGCGGTGCGGCGCGCCGCAAGGTGGCGAGCGCGGTGCTCTCGGCTTCGTCGTCGCCGTTGGTGCGATACACGGATGACTCCACGACGTGGCCGTTGCGATCGACCGTGAACGACACCACCACCAGCGAGCGCAGCATCGCTTGCGGCGTGCCGCGCAGCACATAAGACGGATTGCGTTCGATGATGCGCCTCGCCACGGCATCGCGGTATTGATCGAGTGTGGCGCTGTTGATGGCGGCCGCAGGCGTCGGTACGGTCGCGCTTGGCGGTGGCGTGATGGTGCAGCCAGCCATGGCGATGCCCAACGCAGCAACGAGCAGCGTGCCGCGCACACGGCGTCCGGTCAGGCAGCGAAGGTGACGCGTGCGAGTGAGCATTGTCGGAGAAAAACTCGGGGCAGGATGTAATTTGATGGTAGTCAAAAACCGCCAGGAATCAATTGGCGTTCGCCCGCAATATGTGGCCCAGCCATCTGTAATAGGCTGAAATATGAGCGAATTGGTGCGCGGCGAAAACGGGCCTACACTCTGATGGCCTCTTTCGAGAGGCATCGGTGGAAGTCTTTCATTTAGCCCGCTTCGCGCGGGCTTTTTCTTTTTCGCGGCGCGGTTCACGCGGGCCCGTGCGGCGCAAAAAACAAAAGGCGAACCCGACTACGAGTTCGCCTTTCTATCCACAAGCTGCGAGCAAGAGACAAGCAAGCGATGAGCGCGTGATCTCGCCTCAGCGCTCACCGCTCACAGCGCGACCTGTTACTTCAACGCTTCGCGTGCCGCCTTAACCGCTGCAAGCACCTGCTCCGGCGCCGTGCCGCCCGGATGATTCCGGCTCGCCACCGACCCTTCCAGCGTCAGATACGAGAACACATCTTCGCCGATCAGATGCGCGACACTCGGCAGTTCCTTGCGCATTTCGTCGAGCGTCAGATCCGCCAGATCGCAGCCGCGATCCGCGCACACGCGCACGGCCAGCGCCACCGCTTCGTGCGCATCGCGGAACGGCAGGCCGCGCTTGACCAGGTAGTCGGCCAGATCGGTAGCCGTGGAGAAACCTTGCAGCGCGGCGTCGCGCATGGCTTGCGGCTTCACCGAAATACCGGCGACCATTTCAGCGAAAATGCGCAGCGTATCCGCAACCGTATCGACGGTGTCGAACAGCGGCTCCTTGTCTTCCTGATTGTCCTTGTTGTACGCGAGCGGCTGGCCTTTCATCAGCGTGAGCAGCGCGATCAGATGGCCGTTCACACGGCCGGTCTTGCCGCGCGCGAGTTCGGGCACGTCCGGGTTCTTCTTCTGCGGCATGATCGACGAGCCGGTGCAGAAGCGGTCCGCCAGATCGATGAAGCCGACGCGCGGGCTCATCCACAGCACGAGCTCTTCGGAGAAGCGCGAGATGTGCGTCATCACGAGTGCCGACGCCGCCGTGAATTCGATCGCGAAGTCACGGTCGGACACCGCGTCGAGCGAGTTCGCGCAGATGCCGTCGAAGCCCAGCGTCTTCGCCACCGCGTGACGGTCGATCGGATAGCTGGTGCCGGCGAGCGCGGCCGCGCCGAGCGGCAAACGGTTCACACGCTTGCGGCAATCGATCATGCGCTCGGCGTCGCGCGAAAACATTTCGACGTAAGCGAGCAGGTGATGGCCGAACGTGACCGGCTGCGCCACTTGCAGGTGCGTGAAGCCCGGCATGATGGTCGAGGCGTTCTTCTCCGCCATATCGAGCAGAGCCGTGCGCAACTCCGTCAGCAAACCGCCGATCCGGTCGATCTCGCCGCGCAACCACAAACGGATATCCGTCGCCACCTGGTCGTTACGCGAGCGGCCAGTGTGCAGGCGCTTGCCGGCGTCGCCGATCAGCGCGGTCAGGCGCGCTTCGATATTCAGGTGCACGTCTTCCAGATCGAGTTGCCACTCGAACTCGCCTCGCTCGATTTCACCCTTGATCTGCGCCATGCCGCGTTGGATCGCGGCGAGGTCGTCGACGGCGATGATCTTCTGCGCGGCCAGCATCGAGGCGTGCGCGAGCGACCCTTCGATATCGACGAGCGCCAGACGCTTGTCGAAGAAAACCGACGACGTGTAGCGTTTGACGAGTTCCGACATCGGCTCCGAGAAGCGAGCCGACCAGGCTTCGCCTTTTTTGTGCAGTTGGGACGTCATGGTGTTGGGCAGTTAAGCGGCAGTTGAGCGAGCGGTGAGGAGGCTGACGACGCGAATGCACGTGCCGTGCAAAGGTGCCGCCGAAGCGAGGAAAGACAGGGATTTTAACACTGGGCGCGGGCCGGAAAGACTCGGCAGGCTTTCAAGTCTCGTACGCGACACAGCCGAAGTTCGCACGGGCAACTTGCGCGAACCCGGGCGGCGCCTCGCCGGCACGGCCCAGGTTGGGCGATGCGGATGGCGGCTGGGGCGCGCACGTCGAGTGCGTGTGACGCCAAGGCCGTCGCCCCGCCGACGCCTACTCGCGCACCAGCACCACCAGCTTCAGATCCTCGCGATGCGCGGGTTTGAACGTGATCTGGTCGTACACGATGCGGCCGTCGCGCGGATGGTTGAACTCGCGCCGTCCGCCTTCGCGGCCGCCGACGTCCTGTGAGGCCCAGAAGCGCGCGAACGCGTCGCTCGCGGCGGTGAGCGAGTCGATCAGCGCGCGGGTGGGCGCGTCATTCAAGTGGCGGATCGAGTCGGCGCGGAATTCGGCGGCGAGCCGCCGCGCGCGGGTTTCCCAATCGACGATCAGCTCGCGCGCGGCCGGTTCCGTGAAGGTGTAGCGCAGCAGATTGCGGTCGTGCGCGCCGTCCAGCCAGCCGACGAACAGGTCCGTGGCGCGCTCGTTCCAGGCGAGCGCATTCCATTGACGGTCGAGCACGTAGGCCGGCGCGCTCACGAGTTGCACGGTTTCCAGCAGGGTGGCGGGCGCGTCGGCCGCGGCCGGATCGGGTTCCGCCGGGTCGCGCTGGGCGGCCAGTTCGAACAGATAAGCCCGTTCGGCGCGCGACAGTTGCAACGCGACCGCGATGCGCGCGAGCGCGTCGGCGGAAGCGGAGACCGGACGTCCCTGTTCGATCCACGTGTACCAGGTCGGGCTCACGCCGCACAGTTGCGCGACTTCTTCACGCCGCAAACCTGGCGTGCGGCGGCGCGGCCCCGGCGGCAGGCCGACCGCTTGCGGCGAGAGCCGCTCGCGGTGAGCACGGATGAAGTCGCCGAGCGCGCGGGCCGGGGTGGCGTCGAGCGGCGGCGGGTTGTCGGCGGAAGACGGCGTGGTCATTCTGTTCGGCGGCAGGCGGCGGAAGTGGAGGGAGGTAATGGAGATACCAGAATAATTGCTTAACTTGTACTGGTACATCGCGGGATCTATTGTAGCGTTTGGAACGGCACAACGCCTTCCAGCGCTACCCCGAATACATAACCGGAGCCTCCCATGAAGCATCACGATCAGGTCGCCGACGCCTTCGGCTCGACCGCCGCCGCCTATTTGACGAGCCCGACCCATGCCACCGGCGCCGATCTGCGGACGCTGGCCGAATCGATCGCGGCGACGCCGGATGCGACGGTGCTCGACATGGGTTGCGGTGCGGGCCACGCGAGTTTCGCGGTCGCGCCGCACGCGAAAGCGGTGGTCGCCTACGACATCGCGCCGCAAATGCTGGCGACGGTGGAAGACGCAGCGAAGGAGCGCGGTCTCGCCAACATTCGCACGCAACAGGGCGCGGCCGAAGTGCTGCCGTTCGACGATCATTCGTTCGACTGGGTGATCAGCCGGATGAGCGCGCATCACTGGCACGACGTGCCGCTCGCGCTCGCCGAAGTACGGCGTGTGCTGAAGCCGGGCGGCAAGGTGTTGTTCATCGATATCGCCGGCAGCGATCATCCATTGCTCGACACGCACATTCAGGCCATCGAGTTATTGCGCGACGGCTCGCATATTCGCGATTACCGTGCCGACGAGTGGCTCGCGTTATTTGCCACGGCGGGGTTCCGGGCATCGATTCGCGAGCGTTGGCGCATCGACATCGAGTTCAGTTCGTGGGTGGCGCGCATGCGCACGCCGGAACCGCGCGTGGCGGCGATTCGCTCGATGTGGGCGAATTCGCCGGATGAAGTCCGCCAATACTTCGGCGTGCAGGAAGACGGCTCATTCAAGCTCGACGCGTTGATGATCGAAGCGCAATGAAAAAAGCCGTGCGCGCCGAACTACGTCGCGCACGGCTTGAGTGCTCGAATGCGTGTGATGAATTGCGTTCGCGCTTAGCCCGTATTGCGCAAGCCCGCCGCAATCCCGTTGATGCTCAAATGAATCCCGCGCCGCACGCGCGCGTTGGTGTCGCCGCCGCGGTGACGCTTGAGCAACTCCACCTGCAAGTGATTGAGTGGATCGAGATACGGGAAGCGATTCTTGATCGAACGCGCGAGCAGCGGGTTCTCTGCGAGCCGCTCACTCTTGCCCGTAATCTCCGACAACACCTTCGACGTGCGCTCCCATTCCGCGACGATCCGCTCGAACACGTGCTTGCGCAGTTTCTTGTCGGATACGAGTGCGGCGTAGCGCGAAGCGACCGCGAGGTCGGTCTTCGCCAGCACCATGTCCATGTTCGACAGCAGGTTCGAGAAGAACGGCCACGTCTTGTGCATTTTCTTCAGCAGCGCGAGACGGCGTGTGCGTTCGGCGTCGCTCGGCGCGCTGTCCAGATGCGCGGCCACCGCGCTGCCGAACCCGTACCAGCCGGTCAGCAGCAAACGGCATTGGCCCCATGAGAAGCCCCACGGAATTGCGCGCAGATCTTCGATCTTGCGCTGCTTCGGGTCCTGCAGTTTGCGCGAGGCCGGCCGGCTGCCGATGTTCAACTCCGCGATCTCCGCGATCGGCGTCGATTCGAAGAAATACTCCTTGAAGCCCGGCGTTTCGTAGACCAGCGCGCGGTAGGACGCCATTGCGGCGTCGGACAACTGCTGCATCGTTTCTTCGAACGCGGGCAGTTGCGCCGGCGCAATGCCGTGCGGCAGCAACGACGCTTCGAGCGTCGCGGCGACCACCGTCTCCAGATTGCGCCGACCGATCTCCGGATTACCGAACTTGCTCGCGATCACTTCGCCCTGCTCGGTCAAACGGATCTGGCCGTCGACGGTGCCCGGCGGCTGCGACAGAATCGCCTGATAGGTCGGACCGCCGCCACGGCCCACGGTGCCTCCGCGTCCATGGAACAGACGCAGCGTCACGCCGCGTTCGTTGAAGAGCGACACCAGCGCGAGTTCGGCGCGGTACAGCTCCCAGTTCGACGTGAGGAAGCCGCCGTCCTTGTTGCTGTCCGAATAGCCGAGCATCACTTCCTGCTCGTTGCCCTGATGTTCGATCAGCGCGTCGACGCCCGGCAGCGCGATCAGATCGCGCATGATGTGCGGTGCGTTGCGCAAGTCGGGGATCGTCTCGAACAGCGGGATCACCATCAGGCCCGCTTGCGCCGGATCGTTCGCATCGCCCAGACGTCCGTGCAGCAGGCCGGTTTCCTTTTGCAGCAACATCACTTCGACCAGATCGCTCACGGTCTCCGTGTGCGAGATGATGTAGTTGCGCACCGCACGCGCGCCGAATTTTTCGCGCGTGATACGCGCTTCTTCGAGCACGCCGAGTTCGCTCTTCACGAGATCGGAGTACTCCGCGTACGGCAGGCGCAACGAACGCGGCTGCGCCAGTTCGGCGAGCAGCACCTTGAGTTTTTCTTCTTCCGTGAGCGCTGCGTAGTCGTCTACGACGCCTGCGCGCTTGAGCAGTTCGGCGATGACCGCTTCGTGAATGTCGGAGCTCTGGCGCAAGTCGATGCTCGCCAGATGGAAGCCGAACACTTCGGCGGCGCGCGCGAGCGGCGACAGACGCGGTGCGGCGAGCGGCGCGCCGTGATGCTCGGCGAGCGAATCGATCAGCACGTGCAGGTCGCGCTCGAATTCGGACGAATCGCCGTACGGCTTGGCGCGAATCGGCGCCGCGCCGCGGCCCGCGCTGCGCACCGGCACGCTGCCTTCACCGAGGCGCACGCGCGCGCTTGCCGCGAGCCGCGTGTACATGCCGATCAATGCGCGGCGATACGGCTCGTCGGTGCGATGCGGCGACTGGTCGGGCGAGGCGGCGGCGAGTTCCTTCAGGGCGTCGCTGGCGCCGGCCAGCAGGTTCGACACCGACAACTCGGCGCCGAGCTTGTGCACCTGCTCCATGTAGTGCTCGAAGATCACCGCGGCCTGGCGGGTGATCGCGTTTTCGAGCGTCTCGGCCGTAACGTTCGGATTGCCGTCGCGGTCGCCGCCGATCCAGCTGCCCATCTGGAAGAACGGCGGCAGGCGCGCGTCGATGCCGTGTTCGGTGAGCGCTTCTTCGATATCGGCGTAGAGCGCCGGGATTTCTTCGAGGAAGGTGGCGCGGTAGTACGACAGCGCGTTCTCGATTTCGTCGGCCACGGAAAGGCGCGAATCACGCAGCATGCGCGTTTGCCACAGCGACGTGACGCGGGCGCGCAGCATCGCTTCGTTGTGCGCGCGTTCGCGGTCGGTCAACTGCTGGTCGCGTTCGGCGAGCAGACGCGCGACGTCGTGCTGCGCGTCGAGAATGCTCTTGCGCTGCACCTCGGTCGGGTGCGCGGTCAGCACCGGCACGATCAACGCGTTGTTGAAGAACTGCTGCAGCACCGGCGTGGCGGCCGCGTTGGCTTCGACGAGCCGCTCGAGCGCATGGGCGATCGTGCCCGGTTGCGAGGTCGAGCCGGCCAGCGCGTGAATCCGGTGGCGGCGATTGCGGTGGCGGTCTTCCGCAATGTTCGCGAGATGCGAAAAGTAGCTGAACGCGCGCACCACGCTGACCGTTTGCTCCGGGCTCAGCGAGCGCAGTTTCTTGTCGAGCGTTTGTGCGGCGGCGCTGTCGTCTTCGCGGCGAAAGCGCACGGCGGTTTGACGGATCGTTTCGACGACGTCGAACACCGCGTCGCCTTCCTGCTCGCGCAGCACGTCGCCGAGCAGGCGTCCGAGATAGCGGATGTCCTGGAACAGCGGATGGTCCTTGTCCTCGCGCGTGCGGCCGTTGTTCTTCGGCGCGGACGCGGAAGAAGGCGCGGCGCTGGACGATTCATCTGGCACAGCCTGCAGCGCGGGCGCTTGCGGCGCGTCGGCGACGACCTTGATCTTCGTGGAGCCGCCCTTGGAGGGCTTTTGCGCCTTGGCGGCGGATGCGGCTTGCGTCGTCTTATCCGTTTTGACTGCCTTCACGGCCTTGTCCGTCTTGACGGGCGCGGAGGTTTTGGCGGCCTTGCCGGCTTTGGCAGCGTGAGCAGCCTGAGCGGGTTTGCCGGCGCGTTTGGCCGATGTCGGCCCGGCAGCGGCGGCGGCAGAGGCGGCGGGCTTGGCGGCGTCGGCCGCGCGAGCGTTGGGCGATGCAGTGTTGCGGCGGGCAGGGCGCGCCGATCCGGAAGACGTCACGATGGGTTTCCTCAGGGAAGCCAGGGTCTGTTGAGTGATGAACTGCTACTGCGGAACTGCACTATGAACTGCAAAGGGAACCGCGCGAAACGGTATACGCCGATGGCGATACGCCTGAGAGGAGACTGTGCGCCGGAACGGTGCCGCGCATCCGCACGACACTTGTTCGAGGCACCTGCGGCACCTGAGCCACGTCAGGCCGCATTGCATCATCCCGCATGCGGCGGCCCGGTGCGCGAACGACCGTGCGTGAACAGGCTGGGATGCGGCAGGCGCGCGCCGCGCGAAGCCCGTCTCCTCCATCGATACCGCTTCAGCACGGCGCTCCGCCGCGTCTTGAGACACAAGGGCGCGTGCTAACATTGTTTGTTATTACATCCCGTCATTCGATCAGCAAGCTAATGAACACCGAGACGTTTTCCACGCCACCCCACACGCTTGTGATTGCGTCGCGAGAAAGCCGCCTGGCCATGTGGCAAGCGGAGCATGTGCGATGTGCGCTGCACAAATTATATCCATCTTGTGACGTAAAAATCCTCGGAATGACAACACGTGGCGATCAAATTCTCGATCGCACTTTGTCGAAGGTTGGTGGTAAGGGCCTCTTCGTGAAGGAACTTGAAGCCGCGCTCGCCGACGGCCGCGCCGACCTCGCCGTGCACTCGCTCAAAGACGTGCCGATGGAATTGCCCGAAGGCTTTGCGCTGTCCACCATCATGGAGCGCGAAGATCCGCGCGACGCGCTGGTCTCCAACGACTACGACTCGCTCGCCGCACTGCCGGCCGGCGCCGTGGTCGGCACCTCCAGCCTGCGCCGCGAGGCCATGCTGCGCATGCGTTATCCGCACCTCGAAGTGCGGCCGTTGCGCGGCAACCTTGATACGCGTCTGTCGAAACTCGATCGCGGCGATTACGCGGCGATCATTCTGGCCGCAGCCGGTCTGAAGCGGCTGGGTCTGGGCGAGCGCATCCGCGCGCTGCTCGATCCCGAAGACAGCCTGCCCGCGGCGGGCCAGGGCGCGCTCGGCATCGAGATTCGCGCCGACCGCGCAGACCTCGCGGCATGGCTCGCACCGTTGCATCACGACCACACGGCAGCCGCCGTCGAAGCGGAGCGCATGGTTTCGCGCGCGCTCGGCGGCAGCTGCGAAGTGCCGCTCGCCGCGTATGCCATGTGGCGAGACGGCGCGCTGCATCTGCGCGGCATCGTCGCCACGCCCGACGGGCAGCGAGTGCTGAGCGCACAGGCGTCGGCGCCCGCGCCCAGCGTCGAACGCGCCGTCGCGCTCGGCCAGGAAGTGGCGAGCGCGCTCGAACAGCAAGGCGCGATGGACATCGTTCGCGCGCTCAGCACCGCCAGCGGTCCCGCCGCTGCGAAGCAGGGCACGGCGCAAGACGGCGCGCCGGACAGCGCGGCGACCGGCGAGTGATGGCGGCCGATATCCCCGGCAACACATCCCCATCCGTCGACAAGGCGGCGTTCACGGTCGTGATTACGCGACCGGCCGGTCAGTCGAACGAACTGATCGCGCGACTCGCCGCGGCCGGCATCGCCACGCTCGACTTTCCGCTGATCGACATCGCGCCCGTCACCGACGAGGCGCCGTTGCGCGCCGCGTTGGCCTCGCTCGAACGCTATGCGCTCGTCGTGTTCGTGTCGCCGAATGCCGTCGATCACGCGTTTGCCCGCAGCGATGCGATCTGGCCGCATGCGCTGCCGATCGGCGTCGTCGGGCCGGGCAGCGTGCAGGCGCTGGCGCGCCACGGCGTGGCCGCGCCTGCCTACAACGTGATCAGTCCGCCGTCCGGCGCGGATGAAGACACCGCGCGCTTCGATTCCGAAGGCCTCTTCGCGGCGATCGACAGCGCGCTCGACGCGACCAGTCTGGAAGGCAAGCGCGTGCTGATCGTGCGCGGCGACGGTGGCCGCGAGTGGCTCGCCGACCGGCTGCGCGAAGCCGGCGCCGAAGTCGACACCGTCGCGGCGTACCGGCGCCTCGTGCCGGAGCCGTCGATCGGCGGCTGGGCGCGCGTGCACGAGTTGCTCGCGGGCGTGCCGCACGTATGGCTGCTCACCAGTTCCGAAGGCGTGCGCAATCTGCACGAGCTGGCGCAAGACCACCTCACCGCCGACGAAATCGCGCAGCTCAAACGCGCCGCGCTCGTCACGCCGCATCCCCGTATCGCGCAGACCGCGCGGGCATTGGGTTTTGATAGCATTACGGTGTCCGGCGCGGGCGATGAGCGCATTGCCCGCGCGCTGATTGCCGCCGTCCCGACCGTAGTCCAACCGGTACCGTCCAACCCGGCTCATTCACCGGCTAAATCACGCATGACTGAAACGAACGCATCCACGAACGCTTCACCCCAGCCGGCCGCGACCACTGCGTTGCCGCCGAATCAACCCTTCACGCCCTACGAAGCGCAAAAGCGCCATAGCGCGAGCGGACCGCTGCTGTGGTTTGTCGTCGTGATCATTGCTTGTGCCGCGGGCGTGGGCGGCTATGCGCTCAATCGCAAGGTGGAGCGCACGGAGCAGCAGCTCGTGCAGCGCCAGCAAGCCAACGACACGCAGACCAACGAGCTGCGCATCAAGACGGAACAGGCGCTCGCCACCGTGCATCAGTCGGACTCGCAGGTCGCGCAACTCGAAGGCAAGCTGGCCGATGCGCAAGCCGGGCAGCAGGCGCTGCAGCAGCAATACGCGGATCTTGCGCGCAATCGCGACGACTGGACCCTTGCCGAAGTCGGCCAGATGCTCTCAGCCGCCAGCCAGCAGTTGCAGCTCACCGGCAACACGCAGCTCGCGCTGTTCGCGCTGCAAAGCGCCGACACGCGTCTCGCCGCCTCGGACAGCCCGCAGGCGGTCACCGTGCGCAAGGCGATCGCGCAAGACATCGACAAGCTGAAGGCCGCGCCTTCCACCGATCTCACGGGCTTGGCCATCAAGCTCGACAACGCGATCGACCAGGTCGACAGCCTGCCGCTCTCGGGCGAAGCACCGATCGCCCATGCCACGCCGCAAGCCGCGACATGGGCCGATACGGCCAAGGTGGCCGCGGCCACCGGCGAGCCGCGCTGGAAGGTGTGGTGGCGTGAAGTGACCACCGGCATCGGCCAGCAGTTGACGAGCCTCGTGCAGGTGCGCCGCATCGACAACGCCGACGCGATGCTGGTCACGCCCGACGAGGGCTACTTCGTGCGCGAGAATCTCAAGCTGCGACTGCTGTCGGCGCGTCTCGCCTTGCTCTCGCGCAACGAGACCACGCTGAAGTCCGACTTGCAGGCGGCGGAGAATGCGCTCACGCGTTACTTCGACAACTCGTCGAAGAAAACCCAAACCGTGACCGATCTCGTCAAGCAGGTGGAGGCGGGCTCGGCCGCGGTTGAACTGCCGAATCTGAACACGAGCCTGCAGGCCGTCAATCAATACCGGAGCCGAGGTTAATCATGGCGATCCGGGGACTTCTATGGCTTGCGTTGCTGTTCGCCATCGCGGTGGTGCTGGCGGTGGTCGGACGCTTCGACATGGGGCAGGTGCTGCTGATCTATCCGCCGTACCGCGTCGACATGTCGTTGAATCTGTTCGTGGTCGGGCTGGTGGTGTTGTTCATTCTGATGTATGCACTGCTGCGCATCTTCCGCAATATCTGGCGCATGCCGCAACGTGTGGCCGCTTATCGCGCGCGCTCGCGTGTCGCGAAAGCGCATGCCGCGCTGCGTGACGCGATCGGCAATCTGTACGCCGGGCGTTTTTCGCGTGCTGAGAAAGCCGCCAAAGACGCGCTCGCGAATGGCGACAACAAGGGCGCGGCCGGCTTGATCGCGGCCACCGCGGCGCATCGCATGCATGAATATGCGCGGCGCGACGAGTGGCTCGCGCAGATCAACGAGGCTGACTGGCAGGACGCACGGCTGATGGCCACCGCCGACATGCGCGCCGATGGCCGTGACGCGGACGGCGCGCTGACGGCGCTGACCGAAATGCAGTCACAAGGCGCGCGGCGCATTCACGCGCAGCAGATCATGTTGCGCGCGCAACAGCAATTGAAGAACTGGAGTGAAGTGCTCAAGCTCGTCAAGATGCTGGAAAAACGCGAAGCGATTCATCCGGCTGTGGCGGTGCGCTTGCGCCAACTCGCGGCGGAAAACCTGCTGCGTGACCGGCGTCACAATGCCGATGCGTTGCTGGAGTTGTGGAATTCGCTGTCGCCCACCGAGCGTCATTCGCCGCGTCTCGCGGATCTCGCGGCCGAACTGTTGGTGGCGTTGAACCGTCCGCAGGAAGCGCGCAAGATCGTCGAGGAAGCGCTGGCGCAAAACTGGGACGCGCGCTTGCTGCGCCGCTATCCGGACACGACCGCGGGCGACGCGTTGCCGCTGATCCAGAAGGCCGAAGCGTGGCAGAAGGATCGTCCGGAAGATGCCGACCTGATGTTCGCGCTAGGCCGCTTGTGCCTGCATCAGCAACTGTGGGGCAAGGCGCAATCGTTCCTTGAGCGCGCATTGAAGCTCGCGGACAACGAGACGCTGAGGATTCGCTCGCATCGTGCATTGGCGCGTTTGCACGAGCAGCTCGGCGACGCGGATAAGGCGAGCCAGCATTATCGTGAGAGTGCGTTGGCGATGAATATCGTTTGAGGGTTTTTTGAGCGGCGCGTGTGTGGTTCTTGAAGCGCTGCTTTGAGACTTTGAAATTGCTGGTTGATGAGTTGATGGCCGCAGCGGATGCTGCGGCCATTTTTTATTCGTGCTTCCTGCTGTGCCTGTTCGGTGGTGCTTGATTTGGTCGCCTAGTGTGGTGCAGTGGACGGTTGTTGCATGGTAGTGGAGGACAACCTGATCATCGCGCTTTTCGTGGATCGGTGATCTGCATCCATCTCCGCTTCGCATGTAGATATTCGTTCTCGACGGGGAAATGGAATTCGAGGCCTCTGACGGAGAGCGCCAACCTGCCCGGCCGGGCGATGCGCTGCTTCTTGAAGATACGATCGGACGAGGACATCGAAGCCGCGTCATCGGCGACACCGCGGCAAAACTTGCAGTCGTTGAGCTTGAACCGGCTGATGACAAGCGACGGTTTCTGCGCGCCCCGGACTGATGGGACCGTTTGCCTTGTAGGGAACTCAGCCGTTCGACGCGATGTGCCGACTGTCTCTTGCTGGCCGACTACCGCCCCACGCCCTCGGCAGTAGTTGGCCAACATTTGTCGAAACCACCATATTCAGCGATGAAGGGGTCGCTCCTTCGCACACCAACGCAAAGCCTCAGCAGTAGATCACTGCCAAGGCCCGCGCCTCCCTCTCACTTATTAACCATCTTCGCCGGCACGCTGATCGCCAGCAGACCGCCAAGCACCAGGAATGCCGCCAGCATATACATGCCGGAGTCGTTCGCGGCCGTCACCTGCTTGAGCCAGCCCACCGCATACGGGCTCAGAAAACCCGCCAGATTGCCGATCGAATTGATCATGGCGATGCCGGCAGCGGCGCCCGTGCCCGCCAGAATCGCTGTCGGCAAACTCCAGAACAGCGGCAGCGTGGTCAGAATGCCCATGGTCGCGAGCGTGAGCGACGCCATCGCCAGCACGGTGTTGTGCGCCCACACGACCGACAGCACGAGCCCGATCGCCCCCGCAAACGCCGGCAACGCAATATGCCAGCGCCGCTCCCGCTTGCGGTCCGCGCTGCGCGACACGAACACCATCGCCACCACAGCTGCCGCGAACGGCACCGCCGAGAGCAGGCCGATCATGAACGCATCTGTCACGCCGGTCGCCTTGATGATGGTCGGCAGCCAGAAGCTCACGCCATACAGACCCATCACGAACGAGAAATACGTGAGGCTCAGCATCAGCACGCGGCCACTCGTGAGCACCTGGCGAATCGGCATGTCGTGCTTGGTGGCTTCTTCGGCGGAGACGTGGCGTTCGAGCAATTGCTGCTCTTCCTTGGTGAGCCACTTCGCCTTCGAGATACGATCGTCCAGCATGACGAACACCATGATGCCGACGATCACCGAAGGAATCCCTTCGAGCAGAAACAGCCACTGCCAGCCATGCCAGCCGTTCACGCCGTTGAAGCTCTTCAGGATATAACCCGACACCGGGCCGCCGATCACGCCCGACAGCGCGATAGCCGTCATGAACCAGGTGGTCATGCGGCCGCGCCGGTGCGACGGATACCAGTAGGTGAGGTACAGAATGATGCCGGGGAAAAATCCCGCTTCTGCGAGACCGAGCAGGAAGCGCATCACGTAGAACATGGTCGGCGTAGTGACGAACATGGTCAGCATGGAGATCACGCCCCACGACACCATGATCCGCGCGATCCACACGCGTGCGCCGACTTTGTGCAAGATCACATTGCTCGGAATTTCGAAGATGAAATAGCCGAGAAAGAAAATCCCCGCGCCGAAACCGTAGACCGCGTCGCTCAGACCGAGATCGCTGGTCATTTGCAGCTTGGCGAAACCGACATTGACGCGATCCAGATACGCGACCACGTAACAGAGCATCAACAGCGGCGCGAGCCGCCAGGTGACCTTGCGGTAGGTCGCCTCTTCGAAGGTGGAAGGCGGCGCACCCGCGCCGGGATGGTGGAGCGGATTTGCGGGACTAGCCATGGTGTCTCCTCTTTTCTTGTGGAATTGAAGTACCGCTGTCGATCGATTCTATCCGCGCTCAGTGGTTTGCACGACGAATCGATACCGGGGGAAAACACTGACTGCGGCGAGGGCCGCAGCACGCGAAACCCTCGCAGACCGGATGCGGCGCGGCGCTACACGCAGCGCCCGCCGTCTACTTCAAGACACACGCCGGTGATGAACTCCGCCTCGTCCGAAGCCAGATAGAGCGCGGCGTTGGCGATGTCCTGCGGCGTCGAGAAACGCCCGAGCGGAATGCCGGCGAGAAAGCGCTGACGATTCTCCGGCGTATCCTCAACGCCCATGAATTCGGACAGCAGCGCCGTCTCGCCGATCACCGGATTCACGCAGTTCACCCGAATGCGGTCCGGACCCAGTTCGACCGCCAGCGACTTGCTCGCGATAATCACCGCGCCTTTGCTGCCGTTGTACCAGACAAGCCCAGGGCGCGGCCGCACACCCGCCGTGGACGCGATATTGATGAAGCAGCCGCCGCCTTGCTCGCGGAAATACGGCACGAATTCCTGCACGCTCCAGTAGATGCTTTTCACGTTCACCGCGTAGACGCGGTCGAATTCGGCTTCCGTCACTTCCAGCACGGGCTTGTTGCGATGCGTGGTGCCGGCGTTGTTGACGACGATCTGCACGCTGCCGAAGTCTTCGAGCGCGGCTTCGCGCAGTTTTTGCCAGTCGTCGCGCTGGGCGACGTTGCCTGCCACCGCGATGGCCTTGCCGCCGGCCAGCGCGATTTCACTCGCCACGCGCTCGGCGGCCGGGCCGTTCAGATCGTTGACCACGACGTTCGCGCCTTCGCGCGCGTAGGTCTTCGCAATGCCTTCGCCGAAACCCGAGCCGCCACCCGTGACGATGGCTGTTTTACCTGTCAACCGCATGATGTCTCCGCTGTTTGTTGTGGATGGTGATACGTATGCTCGACTAACCGTGCCGGATCGCGATGGTTTTCAGCACCGTGAAGCCATACAGCGCCTCGAAGCCCTTTTCGCGGCCGTGGCCCGAATGCTTGACGCCGCCGAACGGCAATTCGACGCCGCCGCCCGCGCCATAGTTGTTGATGAACACCTGGCCGGAGCGCAGGCGGCGCGCGAGCCGCATCTGCCGCCCGCCATCTCGCGTCCAGATGCCGGCGACGAGGCCGAACGGCGTGCCGTTGGCCAGCGCCAGCGCTTCGTCTTCGTCGCTGAAGGACATGGCGGCGAGGACGGGGCCGAACACTTCGTCACGGGCGAGGCGGTGGCTGGCGGGCACATCGCGCAGCAGCGTCGGCGCCTGATAGAAGCCGCTTTCCGGCGCTTCGGGAATCACCTCGCCGTGCGCCGCCATGGCGATACCGTCGTGTTGCGCGTCGGAGAGGAAATCCCACACGCGCCGCTGCTGTTTCGCGCTGATCAGCGGCCCGCAGTCGAGATCGGCCTGCGAGGGGCCCACGCGCAATGCTTGAAACGCGCCGCTCAGCCGGTCTAGCAAGGGTTCGTATATAGCGCGGTCGATCAGCACGCGGCTGCCCGCCGAGCAGGTTTGTCCCGCGTTCTGCACGATTGCCGACACCAGCACGGGCAGCGCCGCGTCGAGGTCCGCGTCGGCGAAGACGATTTGCGGCGACTTGCCGCCCAGTTCCAGCGTGACCGGTACGTGATTCTCGGCGGCCATCTGCGTGACGAGCTTGCCGGTTTCCGGCGACCCGGTGAACGAAATGTGATCGATGCCGGCGTGCCGTGCGAGCGCCGCGCCCGCTTCATGCCCGTAGCCGGTGACGATATTCAGCGCGCCGGCAGGCAAACCCGCCTCGGCGGCCAGTTCGGCGACACGCAACACGGACAGGCAGGCATCTTCGGCCGGTTTGACGACGCATGCGTTGCCGGTGGCGAGCGCCGCGCCCACGCTGCGGCCGAAAATCTGCATGGGGTAATTCCACGGCACGATATGGCCGGTCACGCCGTGCGGCTCGCGGATCGTGAGCACCGTGTAGCCGGTCTGGTAAGGCAGCGTTTCGCCGTGCAGTTTGTCCGCCGCGCCGGCGTAGAACTCGAAATAGCGGACGAGGGCGGCCGAATCGGCGCGCGCCTGCTTGAGCGGCTTGCCGGTGTCGCGGGCTTCGAGCAGGGCGAGTTCTTCCTGGCGCGCGGCGACCAGCATGGACAGCCGGTACAGCACGCGGCCGCGTTCGGCGGCGCTCGCCTGGCCCCACGCGCCTTCGAAGGCGCGGCGCGCGGCGTGTACGGCGGCGTCGATATCCGCCGCGGTGCCGCGTGCCAACTGGGTGAAGGGCTGACCGTCCGAGGGATCGAGCACGGCGATCGTCTCGCCGCCTGAGGCGGCGGACCACTCGCCGCCGATGAAGTGTCGGGCTTCTTCCATGCATGCTCCTTGAGGTGTCACGCGGCCGCGTTGCGGTTGCGTGGTGTTCACAAACGAGAGGCACAATCGAGAGACGCCAGATGATTATCGCGCCGATCCAACGCGGGATGCCATCGGCCGATTGGCTATAATGGCGTATTCCGCACTGTCCGGCCGCAGCGCCGGCGCTCGAGGCGAGTTTCACGATGCATGCCGTTCGAGTGGCCGCACCGCGCGCCGTGTTCCGAATTCCATCCTGATCAGAGAGCGCTCATGAGCTTCAATCACGTCCCCGCAGGCAAAGACCTTCCGCAAGATTTCAACGTCATCATCGAAATCCCGGCGCAAAGCGATCCGGTGAAGTACGAAGCGGATAAGGAAACGGGCCTGCTCCACGTCGACCGTTTCATCAGCACGGGCATGCGCTATCCGGCGAATTACGGCTACATTCCGCAAACGCTGTCGGGCGACGGCGATCCGGTCGACGTGCTGGTCATCACGCCGTTCCCGCTGCTGGCTGGCTCGGTGGTGCGTGCCCGCGCACTCGGCATGCTGCAAATGACCGACGAATCCGGCGTCGACGCGAAGCTGGTCGCCGTCGCGCACGACAAGGTCTGCCCGATGACCGCCGACCTGAAGTCGATCGACGACGTCCCGGCGTACCTGAAAGACCAGATCAAGCACTTCTTCGAGCAATACAAGGCGCTTGAGAAGGGCAAGTGGGTGAAGGTCGACGGCTGGGCGGGCATCGACGCCGCGCACAAGGAAATCACCGAAGGCGCGGCGAACTACAAGAAGTAGAGCAGGGTAATCGCAAAGTGAAAGATTGAGTTTGCTTTGCGAGCACTCGGTAGGTCTTTAAGGGGCAAGCCACAACGGTTTGCCTCTTTGCGTTTGTTCGCCTGACTTTCGGCGGTGACGCCTGTGCGCCTGTGGTTTTGAAGATAGAGAAAATTTCGCAGAGATTTTCCGAGGCGCCCAGCAGGGCGCTGAGGCCAATCACGCATGCCGCACAAGTTTTCGGTGCAAGATTGCGTAGTTCTTTGAATTTGTTGAATTTTGTGTTTTTCGTATAGAATTCTCCGGGTAATGGGTTTTCGACCGGAGAATGCCTGTGGACTTCTCGGCTCTGATTGCAGTTGGCATCATCGTCGACTCCGAACGTGACCGACGCGCGTTGGAGTTTCTGGTCACTGTCTGTGGTACCGAAGTTGTCCTGCGCGGGTGCGCGGAACTGCCCGGGCGGACTCGTCCGTATGTTTCCAACATTGCTAAAGCGCTCGGTGTCGTGATTCCCGATGAAGTGGCTGTCACGCCGCGAGAGGAGGGCCGACGGCAGCTCGCTGAAATCAAGAAACTGCTTGGCCAAACGGTAAAGCGGTCGCGCTAACGATTGCTGCCGGCTATGCGCTTTGCTGAAATCGCACGGATAAACACCTCGCGTTAGACGAGGTATGACATCAGCCCCAGATTGCCCTTCCTACCACTACCTTGACGCCAGCGAGCTTGCCGACATCCTTGGCCTCTCCGTGCGCACAAGCATCCTGCGAGCAAGACACCGCCCTTGGCTGCTGCCACCCCGTGCGGTTCTATCTGACCGCGAGCTTCTTCGTTGGCGTCAAGATGTCGTCAACTCATGGCTCGTCGAAAACTCGAGCAAGCCGCTGAAATTTTAGGCGCCGGGCGCCGGGCGCCGGGCTTTTTTGGCGGCCCGGCTCTCAGCAGCAACAGGCTCGTCCTCTCCCTCAATTTTTGCCAGCAATTCCGCTGGGTCCACCTGAAGTGCACCCGCTAGCAGCACAATGTTGTCGAGGGAAATATTCGTAATCATCCGCTCAACTTGGCTAACGTAGGTGCGATGCAATCCCGCCAAGTCGGCCAACGCCTCCTGCGAGATTTTTTGCGTGGCCCGTAGTCGCTTTAGATTCTTCGAAAGCCGACTCCGTAGTTGGGCCTGTATGGGCTTCAGCTCTTCTTTCATATGGCTGAAGCATCGCCCAACGCATCGAATGTATCTACAGCTTAAGCGTCGACGTAGTTTGAATCTACAGAGTTTACATCTACACGTTTTGCCTCTACACTGCATCGACAAGTGACGTTCCTCCTAAGGGAACACGGGTCACCGTCGTCGAAAATTTGAGCTGGCCTTCTCGGGCATCTGCAGCCTCTTTGCAAAAACCGCGGGAGAAGTAACTTGGAAATCGTTCATGTGTACTACGTGCCGGCGACCATTCGTGCCGCTCTTACCCGCATCGGCGCTCCGGTCACCATAGAGATTGAGGGCGAAAGCATTGAACTGCCACCTCAAGTGTTACCGGGCGAGGTCGAATGGCGGGCCGACTTACTTAAGTGGCTTGTTCGCAAATGTGTGAGCGACTACCTCGGAACGCCTGTACAGCAGCGAGATGAATTTGATGGCGCCATCGAGCTGCAGTTAATAGTGCACACGGGCCTGCATCCGTTGGAAGCGCGAACCGTTGTCCAAGAGATGTATGCACTGCTCGGCGGATTGACAGCCGACGAGTATGAGGACATGACCAATGGCAACCCTCTTTTCGCGGGGCATGTTCGGGTCGAATGGGATGGACTTAAAGCGCGGTACGCCAAGATTCTTCGCAGCAGCGCCAAGTCACCACGCAGTAGCACGCCTAGCTGATGACCGTTCGAATTTGGCAACGCGCCCGCGGCGGAAGCTTCCATGGTTCGACTGTTCATGGTGAGGGCCCATGAGGCGGAGCAGCAAAAACCCTCGACGAATGGGCACTGAGACCGACCGCGCGCTTGAGTTTGCACTTGCGGAGGTTTCAAAGGAATTCAGCCGCCGGTTGCCGAGACATTGCAGGCGATATAGGCGCGATTTCAAACACCCAACCACTGACCATTTCAAGCAACGCGTCCGAACGTTCCGCCGTGCTGGACACATGGAATGGCAACGGTTACCTGGCCGTTCTGCATCTGCCGGATGATTTCGCGATGCGTATGCCGCAGGCAAAGGCGTGGCAAGGCAAAATTGCAGAGCAGTTCGGAAGCTCAACGCCAGTGCAGTATCTGGAGGGTGGAGGCGAGCAAGTCGTGATTGACCTCGGCAAACTGGCGGAAGAGATAACAAAGGTAGGTGAAAAAATCAAAGCTGGCGAATTAGCCACCAATGGGCCAATGATTGTCGACGGTATTCGAGTTGATTTCTTCGAAACGAAGTGGGAAAACGTCGAAAAAGTTTACGGATATAGTCGGTTTGAGGACGATATTGGCTACGCGGCAAAAACACGCCGGCTTGCGACCGACGAAGTGCAGAGCAAGGTCACGCAGACGAACAGTATAAAGGCGGCCGCAGTGCGAACTGGCGCCAATCTCGAGACGCAACGGTGACATATACGATGAAGCAGTACGACATGCAGGACAACCTAACTCGCCGTCAAGTTTTCTGGTTGCTTCAGAGGCTGACAAGCTATGCGCTCTGGAAAAAGAAGCGTGACGCGTTCGCCATCTTTGCAGACGAGTACGAAATCGCTGTCAAGACGTGGCCAGAGGGCGACCCGGAGTACATGCCGGCCGACAACCTGTCGACCATCTACGAGATTCTGGGTCTATACGACAAGGGCCTGGAGCAGCTAGCGCGTGGATATCGTTTTATATGGAAAGATGGTCAACCATTGAAGCTCGCGGTCAATCGCTACTATCACCTTTGCCAGTACTTCTTTCCCCACCCGTCGTATTGGGAGCGAGGCGCTCAGTTGGCTCCATATCCAACCAAGGTGGATAGACTTGCTCGATTGATGCGTGCATCCGAGTTCCAGATGGAGCAAGCTCCTTTCGAGGTTGCGGCCTCAAACGACAATTTTGCTCAGTTGCAGTCGGCGACATTACTTCTGGACCCGGACCGCTATAAGTACCAGTTCTACGAATTGGATTACCCCGTTTTCCCACCGTCACTTCCGGAAATCCCTGCCTCCCTCGGTCCGGTAGTCGAGTCCGGTGACGAGGTCACCGCCGACGGCATCTGGGAGCCTGTAAAAATTAGTCGCGGTAAGGTGCTAGGACTGCTATCGGTCGGTGAGAAAACGGAAGAAAACAATGGCTGCTTCAACTATTTGGTCAAAGGGACTCACGCGCCGAATATCAAAGGGCGGCCTGACCCACTCACTTTGCGGTCTGCCGTCACGAGTACTCACTGGCGTCTATTGTGGGAAGACACGCGATACAAGGATGGGGTGATTGCGGACGAGTCACAGTATTTCCTCGCTGCGAAGCGCGAAGATGCGCCCGCTGAGCTTGCTGACGTTCCAGACGTCAAGACTGGGGACATGTGTCCGGTTTCTGGGGTGTGGCGTGCAGAAAAATACGCGGACTCGTCTATTCACATAGTCGCAGGAGCGGTGATGCCGGACCTGATGGTCACAGATAACCTGGGCGAGAGGAAAGTGCATTGGGTGACCTGGCACCTAGTCAAGAGAACGTGACAATCTTCCGGGGGGTAAGTCGACTGCCGAGGACGCGAGAACTTGTGGGCAATTAAGGTCGAGCTCAACGCTGTCACCTTTGGATTGCAATATGGACGAGCCGCCGCCGGAGGTCGCAGCCACTGTCACGACCGGTGCATCATCCCTATAAGCCGGAAAATATAGACGCTTGGCTCAACCCGGATACATCGGACTTGGCGGCGATGTAACCGATACTTGATGACAGGGACCGGCCGTACTACGAGCACCGGTTGGCTGCGTGACCACCGATTGTTGCAGGCTCACGATGGTGGATTGAAGCAGAGGTCAATCCACCAAATTGCGGGTTGCTCAAAGGAGGGCATTTAAGAGCCACGAGTCATCTAACTTAATGAACTCGTATGTGAGACCTTGGCT
>NZ_JARESV010000005.1:0-301940 GCF_046026985.1 Paraburkholderia sp. RL18-101-BIB-B
TCCCGAAGGACCCACCTCGCGTCGCGCATCAAGCGCCCACACTTATCGGCTGTTAATTTTTAAAGATCGGTTACGCATTCACCACCGGACCGGCACCGCGCGTCGTCAACATCACAACCACCCGGCACCGCTTCGTTCTGCGTCGCTGCATCAGCAGCAGAGAAACGAGATTATGGAGAACGACTGACACGTCGTCAACCCCCTTTTGTGAATTTTCTTTTGACCAGACGCCGATCGACGCCAGAAACAGGCGTCCCCTATATATAGGGAGAGTGGTGCAAACGCGACCCCGTCGTGTCAGGACGACCGAACTCCTCTATAGTGAGAAGCTTGAAATCAGCGAATGTGCACGCACCTAGATGCATCGAACCGGCGACCGCTCTACGCCCGACCAGCGGCCCAAGGACGAACCTGCGACAAACGCGCATGATGAAATGATGTGCACAGGATGAGCGCGAAGCCCCAAGCTCGTATATAATGCGAGCCGCGCGAATTTCGCACATTTCTATCGGCCCGCTTCGAGCGGGCTCATCTTTTTTGCTCCCCAGAGCACAGCCAAACAACCGCGTTGAGTCACTCAGGTGATGTTGAGCCATGCTCGAAACGCCTGACGGTCGCGTCTTGCGTCTCATAGCGAAGCCTCTAGAGGAGAATACGTGAACCCTTTTGATCGCGAAGATTCGCAACACGAAACCGCCGCCTACACCGCCAAAGCCCCCTCGGGCCGTACGGCCAAGGGCAAGGGCGCCGGTAAAGCGATCCCCGTGGCGGCCGAACTGCCGCCGCAGCAAGCCGAAGAACGTCAGCGCCAGATGCGTGCGCTGATCCAGCTGGGTAAGGAGCAAGGCTACCTGACCCACGCGCAGATCAACGACCATCTGCCCGACAACTTCGCGCAAACGGCCGCGATCGACAGCATTGTCAGCGCGTTCAACGACATGGGCGTGCAGGTCTATGAACAGGCCCCGGACGCCGAAACGCTGCTGCTGAACTCGAACGCCCCCGCCGTGGTGTCGGACGATCAGGCGGACGAGGAAACCGAAGTCGCCCTGTCGACCGTCGATTCCGAATTTGGCCGCACGACCGACCCGGTGCGCATGTACATGCGCGAGATGGGCGCGACCGAGCTGCTAACGCGCGCGGGCGAAATCGCGATTGCGAAGCGCATCGAAGACGGCCTGCATGAAATGGTGCAGGCGATTGCCGCTTGCCCGCTCGCGATCTCGGCTATTCTGGCGAGCGCCCAGCAGGTTGCCGACGGCGAGCTGCGCATCGACGAACTGGTCGACGGTCTGAATGAAGACACGCTCGCCGCCGAAGAAGACAGCGCAAGCGCAGACGCATCCGCCGACGTCGACGCGGACACGGACAGCGACGACGAAGAAGACAGCGACGACGACGTCGGCCCGGCCGACTCCTCGGCCGCGGACGAAGCGCGCCTGAAGCAACTCACGAGCGACTGCCTCGAAATCTTCGCCCAGGTCGGCATGCTGTCCGACCAGATGAACGCGTCACATACGCGCGGCGATGTCACCTCGAAGGCGTATCAGCGCGCGCGCGAAGAGATCCAGCAGCACCTCGCGAAGATCCGCTTCACGGCGCGCACGATCGATCGCCTGTGCGGCGACGTGCAGCAACAGGTTGCGCAAGTTCGCGCGATCGAGCGCAACATTCTGCAAATCGTCGTTTCGAAGAGCGGCATGCCGCGCGAGAAGTTCATCGAGTCGTTTGCCGGTCATGAGGCCGACCTCGGCTGGACGGAACGCGCCGCGCGCCCGTCATCGTCGTACGGCGCGGCGCTGGAGCGCCATCTGCCGGCAATTCAGTCCGAACAGCAAAAGCTGATCGAAATCGAAGCAACGGTTTCGCTGCCGCTGAAGCATCTGAAAGAGATCAACCGCCAGATGGTCGCGGCCGAATCGAAGATGCGCAAGGCGAAGAGCGAGATGATCGAGGCGAACCTGCGTCTCGTGATCTCGATCGCGAAGAAGTACGTGAACCGCGGCATGCTGTTCCTCGACCTGATCCAGGAAGGCAACATCGGCTTGATGAAGGCGGTGGACAAGTTCGAATACCGTCGCGGCTGGAAGTTTTCCACGTACGCAACGTGGTGGGTCCGCCAGGCCGTGACGCGTTCGCTCGCCGACCAGGCTCGCACGATCCGCGTGCCGGTGCACATGATCGAAACGATCAACAAGCTGAACCGCATTTCGCGCGAAATCCTGCAGCAGACCGGTCAGGAAGCGCATCCGTCCGTGCTCGCGGAACGCATGGAACTCTCGGAAGAGAAGGTGCGCGGCATTCTGAAGATCGCGAAGCAGCCGGTGTCGATGGAAACGCCGGTCGGTGACGACGGCGATGCCACGCTCGGCGACATGATCGAAGACTCGGCAGCGTCCTCGCCGGCCGACGCAGCGATGCAAGCCGACTTGCGCGCCGCCATCGACGACGCGCTCGACTCGCTGTCGCCGCGCGAAGCCAAGGTGCTTCGTATGCGCTACGGCATCAACACGAAGTCGGACCACACGCTCGAAGAAGTCGGCAAGCAGTTCGACGTGACGCGTGAGCGGATTCGTCAGATCGAGAGCAAGGCCATGCGCAAGCTGATGCATCCGAGCCGCGCTGATCGCCTGAAGTCGTTCCTCGACCGCTAAGCCAGCAATAGCGCTTGTCGTGCGTCACGCACGGCAAGCGCATTCTTTCTCCCTCTCTCAAGCAAGCAGCGAAATGATCCCGCCGATCGTGATGCCCGCTGCCAGCCACCGCCCCGCCGTATAGAACGCGTTGTGCGCTTCCTGAGGCTGATCCGGACGCTCGAGCCCGAGCGTGCCGTACGCAAACGATTTCACCGCTGAGACGCCGGATGCCGGTGTGCCCTCGCTTGCAGAATCGCTGACTGCGTCGCCCTGGCCCGTATTGCCTTCTTGAGCCGCCGTCGCCGTCGCCGCGCCTTCCGCGGAGATATGGACGGCGTCATCCTGCGTGGGTGCATCCACCGTCGATGTCTGCATGACGGCGTCGTCCGCTGCGGACGGGCTTTTCGTCGTCACGCGGTCCGGTCCCGGCAGTGTCGACGACAACGCACTGTCGATTTGCATAGCAACCTCCGTTGATTTCGCTTATTCGATGCGCCGGCCGCCTTCCGCTAGCGGCGAATCGAGCACCTATGCAATAGCGCCGCAAACAGCTTGTGGACGACGCACGGCCGGCTACAACACCTATCGACCCCAGTGCGTCGAAACTTGAGCTCCGGTAAGAAAGGGTAAGCGCTTTCCTTTGGATCGCTGCGTCCTCGCGCCGCCGGGCTCGGCATCCCACCTCGCGCTGAACAGCCCGACAAGATCCGTTTGCGCAAGCTACGCGGCGAAACGCGGCTCGGCCCATTGCGTCGAGCCGTGGCGTCACCCGCCGCGGTCGCGCAACGTTCGCCGGTCACGCTTCCCACAATTGCGTGATTCCAGGTGCGCACCGCCGCATGGCCGAGCAACCCACGCCTGCCGGGCGGCAACGGGCGGCGGCAACCGTCAGAAGGCGCTCCCGCGCCAACCATTCCCCAGGTAACAGGCATAGTCGTTGCGCGCTCCCCATGTACACTTTTTACGAGGAGCACATCATGACCACGTTCGATCCCCAAGTCCCGGCATCCGCCCGCGCACAGGGCGCAAATATTGTTGGAGTCGGCATCGGTGATGGACCCGGACCGGATGTCATGGCGGCATCGACGCTCGATGGAAACAAGGTGATGTCGTCCGACGGCGAACATGTCGGCAAGATCTCCGACATCATGCTCGACGTACGCGGCGGCCGAATCGCTTACGCGGTGCTATCCACCGGCGGCTTTCTAGGCATAGGCGACACGCTTCACGCGATTCCCTGGAGCGCGCTCACGCTCGACACGGACGACAAGTGCTTCGTGCTCGACGCAAGCGCCGAACGCATCAAGAACGCGCCGGGCTTCGATAAGGATAACTGGCCTTCGATGGTGGACATGCAATGGGGCACGTCCGTGCACGAGTACTACAACCGTCCGCCGTATTGGGCGGCCACGCGTGACGTCATCGAAGAGCGGAGATTGGACTCCGACCTTTGATCGTCCAACGACGTGCATCGAGCATCACGAGCCGCCTTCTTGCTGAGGGCGTGCTCGCGATCGAACCAAGTCCACAGCATTTGTCCACAGAAACTGTTCGCAAGGCTGTGGACAACCTGCGCATGACTCCTCCAACTCCTTGAACGCATTGGCTTTCATCGCTGCGCTCTCAATGAGTCGCGTGGCTCACGGCTTGCCGCACATCGAGCGGACAGCGGCCCATTCGCTCGGCGTCAACGCGCTGTCACCGAGCGGTGACCCTTGGCTTTGCTTTTGCCGCTCGCTCGTCCGCGGATGATCCGAAAGGAATTCCACCGCAGCGCCGGCATTGCCGTTGCGCGGGCCGTTGCGCGTGTCAGTCAGCGCAAAAAAACCGGCGAGCCCGTCGCTGCGCAAGCCGCTTGCTTGCAGATAGGCGACGCCGTTCGCATCGGCGAGACGCTCCATATCGCGGCTATACGACAAACCCACAAGTCGCCCAGCCAGCGACGACACATCGGCAAAGCCGAGATTGATGCCGAGCGTTGCGCTGATCACGCCGATACCAGCGCCGCGAAACAACGCGACCATCGGATCACGCCGCGCGATATGTCCGGTCTCGTGCGCCATCACGCCGGCGAGTTGATCTGCATTGCCGACTCGCTCGATCAAACCGCGCATGATCACCATGCGTGCGCCAGGCAGCGTCAGCGCATTGACCATCTTGCGGTCGACCACCTCCAGGTGGACCGGTTGCGCGATACCCGCAGCATGAGCGAGCCGCGCTTCGAGTCGCTCTAGCGCGCGCTGTCCCTCTTCACCGCGACACACTTTGTGCTTGCCGACGACGACCGCCTCCACCATCTCGCCGAGCCGGTTTTCGGCGCTGCGCGGCACCAGCGCCGCGCCCACCGCCGGCAGTCGCACGACGAGCACGAACGCGAGCACCAGCGCCACCACGCCGACCATCAGCCAGCCGAGATAGTGCCGCCACTTCATGCGCCGCGGCATGATCTGCGCCGGCAACGTAGCAGCATCGGTCGACACGCGGCCCGGCTCGCCTTTGCACGACAACGCGACTCGTCCTTCCGGATCGGGTTCGCCGACGACCAGCCGCGCTCGCGGCCACACCGCCAGCTCACCCGCTTCGCCGTCGATGGAGAGAAACGCGTCGCTCCAGCGCAGCGTCACCGCATGAGCAGCGGCACTGCGACCGTCGTAAAAGCGCGTGCCCGTCGAGTGCGTGCCCTCTGAATCGGAGAAGGTCAATGCCGCCTCAGAATCAGAACGCGCCGCCGTGATCGAGCAGGTTCAGCATGCCCTCGCCGGTACGCGGCGCCGCCTGATCGCTTTGAGCCAGCGTCTGCGGATCGAGCTGACCGGACACTTGCAGCGTATCCGCCGCGAGTCGCATCACCCGATGCAGCACGATCGGCAAACCCAAGCCCAGCGTGAACACGACGATGGCCAGATTGCCGAGGATCATGCCGAGCAGACGCCCCGCGGTGATGCTGCTGCCGAAGCGCAGTTGCGAGCCCAGCGTCGTATTGCCCATGACATGGCGCGTGAGCAGCGCCAGGTAGAAGCACTGAATCAGCAACGCGCCGACGATGAACAGCACGTAAAACAGAAACACCGAGCCGACAGCGGCGAGCGCCGCGGGATCGTTTCCCTTCAGCGGAGCGTGGCCAATCGGCAGCAGCGCCATGAAGCTCTTGAAGAAGATCGCCCCGAGTACGACCAGCAGCGCGACCACGCCGACAAACGTACCGACGAACGCGGCATACAACGCGCGGGCGCGGCCTTCAAAGTGAAACGGCAAGCTGCCGAAACTGCTTGCGTTGATGCGGCGTTCCGCGAGGCGCATCGACACCCACGGCACCAGCTGACCGAGCGTGACGATGCACAGCAGGCCATACAGCAACACATACACGCCGTAGACGAAGGACGAACCGGTCATGCCGCCGCGAATCCCGCACCACTGCGTGCGACTCAGGCGATAACGCTGCGCGCTGAAATACGCGCCCGCCGCGACCACTGCGATCACGACGTAAAGCGCAAGAAACGGCAACGCGCCCAGCAACGCACTTCCCGTAACGGCGCGCAGAACCGCGCTGAGAATGCCCGCGCCGATAACCGCGCCGATCATAATCGCGATCGCCAGCAAAAACCCTTTGAACAATTCACCGCCGGTCCCGGTGTATTCAAACCGCTCACCTTGAAAACGCATGCGCGACCAGATATATCGGCGAGTATTGGTGGTCGCCCAAAATCGATAAATGCCTAACGTGATGATCTGCAGCAGCAGATTTTTGATGAAGATCCCGTACAACTCCCCAATCTTGCCGTCATAGGTCAAGAGCGGCTGCTTCTGGTCGAGTGAATTCATTTTTCTTCTGCCCCATTCGCGAACTGACGTTTTTATGGCCCGCGCTGGCGTAGGCGTTGCGGGCTAGCGACGGCCCCGCGCAAAACTGGCTTACCTCGCGCAAGCATTTGAAAACCGGCTGACGAAAAAGCAAGCCGATGAGCGCGATCATTACACGCTTTTGTTGATTTATAAACACTCTTCCTACTTAATGAAAATCTCGCCTTTATTAAGTGAAGGTTTATCAACAAATTAAGCCATTTCGCATCGTCGCACTCAGAAAAATCATAAGCCGCTCGCGTCCGCTGCTTTTACGGCAAGACAAACGTTTTCACGAGCGTCAATTCACCAGCCTTGCGCATGGGCACGCGAATCGTTTCGCTCTTTTCGTTCGGCGTATTCTCGTTCGTGATGATGGTCACCTGCGCGACGGTCATATCAGCGCCGCTATTACCGCTGCCGTAGTAATTCACATAGACCAGATACGTGCCCTTCAACGGCGCCGCGGACGAGTAAATCTCCGGCCCATAGCCCGTCGTCACGTCGACGTCGAGCGCGCCGCCGTTCGGCGCGACGCGCTCGCCGTACCAGGTGTGCGCGCCGTCGGGCGAGACGACGTGCAGATCCAGATCGGTGCCATCGGTGTCCCACGCGAGCAATACGCGCAGCTTCGGCTGGGTCTTGCCGCTGTAGGCGTCGTAGAACTGCACGCGCTTGCGGCTGCCGTCCGGCGCGCGCAGTTCGACGCCGTTGCTGCCAGCAGGAAACGCATACGGCCGCGAGAACTTGCCGTCCTCTTCCACTCGCTGCGGCAGCGGCGTGCCGTCGACCACCAGCGTGCCCACCGACGTGCCCTTCTTCTTCGGCGTGTTGCGGATCTGCCCTTCGATCAGCGCGAATTTGGACTGCCCCTCCGGCGTCGACACCGCCACCGCCGGGTAGTGCACGTCCTGCGTATAACGCTCGCTATCGCCACTCGTGTTGCGCCAGCCGTTCAACGGCGCGGCGAAGTCGATGTCGCTCGCGTGCGCCGCCGGCGCTACCAGCAAGCAGGCCAAACTAGCCACGCAGGCCATTGCGAGCCAACCGCGGCTCGCCATCATCCAACCCGTCGTCTCGACCTTCATCGTCACTGCTCCCATCCCGCTGTCAGAGTCGCTCGCTTTTCACGAGCATCAGGTCGCCGATCTTGCGCAGCGGCACGACCATCGTTTCACGCCGTTCGTTCGGCGTGTTTTCGTTGAACACCAGCGTCAACGTCGCCGCAATCACGTCGCGATCGTGCGCGGCGGCGTCGAAGTTGTAGCCGGTCGAATCGAAATTGCCCCAGTAATTCAGAAAGAACAGCCACGTGCCATGCTCGGGTGCCGCCGAAGAAAAGATCCCCGGCCCCGCGCCGTCCACCGAATCGACGTCGAAACCGCTGCCGTCTTCAAGCGTCGGGTTGGCGAAGAAGGCATGCAGGCCGCCCGGCGTGATCACATGCAGATCGACCTGCGCATGCGGATCATCCCACGTGACCATCGCGCGCAGCTTCGCCTGCGGCTTGCTGCGGTCGGCTTCGTAGAATTGCATGCGCTGGTGCTGTTTGCCGTCGGCGGAAATCAGCTCGATGCTGTTCGAACCCGCGCCGAACGCCCAGGGCCGCGCGAACGAGCCTTCGTCGTCGGTGTAGAGCGGTGTGGGATTGCCGTTGACGACCAGCGTCGGTGGTTTGCGCGCGTGTTTGTCGATGTGCTTCAGGCGTCCCTCGATCAGCGTGCGATAGCGCTGCGCGCCGCGATCGACCGGTGGCCGCGGATAAGCCGCGACGAAATGCTCGCCCTCGTTCGTCAGCCCGCTGTGACGCCAACCGCCGAACGCGCCGGTCAGATCGGCGAGCGCGCCGTTGGCGTCGGCGGCTTCGGCATTCGGCGCAGCAGTGCAGAGCGCAAACGCAGCCCCGACCGCGGCCAGCGTTACGACGGCGCGAACACGGATGGCGAGCCGCGAAGGCGACCAGCGCAACAAGGATATCGGCGAGCGCGAGACGGTATTCATTGGATCGGATTCTCGGTACGAATCAGCGTGCGCGCGGTGCGCTCGACGAACGTCTCATCGAGCCCACGCGGATGATGCTGGAACGCGAGGTGGATGTATTCATGCGCCAACGCGATACGGTCCTCTTCGGTCTGCAAGCGATACACGTACACGCGATTGCGCTGCGCATCCGCATACGGCCGACCTTCGCGCACGGCGCACACCGCGGGCAGATCGGGCGTTTCGTAGCCCGCCGCGCCGTCCATGCGCCGCGCCCACAACGGCACGTTGCGTTGCAGCCATGCCTGCGCGCCGGCCACCTCGACGCAGTCGCCCGAAAGCGGACTCTGGAACGAAGTCAGCGTCGCTTGCGGCCAGGTGCGCGCGAGAATCGCGTCGAACGTGAGACCGGTTTGCGCGGAGGCCTTCGCGGCCTGCCAGCTCATCTGTCCCGGCGCGGCCTTGTCGTGGTGATACTGAACCGGCACACCGGTCAGCACCAGCGCATCGGTCACATCAGCGACATGGCGCGCGGCGGCCGTCGGCGCGCGTGGCAGGACGCGCTGCGTGCTGCTGCTGTCGTCGATACGGAAACAGCCGTGATCGTGGTTGCCGTGCTGTACGACGTAGGTGCGCGCCGCGACCGCCAACGCCTTCGCCGCTTCCGCCTGGCTCGTGTCGCCTTCGCGCTCGACCACACGGGCCACATAGTCGTTCATGCCGAATCGGCCGACCACTTGCGGCGCGCCGGCCGCATCGCGATCGAGTCGCAGCTCGCCGCGACTCGTCACCCGCGCCCAATTGCCATTGACGAAGCCGACCCGGAAATCACCGCGCAACGGACCCTCGGACGCAGCGGCCGGTCCTTTATCGCCGAGCACTTCGCGAATCGGATAGCGGCTGAAGAAATCGACCAGCACGCAAGCGCCGTCGTCCGGCACGGTGACCTGCGTAAGCAGTGGGGCGATGCGCGGCGCCGCGGCGGCCAGCACGCGCGCGCTGCCGCCCGGACCACCCAACCATACCGGCGAGCCGTCGGCGAGCCAGCCCGCCGCGCCGCCGATCGAAGCGCCCGGACGCGCCGGGTCCGGCATCGTCCACGTCTTGGCGCGCAGCACGCTGCCGTAAAGCGACACCGTGCCTTCACCGCGTCCGCTGGTCAGCACCGACACCAGCGTGCTCGCCGCCGCTTCGCGCGGCCGGACGGGCATCGCCTGCAAGGCGGCGAGCAGTTCGGTCACCGGCACGCGGCGCGTGGGCGTCATGGCATGCAGATCGCGCAGCCATGCGGGCGCGTGAGCGGCCGTCCAATACTTGCGCCAGTCGGCGGAATCGAGCTGCAGGCGCGCGGGTTCGAAAAAGAGCCCGCATGACTGCACCAACGCATGTTCACGATCGATGTGACCACCCGTCATGCAGCAATACACTTCTTCCGGATCGCCGCCGTTGCAGGCGTAGTCCGGTGTGGCGATGTTGCGGTCCACCAGATAGCCGTAGACGAACAGCTTCCATACGCTGCCGAGCGGCGTCTCCAGCGTCGCGGGCAAGACACCCGCGCCCTGAAGCGAGAAGCCGACCGCGGCGCCGCTGCCGTCGACTTGCCAAAGCTGGCTCTGGCCGTCGCGCAGCCAGGCGAAGCGCAGCATCTGCGAACCGGACACCGTTTGAGATGAAGTCGCCGCATACGCGAGCGAGCCGTTGCACACACAGCAACCGAACCCGACGCCCACGGCAAGCGCGATCCGCAGCCTGGCTGCCAGACGATCGCGTAGAGGCCGAAGCGTGCGGAACATGGCGGTCTCGTCTCGCTTACTGAATACGCAACGTCGTCACGCGATCGCTCTTGCCGCCTTCGAACGCCTTCGCGTCCGGCTGATACATGCGGAAGTAGCGCGCGGGCGGCAGCGCGAACGTGCCCGGCAACGCGAAGCGCACCAATTGCCGCAGCGTGACCGGCCGGTCGAGCAAGGGCACGGGCTGGTGATAAGCCAGCTCGCCCATCTCATACGACGCAACGCGCTGGAACGGCTGCGGACCGCTGGCACCATCTTTCGCGCCCGGCAGACCGTCGATCGATACGCCCCAGCTCGTCGCCTCGACATTGCCGCCCGGCGGCAGCGGCACGTCGAGCAGACCGTAGTGGTACGCGTTGCCGGAGCGCGGCGTGAGCGTGACTTCGTCGACGTACAGCGCGTTGCTGTCGATCGCGTCGTTCTGCTTCACCAGACGCGCGGTGAATGTCGAGCGGCCCAACTGGCTCTCGCCGCCTGCTGCTCCCATCTTCGGATCGACCGCGATCTCGACCGGTTCGAGCTTGTAGAAACGGCGCTCGACGGTGATGTTAAGACGGCTGTCCTCGCTCGTATGACTGCGGAACGAAACCAGCGCGTTGACGTCGGTACGCGAGGTGCCTGCGTCGAGCGTGGTCGGCAGTCCCGCGCCGGTCCACTTGTAGAGCGGCGTGCCGGTCGGCGTCGCGGCGCGTGTCCAGCCCGCGCCTTGCAGCGACGGCAACGACGCGGCCGGCACATCGCCGCCTAGCGCCTTGCGCAACCACAGCAGCGTCAACGCACGATCGAGCGTCGGATAATCGGCGCTGCTCTTCGCGAGCAAGGCAGATGCATCGACCGCCGCGCCGCCGTCGCCGCCCGACATGACCAGCAGACTTTGCACGAGCGGCGCCGGATCGTTGCTCAACGCGGTACGCGCGGCGCTTGCCGCGGCGTCGAAGCCATCCGGCAATTGCGCGCTCGTGCTGCGCGCCATGCTGGCGATCAGCAGCGTTGCCATCTGCTTGCCGCGCGGCGAATCGGCTTGCGCGAACACGATGCTGTCCGACACGCCGTACGTGCCGCTGCGCGCGGGCGCATTCGCCGTGGCCGCCGCATCGCTCATCAGGTCCGCGGCGACGCCCGACACCGGCGTCGCAACCGGCAAGCCCATCTGCTGCATGAACCACAAAGCCAGCGCACGATGCAGCAGCGGCTCTTTCGCCCCGGCGTCGCGATAGACGTCCATCGCGTGCTGCCAGTTGTCGGCGGGAAGGCTGATGCCGAGGCTGCGGCTCGCGAGCCAGTCCGCGTAATACGCATAGGCCGTGATCAGCGCGCTGCCGCCCGTCGTATCGCCCCACCAGCCGAACGTGCCGCCGACGCCCGCAAGCATCGCCAGACGCTGCCGTTGATTGCGCAGCAGCGCTTCGAGCCCTTGCGTCGAACTCGCGCTATCGTCGTAGCCACGGCCGTGGCCGATCGCATCATGCGCGAGCGCCAGCGGAATTAGACGGCTCGAGGTCTGCTCGGCGCAACCGTACGGATAGTTGATCAGATCGTCGGCGACGCGCATGAACTGGCTTTGCGCGCCGCCGATGAACCGCACGCCGACATCCTGCGCATCTTGCGGCAGATTGAGCGGCTTGTTCGAGCCGTCGAGCGCCACCGTGTTCTGATGCAGATCGAGCCACCCGCTCGCGTCGAGATGAATCGTGGTCTGCAGACGATCGACATCCTTGCCCGCGCTGCGCAGCGTCGCATTGATCACACCATCCTTCAACGCGCCGCTCGGCAGACGCAGATAGTTCGCGCCACGCTTGAGCGTGACCTTCTGATTGAGCGACAGCCCGCCACCCTCGACCACCCACTGCGCGTCCATGTCCGCGTCGGTCTGATTGAAGGCGATCATGTCGATGGCCGGCTGATCGTTGACGCGAAAGTGCGACGGCCCGCTCCACTTCAGATACAGCGCCTTGTCCGAACGCACGTAAGCGGTGCGCTGACCGACCATGCCGTCCGGCGCCGCCGCGCGCACCGTGATGCGCCAGCGCGCCAGCGAGTCCGGCATCTTGAACGTCATGGTGGCATGGCCGTTCGCGTCGGTTTTCAGATTGCCTTCCCACGCGGCCGTGTCCTGATCGTCACGGCGCGGCCGTTCGAGCACTTTCACGCCGCGCTCGTTGTAGTTCGCTCGTTGCGGTCCACCCGGTGCGCCCTTCAGCGGCGAGCGCGCAAGGTCATAAGTGATGAACGACAGGCTCGACGAAGTCCGCACGTTATTGCGGCGCGGGTGATAGAAGAAGTCGACGATATTCGGCGCGATTTCCGGCTGCAACACGTAGACCATTTCATCGACCACGCTCACCGTCAGATTCGCCGCTTCCGGCTTACCGTTCAACGTGCTGTCGAAATTCAGCGTGACCGTGTCGCCTGGACCGTACACCGGCTTGTCGCTCTTCACGTTCAGTTCGATCTGCGGCTGCGCGACCACAATGCCTGCGTTCTGGAACACGTATTCGCCGGCGTGCACGTACAGCACCGAGAACGTCATGTTCGGCGCAAAGTCTTCGCCCACCTTGATGCGCGCTTTCCATTGCGACGGCGCCACACGCTGCAATTGCAGCCAGTCGCCGCCCGCCGTGAGCAGCGCGCGACGCTCGACGTTGTCGCGTTCGAGCGTGAGCAACGCGTCGTCCACCGGCATCGGGAAGGTAATCAGGGCTTCGGCGGTATCGCCGATCTTGTACTTGTCGCGATCGAACACGATCTCGACGCTGCCCGGAATCGCCTTCAGGCCATCGCCCGCGACCCAGTGGCTGGACGCGGCGAGCAGGTTGCCCAGGTCGTCCTTGACTGACAACATGTAGGAGCCCGGTTCGTCGAACGTCACCGGGAACGACAGCTTGCCGCCCGCGCTCGCGCCCTTCAACGCGCCTTCGCCATGCGTTTGCGATTCGAGGCGCGTCCATTCCCATTTCGACGGCGCATGCGACGCCGGATCGACCGCGCCGAGCGCCTGCAGATCGAAGCTGACTGCTTCCTTCGGTTGCGAGAACGACTTGGCGGTGGTCAAACGATAGGGCGTCGCGCCGCGCGCAATCAGCACTTCGCGCGTCACGCGCACCTTGTACGCCGCGCCGTCCTGCGCGAACAGCGTCAACGCATAGCGGCTCGGCTCCTTCGCGGCCGGCAGCGTGAGACTCGCGTTGCCGTCGCTATCCGTCTTCAGTTCCTGTTGTTCGAGCTTGACCGGGAACAGACCCGCATAACGCAATTCGCCGTCGACGATCGTCACTTTCTGCGCGCGCAGCGTGACCGAGATCTTGCTGTCGCGCACCGGCTTGCCGTCCGGATAGCGCAACTGGATCTTGCCCTTCAGCGTCTCGCCGGTCGCGTAGTCGGCTTTGTCCATCGACAGGTTCACGTCGAAGTGCGGCTTCACATATTCGGCGACGCGAAATGCGCTGCCGTATACATCGCCGTTGTAGTCGAAGCGCAGCGTGTAGCCGCCGGCGGTGGCGTCGGCGGGCAGTGTGAACGCGGTATCCGCGCCCGTGTCCGACGCGAAATGCACCCTGCTGGTCGCCACCGGCGCGCCGTTCGGATCGAGCACGTCGAGCTTGATATCGGCCTCTGCCGGCGCCGACGATTGCGTCGCGTTCTGGAACGTGCGGCCGATGAACTTCACATGCACCGGATCACCCGGCCGGTACATGGGCCGGTCGGTCACTGCATAGATCTTCGTGTTGTAGATCTCGCTGTCGTAGTAGAAATTCTCGGAGACGAACACGCCGCCTTGCGGATCGGTGCCAAGCACATAACTGCGCTCGGGGCTCACGTGTTGCAGCACCAGCGCGCCGTCGTTGCCGGTCGTGCCGCTTTGCAGGACGCCCACGCCGTCGGTCCAGTTCACTTCCGTATTCGCCACGGGCTTGCCGTTATCGCGCCGCGTGGTCCACACCAGCATGCCGCTCGATGCCGCTTTCACGACCGCCACCGTGTCCGACACGAACAACAGCGCGTGCGCACGATAGTTGCCGATCACCGCCTCGACGATATACAGCCCCGGCGGCAGCTTGCCGACCGGAATCATCACGTTGCCCGAACTGGCTTCGATAAAGTTGCTGCTGCTGCCCGCGAGGTTCACGCCCTTGGGCGGTTCGATCACTTTCGCATCCCAGATCGGATAGCGGAAACGCGCGACCATGTCGTAGCCTTTGAGCGGTGCGAATTGCGAGTTCGGCTCGAATTGCGTCGGCTTGCCGGTCTGCTCGCCGAGTTTGAATTGCGGCGCCGCTTCGGTCGCCTTGCTGCGGGTGGCGAACGACAACACACGCTGCCATGCGCGGCGTGCTTCGGTAAACCAGCGGTCCCACAGATACGCGAGCGTGTTCGCCAGCCCTTCGCCCTGATAGTTCGGCGCGACATTCAACCGATGCAGATTCTTTTGCGCCTTCAGAAAATCCAGCGGCTTCGGCACGCGATACACGACGATGTCCGCGCCGCCAAAAGCCTGCAACGCGTCCTTGAAATCGCGGCCGGGCGCTTCGAGCCGCACCTGCGCCAGTTGATCGCTGCCGAAGCTCGCGTCCGAAAGCAGGAAGAACGGCTGACCGTCGACCTTCTGCGAACTGAAGTTGCTCGACGGCGCTGTCTGCAGCGTCGGATTTCCGGCGATGTTGGCATCGGCGGCGGCGGCACTCGAGGCGTCGTCGTCGGCATGGGCGGCCGGTGCGATGGCGAGCATCATGGCCGCGAGCAGGACCGGGAGCAATGCGGCGAACGTGCATGCCGCGCGACGGCGCACATTGCCCAACCAAGCACTCGATGGCGTGACGGAAATCATTCGGGTCATGGTGTCAAAAAGTCCAAACGAAACACGCCGACGAAATTCGGATTGCCGTCGAGCGGCTGCCAGCGGGAATCTTTCCATTGCATCAGGTCGGAAACGGCGACGGCGCGCAGACCGGTATCGGTCGGCGTGACGGTGCCTGTGTGATAAGCGATGTAGCGATCCAGCCAGATCATCAGATGCTGGTCGTCGCCCTGGTCGAAGAACAGCAGATCACCGGGCAACGCCTGGTTCACGTCCTTCGAAACAAAACGGCTATTGCGTTGAATCAGTGCGATCGCCGATGCGTACGCGCCGGTGGAACCGTCGAGCTGGGTCCAGCGGTTGGCGATCGTGCGCTGCGACGCGGACAGTTGCAGCTCGGGCGGCATGCTGCTGGTGTCCGCGAGACTGGTCATGCCGTTGGCGCGCAGCCATTTGGTGTCGTGCGGTCTGAGTGTCTCGCCGACGGCGAAGCGCACGAGACCCGCGCAATCGCGTTGCGTCCAGCGCGGGGTCGGTCCGCGCCGCATCTGCTGGTCGACGATGCGCGCGAACCACGCGCGAAACGCCGCGGATTGTTGCGGTGAGAGTGCGTCGGCGTCAGGGGATGCGGCGGTGGTGGTGAGCGCGTGTGCGCAGGGTGCGAGGCTTGCCAGCGCGCATAGTGAAGCCATGCGCGCGAGCCATGCGCGGCGCGAGGAGACGCGAAGGTGGCGCACTCAGTCGCCCTCAGTGCCGGGCTGATCCGCGGGCGTATCGGCAGCGGTGGTATTCGCACCGGCATCGGCCTTCGCGCGATCGAACCACCACTCCACCGGCACCCAGCCCGTCGAGCCCGGCAGGTCCCGCGGCAGCGTCAGCGAAACCGGCGGGTAATGAGCGAGCGCGCGCAGCTTCGGCACCAGGTGCGTGCGCGACGCGTTGCGGAACACCGCTTCCTGATCCGCCGGCAACGCCGCACCCGCTTCGCGTTCGATCAGCGCGGCAGCCGACGACGGCGTGAGCGTCAGAATCGTGCGCGGCAGACGTTGCGGCGCGAGCGTATCGGCGAGCGCCGGATAGCGCTTGTCGAGCACCGCGAGCGTGTCGTCGACGAGCCGGCCGTCCGGCGAGAAAATCAGATAACCGTGCGCGAGTGCGAGCGTAACCGGGAAATAGCGTTCCGCCGACAACTGCGACGCGAACGACGCCTTGCTGCTCACCGCCGTGCCCAAACGCGCGCTAACCGGACGCTGCCACACGGTGACATCCGCGCCTTGGTCACGCATGGTGACCGGCAAGCGGCGATAGCCCGAATCGGCGCCGTCGGCTTTGGCCGCCTTCGCTTCATAGGCGCCGATCACGTTGCCGAAAGTCTTGCCGAGCGCGGTCTTCAATGCGGCGATGCCGGCCGCGTCCTGCTGCTTCACGCGCGCGACGAACACCGGCGCGACCAGCGTGGACTTCGCATACCAGCATACCGCCGCGGGACCGGTGAGCTGGTCGCCGATCGCGGCGGCGTTGTCCGCGCCGCCGTCGGTCACCTTGCCCAACAGACCCGAGGCCTCTTTCCAGTCCGCCGGCAAGCTTGTACAGGCCGCCGCATTGGCTGGCAAAGCGCGCCACAGGTCGGCGCCGTTCCATTGCTGCGGCAACTTGCCTGGCTCGATCAGCGCCGAGGTTTGCCAGTTCGCCGCGGCGTTGCCGTTCGGCGAGAAGTCGAAGCGCAGCGCGTCGATACCGGAGAAAAACGCCTGATAACCAAACGACAGGTAATTCGCCGACACCACCAGCCGATGGCCCTTCGGCGCGTCGCCGGACGCGTCGAGCCGATAGGCATGCGCGGCGTCGTCACGGCCCGACGAAAGCATCTCGGACACGGCGTCGGCACGCTCGCTCAGCAAACCGCCCTTGCCGTCGAGCAATACACCGGGTGCGGACAGCACCACCAGGCGGTCCTCTTTGGTGGCGAACAGCAGCGTGCGGCCGACCGCGAGTTTCAATGCATAGACCGGCACGTCGCCGGAGAGCTTCGCCACCTGGCTCAGTTGCGCATCGCTCGTGGCCACGTTGCCCACGCCTTGCAGCAGCTTGGCGAAGCCGTTGCGATGCATCGACATCACCCAGTAGCCGAGGCGGCCGTCGGGCGAGCGCCACAGCAGCACGTGCGCGGGTTCGTCGAAGACACGGCGGATCAGTTCGTCGCGCCAGTCGAGTTGATGTTCGAACGCGAGACGCCGCAGCGCGCCTTCGGCGGACAGCCGCGTATTGCTCGATTCGTAGTAGTCGACGAAGTCTTGCGTCAGCACGTCGTGCAATAGCGGCACGCGCAGAATGTCGCGCGGCAAACGCGAGAGCGCTTCGCTGTCGATCACCGCGTCAGGGTGATGAATATCGAGGACGACTTCGCTGTTCTCGGCGACTTTGCGATGCGCAAATGGACGCCACACCGCCTGAATGATCACGCCGGCCACGACCAGAAGACCGACTACCAGGATTGCAATCTTTTTGCGCGACATCTTCATCTGATTTCTTCTGGTTCGATGCGACGGTATTAACGCGGATGCCCGGCGGATTAAGCCAGCGGGATCAATCTCCGAAGGCAGCGATGATAACCGATATTTTTAACCGAAAACCAGCGACGCTTCCTATTTAACAGTCGGACTTGCTTGAGGAGTTTGACAAAAATCGGACATGTGCTTGATTAAGCCATTAGGAAACGGGTTCGTTGGGTGCGCCGATTCGATTGATTAAACCGACGCAACCCAGTGCGGCGCTTATAGACAGGAACACGCGGCACATGGTCCGACGCTTTGCGCATAGGGCCCATCGGCATACATGGCATTACTCGTCCGGAGCCTTTATGCTAAATCCGCTTAATTTAGCGTACGCGTAAAAAAACCCGGCTGCATGCTGTGTGCTCGCCGGGTTATTTCAGGCATCGTGATTACTACTTTGACGCGAGTACTGCCTTAGCCGTCGTCAAAAATGCTCGAGCGCCAGCTTCATTCTCTGCACGCCGGTTTCGATATCGGCCACACCGGGCGCGGCAAATGACAAGCGCAATGCCGACGAATCGATATTATCTTTATAGAACGCGACGCCCGGCACAAACATGACATTACGCTCGATACAAGCGCGCAGATAATCGGACGCATTCTGACCGGCCTTCAATCGCGCCCACACGAACATGCCGCCCGCAGGACGATGAAACGCGATCTGTTCCGCCAGTTGCGCGTCGAGCGCATCGCACAGCGTGCGGCATTTCACGGCGTAGGCGTCGACGATGCGCGGCAAATGACGCTCCAGCGCACCGCTCGCGAGGTACTCCGCGGCGATCGCCTGGGTCCACGGCGAACTGCACAGATCGACGGTCTGCTTGGCGACGACGCAGCGCCGAAGAATCTCCGCGTGCGCGAGCATCCAGCCGACACGCAAACCCGGCGCGACGATCTTCGACAGACTGGAAAAATGCACGACCCAATCGCGTGAACCTGGCACCTGCTCGCTCAGGGCGAGCAGCGAAGGCAACGCTGTGCCGCTAAAGCGCAGATCGCCGTAGGGATCATCCTCGACGATCAGAAAGCGGTGACGTGCCGCCAGTTTCAGCAAAGCCGTGCGGCGTTCAAGCGAAAGGGTCGCGCCGGTCGGATTGGCGAACGTGGGCACCGTGTACAACAGCTTCGGTGCGCGGCGCAGTGTGCCAGCCTTGAGCAGCGCGGCGAGCGCGTCGACATCGAGCCCGTCCTGATCGACGGGAATGGTAACGACGTCGGCCTCTTGCAGCTTGAGCGCTTGCAAGGTCGCGGGATAAGCCGGCTGCTCGACCAGCACGACGTCGCCGGGCGCGACCATCACGCGCAGCAGCAGATCGAAGCCTTGCTGCGAACCGGTCGTCACCAGCAATTCCTGCGGCGTGCACGACACGCCACGGCGCGCCATCAGCTGCGCGAGTTGTTCCTTGAGAACGAGGAGGCCGTCGGTGGGACCGTATTGCAGGCAGAGCGTGGTGTGTTGCGACGCGCGTGCCGCAGCGGCGTCAAGCCCTTCACAATCGAACAGATCGCTCGCGGGATAACCGCCGGCAAACGAGATCATGCCGGGTTGCGCCAGATACTTGAAAAGCTCGCGGATCGGCGAACCGGTCGGCGCTTCGAATGCGGGATTGAACGTGAACATGGTGACGGGCCGCTTGTTTCGAGAGGGAAGATCGGCGTCGATTGTGGCCGTCGTCAGGATGGGCGGCAAACGATATCTACGCACTACGTATTGCGTTTTCCGCATCACCCCGGCGCGCGCGGCTACACCACGTTCTTCTCCACGATGGGCCGGTTTTCAAGCACGCGCGTGAAGCTCAACGAATCCAGATCGAGTGTGGTGTAGCGGCCATGCAGAATCAGTTCGCTGATGCCGCGCCCCGTTGCCGGGCCTTGCTGCAAACCGTGTCCGCTAAAACCGTTGGCGAAAATGCAATTATCGACATCCGGGTGATAGCCGATGATCGCGTTCTGATCCAGCACGTTGTATTCGTAATAGCCGGACCAGCAGTTCTGCACACGCAGCGCCTCGAATTGCGGCACACGATGCGCGAGCGTCGGCCAGATCACGTCGTCGAAGAGAGCATGATCGACCTCGTCGAGTGGCAGATCGTCAGGGTCGTTATCCGCTGACGGCGACGTGCCGCAGATAAACGATTTGCCTTCAGGACGGAAATACACGCCGCTCGGATCGATCAGCAACGGACACCGTTCGAGCTGCCCCGGCGACGTGACGTTGAAAATACTGCGGCGCCGCGCGTAGACGGGGATGTCGATGCCGACCATTTGCGCGACTTTGCGCGACCACGCGCCGGCGGCATTGACCACCACGTCGCAAGCATAGGTCTCGCCGTTCGCGGTCTGCACTTGCGTGACGCGTTTGCCATCGCGATGGATGGCGGCGACATCAGCGGCGACGTAGCGCGCACCAAGTGACTGCGCCTTCTTGCGCAGCGCCTGCACGAGTCCGTAGCCGTCGAACCAGCCCTCACCACTTTCACCGTATGCGCCAGCCACGAGGTCTTCCGTGTTGAGCCAGGGAAAGCGCGCTTGCAACGCGTGGCTGTCGAGCAGACTGATATCGGCGCCGAGACTCGTTTGCAGCGCGTGGTTCTCGCGCAGCGTCGTCTCGCCGGCGGGCGTCGCGAGGAATAGATAGCCGCCTTCGTGCAGATCGATCGACGGCTTGGCGCCGTCGACCTCGAGCCGTTCGCCGATCGAGCGCAGAAACTCGATGCCGAACAACGACATCTGAATGGACAGCGGTGTGGAGAATTGCTGACGGATCGACGCCGCCGACAATGCCGACGACGAGCGCGCATAAGTCGGATCGCGTTCGATCACCGTGACGCTGACTGTCGGATCGGACAGCCGCAAGAAATACGCAATCGAGCTGCCGATCACCCCACCGCCGACGATCACGACTTTGGAACTCACGTCTTACTCCACGAGTAGCGTGGCCGCTCGCAAACGCCGGCGGCGCAAACGGATTGCTGAAGAAGGTTGTGTAAAGCCGCAGCGGCGCAAGAATGCGCCGCTGCTTTTTTGGCCGGTCGAGCGAACGGTATCAGCCGATATTGAAGTCGATACCCTGCGCGAGCGGCAGCGCCGACGAGTAGTTCACCGTGTTGGTGGCACGGCGCATATAGGCCTTCCACGCATCCGAACCCGACTCGCGGCCGCCGCCGGTTTCCTTCTCGCCGCCGAACGCGCCGCCGATTTCCGCGCCGCTCGGTCCGATGTTGACGTTCGCGATGCCGCAGTCGCTGCCCGAGTCGGACAGGAAGCGCTCCGCTTCGCGCAGATCGGTCGTGAACACGCATGACGACAGACCGTGCACCGCCGCGTTGTTCGCCTCGACTGCGTCGGCGAAATCGGTGTAGCGCAACACGTACAGAATCGGCGCGAAGGTTTCCTTCAGCACCACCGACGTTTGCGACGGCATTTCGACGATCGCCGGACGCACGTAGTAGCCGTTTTCATAGCCCTTCACGTCGACGCGTTCGCCGCCGAACACTTTGCCGCCTTCGGCCGTGGCCTGTTGCAGTGCTTCCTGCATGCGGCCATACGATTGCTTGTCGATCAGCGGACCCATCAGTGTGCCCTTTTCGAGCGGATTGCCGATCGGCACCTTGCTGTACAACTGCTTCAGACGCTCGATGGTTTTGTCGTACACGCTCTCATGCACGAACAGACGGCGCAGCGACGTGCAACGCTGGCCCGCCGTGCCCACTGCCGAAAACAGAATGCCGCGCATGGCGAGTTCGTGATCCGCGGTTTGCGTGACGATGCCCGCGTTGTTGCCGCCGAGTTCGAGCAGCGAGCGGCCGAAGCGCTTCGCCACTTCCACGCCGACCGTGCGGCCCATTTCCGTGCTGCCCGTCGCGCTGACGATCGACGCGCACGGATCGGCCACCAGCTTCGCGCCCACGTCGCGGCCGCCGTTGATCAAGGCGGTGAGGCCGGCTGGCGCGTCGCCGAACTCTTGCAGCGCTTCGCTGAGAATCTGATTGACGGCGAGCGCGGTGAGCGGCGTCTTTTCCGACGGCTTCCAGATCACCGCATTGCCGCAGACCAGCGCGAGCGCCGCATTCCACGACCACACCGCGGCCGGAAAATTGAACGCCGAGATCACGACGCAGGTGCCCATGGGATGCCACGTCTCCGCCATGCGATGCCCCGGACGCTCCGAGGCGATCGTCAGACCGTACAACTGACGCGACAGACCGACCGCGAAATCGCAGATGTCGATCATTTCCTGCACTTCGCCCAAGCCTTCCTGAAGAATCTTGCCGGTCTCGAGCGTGATGATGCTGCCGAGCGCCTGCTTTTTCTCGCGCAGACGATTGCCGAGCAAACGCACCAGTTCGCCGCGCCGCGGCGCGGGGACGTTGCGCCAGGCGGTGTACGCCTCTTTCGCCTGGGCGAGGGCCGTGTCGACTTCCGCCACCGTATTGCTGGCCACGCGGCCAATGAGGTCACCGGTGATGGGCGAGTGAACCGCGATGTCGCCGGCTTGCGCGGCGTGGGCGATGCCGAGGTCGGCGAGGATGCTGGAAGCGTCCATGAGAATCCCTTTAATTTCCGATGCGAAACAAGAGTAAGTTCGGAAACTATACACGCGGGTTTTTGCGGCGGCAAGGGTATTTGCCCGGAGCCGGTCGGCGGAAAGCTCGGGAAGGCTTGCTCTGCATGGACTGGCTAGCACGTCGAGCCCGACGCGCCGTACGTTGCCGGCACCGGCACGAACCGCGCGCCAGCACGCCAGCACGCCAGCCCTGCCGCGCTCGTTTCTTATTGGAAATACGAGGCCTCTGACTTCGACGCGTTCGCACGGGCCGCGCTGGCGGCGCCTTGGCGCAACCGGGCCGACAACGCGCAGGAGTGAACGTCAACGGACGTCGGCCTCAAATGCCCGCCATCAGCCTGTCGACCAGCACACGCGCGAACGGCGGCAGGTCCTTGAGGCTGCGCACGCAGATCTTGAGCTTGCGCTCCGCCCACGGGTCGTTCAGTCCGACCGTGGCGATCTGCATCGTCTTTTTGTGCCGCAGCGCGACCGATTCCGGCACGATGCCGATGCCCACGCCCGCTTCGATCATCCGGCAAGCAGCTTCGAAATTGCCGACCTGAATGCGCAGTTTCAGCCGCGCGCCGAGCGCATCGGCGGCACTGGTGATGAACGCGTGGATCGCGCTCGACGTCGGCAAGCTCACGAAATTGGCCGTGAGCACTTGCGCAAAGTCGACCGACGCCAGACGTGCCAAAGGATGATCGCGTGACGTGACCAGCACGAGCCGGTCGTCGCGATACGGCAGCATTTCCAGATGCTCCGCATGCACATTGCCCGCGACGATGCCGATATCCGTCGCGCTGTCCGCCACGCCTTTGACGATTTCGCCGCTCAACACTTCGCGCAGATCGATGTTGACGTCCGGATGATCGCGCAAAAAATGGCTCAGCACGGCCGGCATGAACTCGCTGATCGCGGTGGTGTTGGCCCAGATGCGCACGTGTCCCTTGATGCCTTCGCCGTACTCCTGCATGTCGCCGGCCAGATGCTCGACCCGTTCGAGCACGAGCCGCGCGTGATGCACGAAGGCTTCGCCCGCGGGCGTCAGCGTCACGCCCTGGCTGGTGCGATAGAGCAGCTTGAAACCCAGTTGTTCCTCGAGATTCTTGACCCGGTTGCTTGCCGCCGGCGCCGACAGATGCGAGCGCTCCGCCGCGCGCGCGAGGTTTTGCGTGTCGGCGATATTGAGGAGCAAGCGCAAGTCCACGAAATCGAAATGCATGATGAAGGCCTGGGTTGAAGCGCCGCTGGGCGCTCGCAAGACAAAGGCCAATCTTAACCGGGCGTGAAGGAAGCGCTAAACCGTTTCGGCAGAGCCGCCGGTCTCGCCCGCAACTTCATGCATTAGACGCAGCGATACAGGTAAGCGTTGAACCGCTTACCGCTCGCGCTCCGACCTTCATGCCCGGATCGGCGCGCGCGAACTTATCGATTCCCTGCAATGCGCTCTCCCGCCCCCTCCGCGCTGCGTTGCACGGATTCTGGGCGGCGCATCTGACGCCCCGCAAGACGCGTTTACGCGCCGCCACACAGTGTCAGGCATAGCACTTGCTTTAACTTGCGGCTCGACAGTACGACAACCCATGGCAATTTAGCCCACGTCCCTGTCACGGCCGGCGCCACGAATACCCGAGGCCCAGTCCAACCGAATATTTCAGGCATAAGCAATATGAGTCGCGTATTACTGGTCGACGACCAACCCGAGGCATTGTCCGCGCTGCGCGCCGTGCTGGTCGGCCGCGGTTACACGGTCGCCACGGCGGCGGACGGCGCCGAAGCTTTTGAACGACTGCAACGCACGCGCGTGAGCGCCGTGGTGTGTGACTGGCGTATGCCCAACATGGACGGCGCCGAACTGATCGAATCGATGCAGGCCCGCAGTGAACTGGCGTCCGTACCCGTCATTCTGACGAGCGGCAGCGGCGAAGCGCCTGCCTTACCCGTCAAAGGCTTTCTCAGGAAACCGTTCGCACTGGACAAGCTGCTTTCGTTGCTGGCCGAATGCGAAAGCGATGCGGCGGCACCGGCCGTCTGCTGAACGCTTTACGTCCGCGGCGCAAGCGTCGTCGATACACGCGCCAGCCAGAAGCGCGCACAAAAGCGGGGCACGCGCTGGTCCGCGAGCGCAGTGGTGCGGCATCGAGGTGCGGTTCCTTTGGAGCGCGATCGCGTCTGAAAGAGCGAATCGACGGACCGCGCTCATGCGCTCAATTGCCTATACCGACTTCTCGAACAACTCTCCCGCTGGCGTCAGATCGGCATCGGGCGAGATGTCCTCGAGCGTCTGCTGACTCGTCTCGATCCGCAGCGCGAGGATCGCCACGCTCAGCAACAGCAGCACCCCGCCGACCATAGTCAGCACGCCGGTCACGCCGAAGTGCGTGTACAACAACAGCGCCACATAAGGCGTGGACATGGACGCGGCGCGTCCGCATGTGCCGGCGACACCCGTTCCCCGCAGCCGATGCGCAGTCGGAAACAACTCCGGGATGTAGCCGAACAGTCCCAGCGTGCAGACCGTATAGATCGCCGTCACCAGCGCGAACCCAACCACGGAAATCGCCGCCGGCGTCCGCATCTGCACGTACACGAAGCCGAGCGCGATCGTCACGAGCGAGAACAGCACGATGCCGTTGCGCCGGCCAATCCGATCCGTGACCAGATACCCGACCACCGCGCCGGCCGGCGCGCCGAACGACATCAACAGCACGAATCCCAGCGACTGCACGATCGTCAGCCCTTCCTTGACGAAGAACGTCGGCAACCACGCGACGAACCCATACAGCGACATGTTGATCGCCATGCAGGTCAGCGCCGCCACCAGCGTGCGGCCGATCATGCCGCGCGCGAACAGCGCCGAGAACGGCGCGGCCGGCACCTCATGACTCATCACGCGCGCCACCGGCGGCAACTTGCCGACACGCGCTTCGACTTGCCGCTCGATCGCCGACACCGTCGCCTCGGCCTCGTCGAGCCGTCCGACCGTCTCCAGCCAGCGCGGCGATTCCGGCATCCGATGCCGCAGAAACCACACGACGAGCGCACCGATCCCGGCAATCGCAAACATGTAGCGCCAGCCCAGATGCGGGATCACCCAATAGCCGATCGCCGTCGCGCCGAGCAGGCCGGAATTGATGATCAACGCAAGCAGCGAAGTCCAGCGTCCGCGCGTGGCCGGCGGCACGAATTCGCATAACGTCCCGGCCGCCACCACCAGTTCCGCGCCGAGCCCCACGCCCATGATGAAACGCAGCAGAATCAGCCAGTAGATATTCGGCGCAAAACACGCGGCAATCGACGCGAGGCCGAAAATCGCCAGGTTCGCCTGATACGAATAACGCCGGCCGAACCGGTCGCCGAGATAACCGGACAGACCCGCGCCGATCATCATGCCCATGAAGGTCGCGGAGATGAAAAACGAACCGAGCCTTAGATCGGTGAAGCCGCTCTTGACCATCGCGGCTAACGCGCCGTTGGCCAGATAGATATCGAATGCGTCGAGGAAAGCGCCCGCGCCGATCAGGCCGAGAATGTTCCAGTGGAAACGGGTGATGGGCAGGCGGTCGAGCCGCGCGCCGGAATTGACGGTTGCCAAATTGTGTCTCCTCGTGGTCCGTGCGCGGCTGGACCGCGCACGCAAAACAGTTATGCATGGCTGTCTTTATATGGCGACGGCTCTATGCATGGTCTTGGGTAACGCGGCGCGAGTGCGCCCCTCCGCGTGACGTCAAGATTGCGTCACGCCGCTTCTTCAGGGAATTGGCATTATTGGAAGCCGATGTTTCGTCGCGGTTAATGGCCAGGCCGCGCCTATGCATCGGCGATTCGCTGGCCTCGGCCTATGCGCCCGCCAGGATCCTTCGCGCCTTCAGAATCACCGGCATATCGACCATCTTGCCGTCCACCGCCACCGCCGCGCCGTGACTTGTTTCCACCGCGGCCAGCACACGTTGCGCCCATGCCTTGTCCGCTTCGCTCCACGCATAGGCGCGATGCACCGCATCGATCTGCTTCGGATGAATGCACAGCTTGCCGCCGAAGCCGAAGCGGCGCCCGCGGCGAGCGTCGGCTTCGATACTGTCGGCGTCGCTGATGGTGGTCGATACGCCGTCCACCGGCGCGCCGATCCCGGCAAGCCGCGAGGCCAGCACGATCTGCGAGCGGAACAGATGCAGTTCCTCGCCGTCGCCGTCGATACCGAGATCGATCTGAAAATCCAGTGTACCGAACACGATGCGCTGCACGCGCGGCGCGGCGCACAACACCGCGAGGCTCGCAAATCCGCGCGCCGTTTCGACGATCGGCAACACGCTCAGTGTGGAATGCGCCGTCGCCAGCACTACGTCGATCTGTTCACGCGTCTCCGCTTTAGGCAACACGATCCCGGCGACCCCCGGTTGCCCGGCGAGCGCGGCGACATCCTCGTCGAACCACGACGTGTCCGAGCCGTTGATGCGCACCCATGCAGGCCGCGATGCATCGCCCGATACAGCGGCCAGCACTGCCGCGCGCGCCGCCGGCTTTTCATCGGGCTGCACGGCATCTTCGAGATCGAGAATCACCGCGTCCGCGCCGGCCACGTGCGCTTTTTCGAAGCGCTCAGGGCGATTGCCCGGCACGAACAGATAGGAACGCGGCAGCGCGACGCTCATGCGGCCACCGTCGCGTTGGACTCTGCTTCGAAGACCGACCCGACCTGCGTTTGCCCCGCGATTTGCCACGCGTTGCCGAGCAATCGCGCGGCCTCGCCTTCGGTGGCCGCGCCCGCAAACGCCGCCAGTCGATGTAGTTTGGTGGCGATCTCATCGCGTGACAGCGTATTGCCTGGGTCGCCTTTCGGTTCGTCGACGCGGCCCGTGAACGTGCGGCCGTCGGTGGTCGTGACCGTCACCTTGCCGATCCAGCGCGCGGGATAGGCGGCATCGACTTCGGCGTCGAAGGCCATCTCGACGTTGTCGCGGAAGGCGGCGATCGCGTCCGCGTCGAAACCCTGCTCGAATTCGGTCACGCCCGCATAACCGTGATGCGCGACGAGTCCCAGCACCGTGCCCATGTTGAACTTCGCCTGATGCACCGTGCGCGGCGTGACGACCGCGCCGAGCACGTCGATCGCGCCTTGATGGACGTGCGCCACGACCTTCGCGATATCACGCGGTGCGAGACGGTGTTCCTGCACCACGGCGAGCAACGCGTCGGCGGCGGGATGTGTATGACGGCACGCCGCGTGATATTTAAACGACGTCTCCGCCGTCGCCCACCGGGTGCCCAGGCGGTCGACGAGGCGCGCCGGATCCGCGTCGCTCGACATGCCCGCCGCCATGCCTTGCGCGCCTTCGAGAATGTGCGTCGCGCCCTTGAAGCCGTCGGCCGCGAGTTGCGCGGCCATCAGTCCGTTGGCCGCGGCCATGGCCGTGTGCAGTTGCTTCGAGTCGGCGGCGTCGCGCAGAAACTCCCACAGGCCGCTTGCCTGCGTGCCCGCCGAGCCGAACGCGTCGAGCATCTGCGCCGGCGACAAACCGAGCAGCCGTCCCGCCGTGGCGGCCGCCGCCAGCGTGCCGGCCGTGCCAGTAGTGTGAAACACCTTGTAGTGCGAGCGACCCAGAAACTCGCCGATGCGGATGCCGACTTCGTAGCCCGCGACCGCCGCCGCGATCAAATCGCGGCCCGACGCGCGACGAGCTTGTGCCAGCGCGAGCGCCACCGGAAAGACGACCGTCGCGGGATGAAACACCGAGCCGTTGTGCACATCGTCCTGTTCGGCGAAGTGCGACGCCGCGCCGTTGATCATCGCCGCGAAATACGGCGTGGTGCGGCTGCGGTCGATCAACACTTCGCTCGGGCCGTCGTTCGACGCGCCGCCAGCCTGGCGCGCAAACCGCGCGATCGTCTCGACCGGCCGCGCGCCCTTGCCGGCCAACGCCGAACCGAGCCAGTCGACGTAGAGGTTGACGGTGCGCTCGACCACTGCGTGCGGGATGCTGTCGAAGTCGAGTTGAGCGGCGAAGGTGGCAAGCGTCAGACTGGGATGGTCGTTCATGATGAGGTCGCGTGGTATTCGTTCAGGTCGCCGGGGTGGCATCGCTCACGCGCCGGCACAGCAAACATTCAGATCGTGCCGGCGGCTCGCAGCGCGTCGATACGCGCGCTGTCGTAACCGAGTTCGCGCAGGATCGCGTCGGTATGCTCGCCGAGCGCGGGAACCGGGTCCATGCGCGGCTCGAAGTCCGCCGGCAAACCTGGCGGCAACAAGGCGGGCACCACGCCCGCCGCCGTGCCGACTTCATGCCAGCGCTCGCGCGCCTTCAACTGCGGATGCGCCCATACGTCGCCGAGCGTGTTCATCTGCGCGTTGGCGATGCCGGCGTCATCGAGCCGTTCGATGACCTGCGCCGCGCTCAGTTTCGCAAAGGCCGCGACGATCACCTCGCGCAAGGCGTCACGCGCGGACGTGCGTTTCGAGTTCGAGTTGAAGCGCTCGTCCGCGGCGAGTTCCGGCTGCACCAGCACGCGCTCGCAGAAGAGCTTCCATTCACGTTCGTTTTGCAGACCGAGCATCACCGTCTTGCCGTCGCCGGCGGGGAACGGTCCGTACGGATAGATCGTCGCGTGTGCCGCACCGGAGAGCGCGGGCGGCGGTTGACCGTCGATTGCGTAATAGAGCGGATAACCCATCCACTCGACCATGCTCTCCAGCATCGACACGTCGATGCGGCAACCGCGCCCCGTGCGGCCGCGCAAGAGCAGCGCGCTCAGAATGTTCGAATACGCGTACATGCCCGCCGCGATATCGGCAATCGAGCATCCCGCTTTGGCCGGCTCGTCCGGCGACCCGGTGATCGACAGAAAACCGGATTCGCTCTGGATCAACAGGTCGTAGGCTTTCTTGTCGCGGTAGGGGCCGTCGGAACCATAGCCGGAAATATCGCAGACGATCAGCTTTGGATACTTCGTGCTCAGCGTGTCGTAACCGAGACCGAGCCGGTCCGCGGCGCCGGGCGCGAGGTTCTGCACCAGCACGTCCGCGTCCGCGACCAATGCGTCGAGAATCTCCGTCGCGGCGGGCTGCTTCAGATCGAGCGCAAGACTCTCCTTCGAGCGATTGGTCCAGACGAAATGCGACGACAGTCCATGTACGCGCTCGTCGTAGCCGCGCGCAAAGTCGCCGACGCCGGGTCGCTCGATCTTGATCACCCGCGCGCCGAGATCCGCCAGTTGGCGCGTACAGAACGGCGCGGCGATCGCATGTTCGAGCGTGACGACTTTGATTCCGTCGAGTGGTCTCATGGTGTTTGCGCCCGAAAGTCAGAATGAACGCGGCAGCCCGAGAATATGCTCGGCCACGTACGAAAGAATCAGGTTGGTGGAAATCGGCGCGACCTGGTAAAGACGCGTTTCGCGGAATTTGCGCTCGACGTCGTACTCGCACGCAAAGCCGAAGCCGCCGTGAAATTGCAGACACGCGTTGGCCGCTTCCCACGAAGCATCGGCGGCGAGCAGCTTTGCCATGTTCGCCTGGGCGCCACACGGTTCATGCGCGTCGAAACGGCGCGCCGCCTCGAAGCGCATCAGGCTGGCCGCCTCGACATTGATGAACGAGCGCGCGATCGGAAACTGCACGCCCTGGTTCTGGCCGATCGGACGGCCGAACACGATGCGCTCTTTCGCGTATTCGGTGACCTTGTCGACGAACCAGTAGCCGTCGCCGATACATTCGGCGGCAATCAGCGTGCGCTCCGCATTCAGGCCGTCGAGGATGTACTTGAAGCCCTGCCCTTCTTCGCCGATCAGATTCTCGGCGGGGATTTCAAGGTTATCGAAGAACAGTTCGTTGGTCTCGTGATTGACCATGTTCAGAATCGGCTGCACCGTCATGCCGTGTCCGATCGCTTCACGCAGATCGACGATAAAAATCGACATGCCTTCCGATTTCTTCTTCACATCCGACAGCGGCGTGGTACGCGCGAGCAGAATCATCAGGTCCGAATGCTGCACGCGCGAGATCCACACCTTCTGGCCGTTGATCACATAGCGGTCGCCGCGTCGCTCGGCGGTGGTCTTGATCTTCGTGGTGTCCGTGCCGGTGGACGGCTCCGTCACGCCCATGGATTGCAGACGCAAGTCGCCGCACGCGATCTTCGGCAGATACTTTTGCTTCTGCTCTTCGGAACCATGGCGCAGCAGCGTGCCCATGTTGTACATCTGGCCGTGGCAGGCGCCCGAGTTGCCGCCGGCGCGATTGATTTCCTCCATAATGACCGACGCTTCCGTCAGCCCCAGCCCCGAGCCGCCAAAGTCCTGCGGAATCAGCGCGGCCAGCCAGCCGGCTTTGGTGAGCGCGTCGACGAATGCTTCCGGATAACCGCGTGCTTCGTCGATCTTGCGGAAATACTCGCCGGAAAATTGCTGGCACAGATCGCGTACGGCTTCGCGAATGTCCTGGAAGGAATCCTGCTGCGTGGTTTGCATTAATCGAATCTCTTGTAGGTCAGGCGAAGCTCAGGCAATGGCCGCCGTGGCGCGCATGGTCAAATAGCCTTCGTGGTCTTTGGCCCATAGCTCGATGAGCTTGCCGTCCGCGGAAGGCTTGCCGCACACCGTGAAAGGCTGGCCTGCGAAGGTCGGACGCACTGCCTTGAAGGCGAAACTTTGCAGCGTGGCGTCCGGTTGTTCGCGGCGCACCAGGTCGACCAGCAGCGTTGCAATCAACGGACCGTGAACGATCAGGCCTGGATAGCCTTCGACTTCCGTGACGTAAGGATAGTCGTAGTGGATACGGTGGCCGTTGAAGGTCAGCGCCGAGTAGCGGAACAGCATGACAGCGTCGGCGTCGATCGTGCGGCGCCAGGTTTCGCCTTCCGGCGCGAGTTGCGGCTGCGGGGGCCGCGCGCCTTCCTGCGGCGCGTCGCGATAGACGATGTCGTGCTCTTCTTCGAGCTTCAGTTCGCCACCTGCTTCGATGGTGTGCTGCACCGTGACGAACACGAGACGGCCGGACCGGCCGGTCTTGTCTTCGATATTGGCGATCGTCGAAGTGCGCGTGGCATGCTCGCCCACCTTGAGCGGCGCGTGAAAGGTCAACCGGCCGCCGGCCCACATGCGACGCGGAAGCGGCACGGGCGGCAGAAAACCGCCGCGCTTCGGATGGCCGTCCGGGCCGACTTCGGACATCGGCGCAACCGGCAGAAAGTACAGCCAGTGCCAAAGCGGCGGCACGCTGTCGCCGTTTTCCTCGCGATCGAGCGTGGCGGCCATCGCCTTCAGGGGAAAGGAAGTGATGTCGTCTTTGGCGACCTCCTCCTTGTCAAGCCAGTCGTCGAGTTTCTGCGGGGAAGCAGACATGGGCACAGTCTCCGGATACGCGCATTGGGTTTAATAGGGTCCTACTATGAACGACGCGGCACATCCCGCGAAGTTTGCATTTTCGAAGCGGGCGTTTGGATTTGCTTAAGGCTCGCGGGGCCGCCGTGTGGCGGGCGCTGCCGCCGGATCGCTCTGAACATGATGCGCTCGTTGCCGAGGCGCCGGCCGTGAACAGCACGGAATTGAAAAGCAAGAGTCGGAGTGCGCGGCATGGCGCGCGTGCTTACACTCAATCATCGTTCTGGTGATTGCTTTATGGAGATGGCTTATGGACACGGTTGCGAAGGGTACGCAGTCCCACTCGCTGGCATTGGATTTGGATTGGAAACCCGGTGCGGGACGGAAGCCGGACGTGAAAGGCGCTGAGGCACCAGCGCACCGCTCGCTTGCGCAGCGTGTCGGCGCGATCACCTGGTTCGATGTCGAAGAAGGCTTGAACGCGTATGGCTGCGCGATGTTGCGCAATCTGTTCAGCTCAGAGGAATGCGACGCGCTGACCGCGCTCTATCCGCGCGATGCGCTGTTTCGTAGTCGTGTCGTGATGGCGCGGCACGGTTTCGGCCGCGGCGAGTACAAGTACTTTGCGTATCCGCTGCCGTCGTTGATCGGCGATTTGCGCACCGCGCTTTATCCGCGTCTCGCGCCGGTGGCGAATCGCTGGAATGAGGTGATGGGTATCGATGTCCGCTATCCCGCAGCGCACGCGGAGTTTATCGAGCGCTGTCACGCGGCCGGGCAGACGCGCCCCACGCCGTTGATGCTTCAATACGCCACCGACGACTACAACTGCCTGCATCAGGATCTCTACGGCGAACACGTGTTCCCGCTGCAGGTCGCGATTCTATTGTCCGAGCCCGGCGCGGATTTCACCGGCGGCGAATTCGTGATGACCGAGCAACGTCCGCGCATGCAATCGCGTACGGAAGTGGTGCCGCTCGGCAAGGGCGATGCGGTGGTGTTCGCGGTCCATCATCGGCCGGTTCAGGGGACGCGCGGCCCCTACCGCGTGAATCTGCGGCATGGTGTGAGCCGCTTGCGCTCCGGCCAACGGCACACGCTCGGCGTGATTTTCCACGACGCGGCCTGAGGTTTGACTTAGCTCGGCTTGACGTGCGCTACTGCGCCGCCTGCTGCTGCGCTGCGGCAAAAATTCGACAATCGCAATTTTGACCCGGTATCATCCGGGAAAACCCGAATCCGCTGGATGCGCTGCGCCACCCTTTGCAGCGCATTCGGCGTGTCTGTTCGCGTGTTATCGCCCGTCGTCGGATGGGGCTTTCAGCCGGTGATCCCGGCATGGCGGCCCAGTTCGACGATACGAAGGTGGCGGGCCCGCGCGCCCGCCCTGTCGCAATCGGCCAAAAGCCGGTGGCGGCCATTTAGCCTGGATATCATCGATCATGATTGCTGCCGCGTTTTCGCGCGTCGCCGACCGCCTGCTAGTTGCGGACCCGGGACTCGTGCGTCTCCATACCGCGCTGCGCGTTGCGCTCGCCTGCCTGCTCACCGGCGTGGTCAGCATCGCGTGGACCGTCTTCCAGGATCAGCCCATCACGCTCGCCGCGCCCGGCATTCTGTTTGCGATGGTCGCGCCGCTGTTCGTGCGCGAGGCACGGCGGACCGCCTGGTTCCGCACGCTGTTCTACCTGTATCTCTGCGCTTGCGTGTGCTTCGCTACGGCGAGCGTACTGTGCCGCTATCCGCTGGCCGGCGATGCGGGCTTCCTCGTCGTGATGTTCGCCGGCATGCTGTGCCAGGCGTACGGGCCGCGTGCATTGGGTTGCGCGATGCTGGGCGTGGTGTGCTTTTACCTCGGCCTGTATCTGCATCCTTCGACGACGCATCTCGCGCAGTCGCTCCTGCTGTCCGCGTTCGGCCCGTTGATGGTTGCACTGGTAGGCCGCGTGATCGTGCCGATGCGGACGGCGGCGAGCTTTCGACTCGCCGTTCATACGGTGACGCTGCGCGCGTCGCGTGTGCTTCACGCTCCGGCTGCCGCCGCGCATCTCTCCGCGTTGAACGAAGCCGCACTCTCACTCGAAGAACAGTTGGCGCTGCTGAATCCGTCGGATGCTGAAACGATTCGTGAACGGATCGTCGAAGTGGAAGTGGCGGCGGGGCAGCATGCGTTTGCATCAGGACCCGCGGATGGCGGCGTCAAGGCGAGTGCCGATGTATTGCGTCACGCGATTGCGCAGCTCAGGGAGATTGCGCATCGAGGCGACACGCGACGCGCTTCGTCTGCACCGGCGAGCGGTGCGGTTACGCGGACTGCGGCGCAGCGCTTTGCCGACTTGCGTAGCAAGCTCTGCTGGCTTCCCGCCACGCGCGCCACGACAGCTGCATTGCTCGCGATGCTGATCGGCCACTCGCTTTCGCCAGAGCGTTGGTTCTGGGCGGTCATCACGACGTTCGTCGTGTTTCTCGGCACGCGGTCGCGAGCGGATACGGTGTATCGCGGGGCGCAGCGCCTCGTGGGGACGTTGGCCGGCGCGCTCGTCAGCGTGTTGCTGGTCGCGCCGCTGCACGACTCGCCGGTGTTGCTCGTGGCGGCGATGGTGCTGTGCGTGTTCGGCTGGGCTTACTACATCCTGAGCGCGTATGCGCCGGGGGTGTTTTTCATCACCGTGCTCGTCGGGTTGGTCTATGGCGAACTGGGGTTCGCGATGGGGCCGCTGGTCGAGTTGCGGATCGAAGAAGTGCTGGTGGGTTGTCTCGTGTCGTTCGCCGTCGCGATTCTGATGATGCCGCTTGCAGCGACGCGGCACGTCGAGGCGAGACTAGGCGCGGTGTTGGGCGCGTTGCGGGAGGTGGTGCGCTTGGCTGGGTCGGGTGCGCGCGCGGGTGATGCGGTTGCCGCGGTGCGCAAGCTCGATCGCGGTTGGCACGATCTGCGGATCGCGCTGCGGCCCCTGCAGACGCAGCGGGTGGTGGTGTGGAATCCGGATGTCGAGTTGGCGACTGGTTCGTTGCTGTGTTGCCTGCATTGGGCGCGCGTGTTGAGTGGGTCTGCACGACGCGGTGGGTTGGAGGATGAGATGGCGCTGAATGCGGCGGAAGTAGGTGCGGCTCATGTCGCGTCGATCGTGGCGCGGCTTGATTCGTTGATTGCGCGTTATGGCGACGCGGCGGCGGGTGCTGCGCGTGGTCGGTCAGATGAGCATGTGCCGGTGATGCCTGCCGTTGATTTCGACGTGAACCAGGCATCGGCACTTGCGCAATTGGATGGCGCGGTTGCGCAGTTGTTCGATCGGTTGATGCAGCCGGTTTTGGATACGCGGCGGGTGTTCAATTGGGCGTTGAGGGGGAGGAGTGCGTAGGGCAACGCGGCAGGACTGCTTGGCTATTTAAGCGGAGAAGACCCAATACAAGAGTTTTTTCCGTTTGCATTTCCCGCTACCGGTCGAGCCCATCCACGATGAAGGCACCGGCGCTCATGTCCGAGCAGGAAACTCAAGGTCATGAACCACACCCTGTGATTTCCATTTCTGGCAACGACTCTCCAGCATCGAGGCAAGGCATCAGACAAGACTCGAAATCAGGCTGCACCCGCACGTGGCGTGATGCCCCTGCCGCGCGACGGGCGTGCCGCGATCCGTGATTTTCCTGTCGCCTTCGAGGATCATATTAGGCTGGACTTCGGGATGCAGCGGGCACTTCACGAGATCGCCCACGCGGGCCACGCGCCGTCCGGCGTAGCGCATGGTTTGCGAAGGCGGTGATGACTTCGCCGCCGTGGTCGGTGGTGTCACCGAGTCGGATTGGAGCGATCATTACTTGCCCGCTGATGGGAATGGGTTTACGAGATCGGCAGAGCGGACCCAGCCTGTTGTGACTCGTCCTCCTGAGGTCAAATCAGGATTCGCATAGCGTACGTAGGAATAAGTGCTCGATGTCGCGAGAACGACTACTACATCTCCCTCCACCAGGTACGCGCGCGTGCTATCAAAGCGTAAGCCGATTTTTTTATAGAAAGTTGATTTTTTTGAAAGTGCACGAATACCAATTGCTTCAGTTTTCTTCTCAATGGTATAGCGAACGACATACTTGTCACCTGGTCTCTTCCCAAATGAACCAACCGCCCAACCGACGCATCCAGGCGCGGGATTGTCAATACGAACTATCCGCTGGTCTTGCAGGCTATATACCGCCCCAGCCGAATCAAAGCGCCCATCTCGATCCTTATATCGATATGATTTAGGGGGAAAGGCGAAGGAAAAGGAACTTATATCACGTCCAGAATACTCCCCCTCTTTGAATGAAGACTCTCTAGCCTGGTAGAAGAAAAATTCACAATTCTTGTCACCTTCGACCGACCCATAGTAACCAATAACTCCGTCGCGCTCATTTAGCATAATCATATTTGGCGAATCGAAAATCAACAATTCAGCAGCGTTAGCCGCGCCTGAAAACGACAAAATGACTGCAGCCACCCGAGTTAATTCATTTAAATGTTGTATAGAAATCCTCCAGATTTTTTGCATAGTCCGGATTTTTTTTACGCCAGCCACCGCCGTTGTAATAAGTTGCGACATCCTCCCACCTCTTATCCTTTAAAGCCTTAACAGCTTGCGGTTTCACGTTCTTCATGAACGCCTCAAATACCTTAACCTGCTCGTCTATCCCTTTCATGTGTTCGCTTGCGAAATCCACGGCGGAAGAAAACCCACACCCGTCGAAAGCCTCACCAAGTATCTGAAACGCGCCCCACGAAGTCGACTTAGCGGCGGCCTCCATATCCAGGCTTGCAGCGCGACAGAATCTTTCATACTGGTGCAATCCGTCCTTTCCAAATCCACCTGATGCAGGACTGCAGATGTCCGGATATTTATTTGCATATGGATTTACTGGTTTATTTTTTCTATTTTTACTCTCCCCGGGCATCGTATAGGCGTAGAATTTATGCCGCTCATATAGAATTTTTGGCAAACCATTTTTATCAAAACCATGATCCGGCTCCCATTTCCCCTTACCAACAACCTCCTGCTTCGAGAGCGCCTTAATAGCCGCAGCCTCACAGCCAAGCGAATTTGCCAGATAAACGAAGTGCTCATCCGTGAACCACATTGATTTCGGGAAATTCAACCTGGAACCAAGCAAATTAAATGCAACTGTTTGCGGCTTGCCATTGTCCACCACCTTTAGGTGGTGCTCGATTGTGATTTTTGTCTTCTTTTTATGAGTTTTCTCATCCTCAGTTACGTCCTTCTTGCGTGTCGGAAAATCCTTTTTTACCTTGCCCTGTTCAGTGACCTTCTGCGACCATCCAATGTACGGTCCAAACTCATGAACCAGGCGTTCGACGGTCATGACCTCACCCTCTTTCACAACTGGAAGGTTGAGGTTCTGCTCCAGTTCCTCTTTTGGTGTCAGTTTCGTCGTCGCTTCCAGGTGGTACTCAGGACTGACAACGGTGAAGGCGCTGATGTCCTTGCTCGGGGTCACGGTCGCCTTCCATATGTACTCGCCGCGCTGGTTCTTCACCAGCACATCAATCGGCTGATTGCGCGCGGCGTTCTGGATCGTCAGGGCGTAGCCGTCCTTGTCTGTCGCTACCGGGTCGGCCTTGTTATTAACCATCGGCATAGTCGGACTCTCACCGGCGGCCGACGCCACCCCCAGTGTCGGCGCCGGAGCTATCGCAGGCGGATCATCGCTGTCTGGTCCAAGTTTCCATGCAGGCGCTTGCGGCGCACCCGTGCCCGCCCTGATCTGCACGGACAACCCTTCAATCGGTTTCTGCAGGGTATCCCTGAATACGAAGGTCACTTCCACATAGGGCGATGGCGGAGCCTTTGGGGTCGCGGGTTGATGCGTATGATGTCGATGAGGCATCTGTTACCTTTTACAAGTCACTTTAATGAGCAGGCTCGCTTCAGGCCTGCCCAGCGTCATTTTCCAGTTCGTGGTGATCGTAGGCATCTTCGACCACGCTCCAGTTACCCGCCCCGATCTCGCAGCGGACCTTCGCTGGCTCCGCCGTGCTGACGGTCAGCGTCGCACCATCGGTCAGCATCCCCTGCTGTCTGAGGGTGCCATCTGGCAGATAGATGCGATACGGCTGGTCGGCGACTGTCTGCCCGTCGCCGAAGTTTTCAGCAACCGTGCTCACATCAAACTTCTGCGTGTAAAGCTCGGCAGGGTTCTGCGCCAGCGGCGTGATGGGCATGACTGGCAACGGCATGCGCATGGACGAGGCAGTGGGTACGTCCCATGAAGGCGTCCTCTCCAGGATCGGTCCCGGCGACCCGTTAATAATCCCGCTGCCGTTGATCTGGATATATGAACCGCCCGCGCCGATCCACACTTCCTTTGACGCCGTGATGATGACTTTCCCGTCCGTGCTGCTGATAGTGAGGTCCTTCAGCGCCGCCAACGCCATCCCGTCGCCCTGCGCCTGCAACTCGATCTTGCCTCTGGCCGCGTAAAACTTCATGCCGTCCTGATAGGCGAACAGCGAGATCGAGCCCCGCACCGAAGCGTGGTACGAGCGCCCCGCTGACAGGCTGTAGTCGCGGCCCGCCGTGATCGCGTGATCGTTCATGCTGGCTTGATGCGTGCTGTCCGCCGCTGTTGTCGCCAGCCCTGCTGCGCTCGCCAGCAGCAGGTCAGGGCGGGTCATTTCCGGCGACGGATTGTCATGGGTTTGCGCGCCGCCCCTGACTGCATCGTTCTGCGTCTTGATGGTTTGCGTTGCATCGCGCTGGCTCGCCCGAGCATCCTGCGCCTTGTGCTGCTGCGCAAGCTGCGCCAGGTCCTCATGCTGTTCGCGCGCCTGCGTGAGCCGTTGCACCGTCTCGCCCATGTCCTTGACGGGGGCCGTTGCGCCCGCGCGCGTTTCGGTACTGATGACCATGCCCTGATTGGCGCGCAGCACGCCCCATGCGTCCGTCGCCAGTTCCCAGCCTTCGCCCCGCGCTTCCTTGCGCCCCTTGTTGCCGTCGATACGCGTGTTGTAGCCGACGATCAGCCGTGACTGCGCATGATCGCTGCTGACCTGAACCTGAAGTTTGCCGGGCGTGTCGTCGGCGACGATCTGGTTAGCCTGGAACCCTTTCAGTTCCTGCGTCCGCGTGCCGCTCAGTGCGTAGTTGGCTGGCAGTAACCACGGTGGCTGCCTGAGCCGGTTGACCATCCGGTCGGCAATATAGGGCTTGTCAGGGTCGCCTTCGTGGTAGTTGATCGTCACTTCCTGGCCGATACGGGGCACGTAGATCGAGCCGAACGAATTGCCCTGCCACGGCGAGGACACGCGTACCCAGCAGCTCGCGTTCTCGTCCTTCGGCCTGTCCACGTCCCACAGGTAGCAGATCTTGACCCGACCGTACGCATCGACCCAGGTCGTCTGGTCCTTGGGACCGACCACCACGGCCGTCTCGGCGTAACAGCGGGGCTTCTTCTTCGGCCTGTTCCTGAAGAACCGGTTAGGCGACTGCAGCACGAAGTCGGTCACGCACTCGAACCGGCCCGCGCCTGGTGTCTTGCCCGATATCGTCGTCTCGGTCACGTTGCGGATATCGAGTGTGGTCGACACCACCAGGTACTCGGCATTCACGTCTGCCTCCGGGTGATCCGTGAGAAAGAATGTCCTGCCGGTTTTCAGGCCGAGCAGGTTGCCCTGGCCCCTGATGCGTTCGTTGCGCGAGAAAAGCGCATGGGCGCGCACACCCGCAAGATAGTGTGCTTCCTCCAGATAGTTGTTCGGCTGGCCCGACAGACCCGTTGCGCCGGCAAGGGGCTGCGAGTAGTCGCCCCAGTGGCGTTCCTCGGCCTTGTGCAGTTCCCCGAACGCATCATGTTCCTCGACGAACTTCTGCGCTCCACGCGTATAGTCGTAATCGACTACGGTCACTCTGGCCGCCGTGACCCTGCGCGACGCCTTCAGTCTGTAGATGGTTTCCTCATCGATGCGCCCACCCTCGCGCGCGTGATAGCGGATCGAGTCATAGGCATTCCTGTGCGGCTCGTGGACACCGGGTCCGTCGCATAACACCAGCCTGTTGTTATCCTCAAAGTAGTAAATCCCCCATTCGCGCCATAGCCGGGTCAGAAAATGGAAGTCGGATTCCCACACCTGCCGTACGAAGTCGCGCAGCGGGTAGCCGCCTTTTAATCCGTGAGCGGACACCTTCACATCAAACAGGACCGGGTGCTCGCGCAGCACGTCCCGCGTGATATCCAGCACGCTCCTGTTCTGGAATATGCGGCTGCGCGAGGTCTTTGTGGTCAGCCACAGGGCGGGACGCACGACAAGGCGGTAGTACGTGTGGCGATCATCGACGCCAGTCATCTCGACTCTGGCGATGATCCCGGAAATCGTCCTGACGCCCGCTCCGACATTTCCGGCGCCGCTATCGCCAGGCATCCCCGGAATGAATGTTCCCTTCCCGTCGAACTCGATCGAGATGGTGATGTCCTTGCCGACCAGCTTGGTGGGGACGATCTGAAACCTGGTGTTGTACTGGGAAAGCCCCGGCGTGTACGTTGTCGCCATGTCCAGCGTGTATCTGTACAGCTTGCCGAGCGCCTCCGTACCCCGTAGCCGCACGGGAGACAGGACCGGCACACCGCGATCAATCGGGAACGCATTGCACGACACGCTCAGGGTGCGTGACTGGTTGGGGCTATACATGGCCCCTCCCTGGACTGACCTGATACAACCGGCTTCCGCATGACTTCATACGCCGCCCCCGTTCAAAAATTCACGTTCTCCATTATCAAAGTGACTTTTATGATGCGTATATAAGACGACTGTAAAATCTGGTCAAACCGATTAAATAGATAGGTACTTCGCATAACCAGGAAAATGCTTAATGGAAAGCAGAAATTTGGGTAACTTTTTTTGAGGTATGCGAGGACGATTCTGTGCTAGGTGAGTGGAGTGCGCCACGCCGAATTTTTCAACTACGGAAAGGGCAATCCAGGTTGTCCCAAAGGTTCATGCAGTGCCCCGGAAATCACACCCAGCGATATTCTGTCCAGTCAGCGCAGAAAAAAACTCGCACGAGGCGGGCCAAGGCAGCCATGCTTGGAACGCGCAGATACGACGGGGGTTGCTGAGGGAGCTGGATAGTCCTCAGGGACAAGTGACTTTGCAGACAGAAAGGGGGAACCGGATTCGCCCGGAAGGTTCACGCGATATGGTTGCGGGTACTAGCGCTGTCGCGCGGACATTTCTGTGGGTCGCTGCTCAAGGACTTCAATCCAAGTGCGTGCCGGGTGTAACGCGTCCCTTGCTGACGTGATGAAAGAAAGTCCAGTTGAGCCACGGCTAGGCGGCAATGTGGTCAAGTACTCTCCACGACAAACTGCCGGTTCAGCATCCTCTCGCCATCTGGTTGAAAGTATTCATTTGGGCGCAGTGTCGCGCGCGCAAAGTTATCAACAGAAATTGTTCGCAAGCCTGTGGATAACCACCCCACAACCGCCCCAACTCCTTGACGCAGAACCCTTCTTGACCACTGCGCGCAAAGCACGGAGAGCGAAGTGCGAGAGCAAGACGCGGAGCGCAACCACCAAACCTGTTGCGCTCACCAAATCCAAAGCATCAAACCGACTTCACCGCCGACCTTCCCCCCACCCGCATAAACGCACTCCGCTCAACCAGCGCCCCAAACAGCAGCCCGATCGTCGCCCACATAATCGCCTGCATGCCCAGCGCCGCGACGCGGAATTTCCACAGCAGCACCGCCGGGAAAGCCTCCGGCACTTCGTTGATCGTGGGCATCGACAACTGCACCGCGGCGATGATCACGATGAACACCGCCGCCCCCACAATCGAGCCGTTCCACGCGCCAAGCTTCATAGCCGCACGGCGCCGCACCTTGAGCGAAAACACCATCGCGGCCAGCGATATCGCAATCATCAGGAAGAACAAACCCGTCCGCGTCCCAATCGTTTCAGGGTCGCCGACCGAAGGCGGGTTCGCCGGATACTTCAGATTCGGCACGACCGCCAGCGCAATGAACGCGCCAAGCGCAAGCCACGCGGACAACGCGCGCGGGCTCAATGCGCCCACTCGTCCATAGGCGTACGCGAACACCAGCGAGAACAGCCCGCCGAATGCCGCGCCGTAAGTCACCACGCCAGTCAACAGGCCGATACCCCGCTGCGTATCGCGGCTCACAATCTCGGGTTCAGCGGCCTCGCCCTTCGCGGCGTCGGCTTTTTCTTCAAACGAAATCGCCTGATTCACCTGCGGCTCGCCCACCACCCGGGCAAAGCCGAACGTGAGCAGTCCCGCGGCGATGCCTGCAAGCATCCCGCGTACCAACAATTTACCAACCATGGTCGACTCCGTTAGTGGCAGGGAAAGCCGAGCAGATGGCGGCCGTCGTGCACGAACTCATGCACGTACATGCCCGGCACCAGCGAGGTGGCGCCCTGTTCCGCACCCACGAAGTAAAGCGCGAGCAACAACAGCAAACCGCCGAACACGACCCAGGGCAACAACTCGCGCAGCGGAATCGGCGTGGGTTGAGCAACAGGCTGGTTGGCGGGATCGAAAACAGCGTCGTTCATGATGGACATCTCCTGGGGTAACGCGCCCCGATAGTCATTGCAGAGGATTGGTGCGAAGCTCAGGTCTGGCTTTCGGCTTGTGCTGCCGATTACAGTGGCGCGACCGCGCCGGGCTCTCACCGGCTTCCGCGCTTCGCAGTCCCGCTATTCTACGCGCTAAACTTCGGCACCCGGCAACGCAAAACGTACGCTTCATCCCGCTCGCGTTCGCCTTCGGGGCGCGGCTTCACAGGACATGAACAGAATGGACACTCGGCTGTTACTGATCAGCCACGCATCGACCGCCGCCCAGCGCGCAGGCCGTTTTCCCGCCGACGACCCGCTCGACGCCCGCGGCCTCGCCGAAGCCCAAGCGGCGCGTACGCGTCTGGAGATCGCGGACGACGCGGACGCTTTCGTCAGCCCGGCCGCCTGCACGCGCGAGACGGCAGCCGCCCTGGGCCTCGCGGCATCGGTCGACGCCGGTCTGGCGGATATGAACTACGGCGCATGGCAGGGGCGGCGGTTGGCCGACCTCGCTGCCAAAGCGCCGCAAGACCTCGCCGCATGGGCGCGCGATCCCGACGCCGCGCCGCACGGCGGCGAGTCGTTCAGTCAACTCGTGAAACGGGTAGGAGAATGGCTCGACGCGCTAAACGGCGCGAAGGATCGTGCACCGAATCATGCGCTCGACGTGATCGCCGTCACCCATGCGCCGGTGCTCCGGGCAGCGATCGTGCATGCGCTAGGGGCATCGCCCGCCGTGTTTCCGCGCATTGAAATCGCGCCGCTTTCGATGATCGAGTTACGGCGCTCGTCGCGCGGCTGGACATGGTGGCCGGCGTCACACTAGCCACCTTCGTGCGGCGGCTTACTTACCCGACACCACCAGACGCAGCTTGTTCGAACCGGTCGGCGTCAGCGTGATGTCGGTCCGCTTGCCCTTCGCACCCAGATAAAAGTGCTGACGTCCCGGCGAATTCTGATCGTGCGTGGCGTCCGGCAGACACGACGCGATGTCCGCTGCGACTGCTTGCAGCGCGTCGGCATTCGAACCGGCGTCGTGATGCGGCGTCCAGCTGCATTGATACGCACCGCGGCTCGCCGAACATTGCGCGTCGTCGCCGTAAGGTTGCGCGACGCCCTTGCCATCGTCCGGCGTCAATGAAGCGAGCCCGCCAGGGGCGGCCGCGACGATCCGTTTCAGTGAGGTACACGGGCTAGGCGCATCGTCGCCATATGCGCTGCCGGTCAGCAACGCGCCTAGCGATGCAGCGGCAAGCGCGGTGGCAAGTATTCGGATTCTATTCATGTCGGCGCGGTCCTTGAAGTCACTCACAGGTATTAGCGCGGTAGCACGCTTCGTGCCCATGCGCACTCACAGCCCAGTACCAAACAAAGCCGCCAGCCCCTGCGCCGAAGCAAAAATCCCCTTGGCATCGTGCCCGACACCATCGATCACATACGTCCGGTGCTTCGCCAATCCTTCCGGATGCCGCAACGCCATATAGCGCGCATAAGCCAGCCCGCGCCCGAGCCGGTGTTCCCCTTGCGTCAGCGCGGCGCATGAACGGTCGAGCGCCGGATGCTGCGGATCGCAATCCGCGCCGCCGAGCAGCACGGTGACGTCACGCTGCGCGTAACGCGCTTCGAGCGCTGCGGCAGAAGCCGCGTCGCCCGCATAGCCCGGCAAATCCTCGAGCCCATATTTCCAGCGATTGAACGACGGACACATCGCCCGATCGAACGCCGCGAATTCGCCGGACGCAACCGGCCGCATCGCATCGAAGTACACATACGACGAAGGATTCGCGACCACGTAGCGCAGCGCGATGCCGCGCGCCGCGAGCGGCGCCTCGTCGCGCGCCACCACCGCATAGCGCTGCACGACTTGTGCGCCGCCCGAGTGCCCCGCGATCACCACCTCGGCAAGCGACGCGAACTGCTCGCGCGAAGCAAGCGTATGCAGAATGGCGTCGAGCACATCGAACGAACTGATCGGCGCGGGACCTTCCGCGTTCTCCCCGCCCATCCAGCTCGTCCAGTCCCAATGCAACGTGGACGGCGGCACCTCGTGCGCCTCGACATCCGCCGTCGCGAGAAACTGCGGCACGATCAGCAGCGTATCGGCCGCACTGCCGCCGGCGAGCGCGCACGAACGCTGCGCGAGTTCGAAATACGTGTCGCCGTTGCGCAGGCGGCCATGAATCAGAATCACGGCGCGTTGGACTTCGCGCGTCGGCGCTAGCCAGTCGCCGTTCGAAAACACGGGCACGGTGCCGCTGCCGGCTTGCGTCGTGACGCTCAGATGCCGGCTTGCGACAACAGCGACCGGATGTTCATTCGGCGCGCGTTCGTCGTCTGTGATGAAAGGCTGGGTCATGCAATAGGCTCGTGGTTGATCAATGGGTGGCGGGCCTCGCCGCCGCGCCGCCCGACATGCGTCCGGCGCGCGTGAAGTACACCATCGCGAGCGACACGAAGCCGGCAAAAATCAGGTAGAACGCGGGCGTGAGGCTGCTGCCGGTCACGCGCGTCAAGGCGGTGATGGTGAGCGGCGCCATGCCGCCGAACAGCGTCACCGCGATGTTGTACGAGAGCGCTACGCCCGCCGAACGGCTGCGCACCGGGAACAATGTCGCGAGCATGCCGGGATGCGCACCGGACATTGCGGCGAGGAACACCGTGGCGATCATCTGCGCGATGAACAGATGCCCCGGCGTCGGGTTCGTCACGACGAAGTGATACAGCGGATACACGCAGAGCATCCACGCGATCACGATCGGATAGAACAGCCTGTACGCGCCATAACGATCGGCGAGCTTGCCCGACAGCGGAAACAGAAACAGATTCAGCACGCCGGACACGAACGCGCCGAGCAACGCGGTGGAGAGCGGCAAATGCAATTGCCGTTCGACATACAACGACAGATACGAGTGCCACACATAATTGGTCGCCGCCCCGATGATGATCACGCCCATCGCGCAGATCGCCGCATCGCCGTTGTCGCGGAAGAACTGACGGATCGTGACGCGCGGCGGTTTGTCCTTGTGATCGAGCAGCCGCTCGAACTCCGGCGATTCGGCCACGCGATGCCGGATGTAAAAGCCAAACGGCCCCGCCAACGCGCCGAACAGAAACGGCAGACGCCAGCCCCACGCCACCAGTTGCTCATGCGTGAGTTGCGTGGTCAGCAGATAGCCGACCCCGGACGACAGCAGCAACGCGAACGCCTGCGCCGACATATTGAAGCTGCCGTAAAACATCTTCTTGTGCGGCGGCGCATACTCGACCAGCATCGCCGATGCCGTCGCGAACTGTCCGCCCACGGAGAGCCCTTGCAACAGGCGCGCGAGCACCACCAGCAGCGGCGCCGCGATGCCAATGCGCGCATAGCCCGGCGTGAGACCCATCAGCAGCGTGCTGGCCGCCATCGAAATGATCAGCAGCGAAAGCGCTTTGCGGCGCCCCGCGCGGTCCGCGTAGATGCCGAGCAGAATGCCGCCGATCGGCCGCACGATGAAACCGACGGCGAACGTGGCGAGCGTCAGCATGATCGACACGAATCCACTGCCGCCGGGAAAGAACACTTGCGCGATGATCTTCGCGAAGTAGCCGTAGATCAGAAAGTCGAACCACTCTAAGCCGTTACCGAGGACGGAGGCGAAGATCGCGCGCCGCACCATCGACGGACTCAAGCCGTTCGACGCGTCGCCTTCGGACGCGGTACCGGCGCGCTGATTGAAGGTCGCTTCGCTCATTGCTCGCATCCCGGAGTGTCGAACATCGCCGCCAGCGCGCACACCGACGTCAGCATGCGCGCGCCGTTGTGCCCCACGCCCGGCACGATATGAAAGCGCTGCTTCAAACCGTTCGGATGACGCGACTGGATATACCGGTAGTACGCCTCGGCGCGCGCGACGCGTTGCGGCCCTTGCGCTTCGGCGGCGCAGGTTCTGTCGAGCGCGCTTTGCTGCGGATCGTCATCCGCGCCGCCGACGAGGTAGTCGATCCGGCGCGCCGCATAGGTCGCTTCGAGTTGCGCGGGTGTTCGGTCGTCGAGATAGGGCGGCCGGTTGTCCATGCCGTATTTCCATTGATTGAAGTCGGGACATTGCGCGGCATCGAACGGCGCGGCAATGCCTTGCGCGTTGGGCCGTTGCGCATCGAAATAGGCATACGTGGACGGGCTCGCCACGACGTAACGCACGTCGATGCCCTCGCCGGTCAGCGCGGCGATGTTGCGCGCCGCGACGGCGTAGCGTTGCACGACTTGCCCGCCGCCCGAATGCCCGGCAAACACCACGTGCCGCAGATTGGGAAACAGCTTGCGATCGGCGAGACGCGCGACGATCGCGTCGAGCACCTCGTAGGAACTGATCGGCAGCGGCGCGCGCGCCGCTTCGCCGCCCATCCAGGCGTCGCCGGTCCAGCGCAGCAGATCGGCCGGTTCGTCATGCACGCGCGTGTCGAGCGTGGCGAGGAATTGCGGCGCGATCAACAGCGTGGCGTCGGGGTCCGCGTGTGCGGCATCGCGAGCATTCTGCGCGGTGCGAAAGTACACGTCCGCGTTGCGCAGCTTGCCGTGAATCGCGATCACCGCGCGCGTCACTTGCGGCTGCGCGACGTTCCAATCCTTCGACAGATACAGCGGAAATTCCGCGTGCCCTTGCGGCGTGTCGATCGTGAAGCGCGTATCCGAGATCGTCGCCACCGGCTTCAGATGCGGCTCGTAAGCATGGACCGCGAGCGCGGGTTGCGCGAGCGTCGCTAGCAGGGCAGCGGCGGTTGACGCACACAGCACCCCAATACGTCGTGAAAGATTGAAAGTCATGCAGCTTGCTCCTGATCGCCGTGTACTGTCTTGAACGCGGCGCATCGTCGAATCCGTCGTTGAAAAACCGAATACTTAGAACCGGTGGCGAATACCGAGCGTCACACCGGTCTGGTTCGGACCGAATGCGGTGTCGCTCGTCAGGCCGACGGGCGTGTACTGGTCGTTAGCGTAGTGCGTGGACGCGGCATACGCGACCGTTGCGTACACATCGGTTCGCTTCGAAAGAATATAGTCCGCCCCCAGCACGCCCATCAACGAGTTCGACACGTTGTCCGCCTTGTTGCTCTGGTAGTACGCGGCGGCCGTCAGGCGGAAAGCCGGCGCGATCAGATAACGCACGCCGCCGAACCACAATGCCGACGACACCGACTTGCCCTTGGTCGGGTTAAACAAATAGTGCTCATAGCCGCCCATGAGCGTGACGTCGCCGAGCTGCTCGCGCGCCGAGGCGCTCCAGTTGCGCGACTTGGTCCACATGCCGGTCGAGTTGATCGCGCCGTTGCGGTAGTCGTAGGCCACCGCGGCGGCAAAGCTGCCCATGTCGTAATCGAGCGCGCCGCCGTAGGCCGCGCTGCTCTGAAACGAATCCGCCGAGCCGCCGAAGCTGTAATCCGCCGTCGCCGTCAAACCGCCGAAGCGGCCCACATATTTGACCGAGTTGTTCACGCGCGCCTTGAACGAAAAGCCGTCGACGGATCCGGTGGTCGGCATCCACGTGTATTGCTGGCCGAACACCATCGGGTCGTATTTGATGAGCGTGTCGTACATCGCCGTGTACTGCAAGCCCGCCGACAGTGCGCCGTAGGCATTCGAAAGTCCCACTGCGGCCGTGCGGTTGAACAGCACGCCGGCGCTCGCGTTGGTGCCGTCGTTGCCGTTGAAGCCCGCTTCGAGAATGAAGAACGCTTTGTTGCCGCCGCCGAGATCTTCGGCACCGCGAAAGCCGAAGCGCGAATTACTCAAGCCGCCGGAATTCTCGCGGACCAGCGAGCCGCCGCCGGCGCCGGCATGGTTGAGAAATTCGAGGTTGGTGTCGATCACACCGTATAACGTGACCGATGCTTGCGCATGCGCGCCGGCGCAACTCATGACGGCCAGGGTGGCCACCGCACATTGTTTTTTCATTGACGTCTCCACGTTTTGTTTTATTTCGCGTTCATTTCCTATGCGATGGACGAGATCGTAGGATCGGCCGTGGCAAATGTAAAATACCTGTTTTAAGCACAACCCATATTTATTCGATATGGCAGCGAGCCGACCTTCGAGCGCTGTCCGGGAGACGAAACACCATGGAGCTGCGGCATCTGCGTTACTTTCTGGCGGTCGCCGAAGAAGGCCAATTCACGCGCGCGGCAGAGCGGCTGGCCATGCAACAGCCGCCGCTCTCGCAGCAGATTCGAACGCTGGAAGAAGAGATCGGCTTCGAACTGTTCGTGCGCATGCCGCGTGGCGTCACCTTGACGCCGGCCGGCCAGGCCTTTGCGGAAGACACGCAACGCTTGCTGCAGAATCTGCAGCAGTCGGTCGAAAAGGCGAGCCGGATTGCGCGCGGCGAGCTCGGCACGATTTCGATCGGGCTGACGAGTTCCGCGGCCTTTCATCCGTTCACGACCGAGGCGATCCGCGCGTTTCGCGCGGTGTGCCCCGAGGTCGCCGTCGAGCTTGCCGAACTCAACGCGGCGGAGATCATCGAGCGTCTGGCCGCGGGCCAGATACAGGCGGCGTTTCTACGCAAGCCGGTCGACGCGCGCGAAGGCGTGGCGTTCGAGTTGCTGCTCGACGAGCCGATGGTCGTGGTGTTGCCGGTCGGTCATCCGTTGCTCAAGGGCAAGAAGCGGCCGCAAGTGTCGCTGAAAGCGCTGGCGCACGAAGACTTCATTCTGGTCCGCCGCCCAGGCGCACCCGGCATGTACGCCGATATCCTCGCCGCGTGCCGGCAGGCCGGCTTCGTCCCGCGCATTGCCCGTGAAGTGCCGCGCATGGTGTCGGGCATCAACCTCGTTGCGGCAGGTCTGGGCGTGACGCTGGTGCCCGCTTCCATGCAGCGTTACGACCAGGTGGGCACCGTGTATTGCACGCTCGCGAACCCCTCGAAACTCAGCGCGCCGCTGCACCTCGCCTATCCGACGGCGTTGCATAACAGCGCGGCCACGCGCTTCATTCAACTGGTGAAGGAGCGCGCTGCTGGATGACCGCGTCGATGGGCACAGATATTGCGTTCTCGCCGTACCGGCTGAACAACCACCAGCCATTCATCGACGCCAAAACGCTACGCCATGTCAAACAGACAAGCCGCCGCCAAGCCGGCCCGCCTTTCCTCGGGAATCGAAGGAATCGACGACATCCTGGGAGGCGGTCTCACGCCGCACCGCATGTACCTCGTGGAAGGTGCGCCCGGTACAGGTAAAACTACCCTGGCCTTGCAATTCTTACTCAAGGGTGTCGAAGAAGGACAGGGAGGCTTGTACATCACCTTGTCCGAAACCCGCTCCGAACTGATCTCGGTAGCTGAAAGCCACGGCTGGGACATCGGCGGCTTCAGCATTCTCGAGCTGGTGTCTGACGAGGGTCTCGACCCGCAGTACGAGCAGACCGTGCTGCACCCGGCCGAGGTCGAACTCGGCGAGACGGTGCGCAACGTCATCCAGCAGGTCGACGAACTCAAACCCGCACGCATCGTGCTCGACAGCCTTTCCGAGTTGCGTCTGCTGTCGCAGAACCCGTTGCGTTACCGGCGGCAGATTCTCGCGCTCAAGCGCTATTTCGCCACCCGTGAATGCACGGTGCTGCTGCTCGACGACAATTCGGCCGATCCCGGCGACGTGCAGCTGCACAGCATCGCGCACGGCGTGATCAGCCTCGACAATCTCGTGCACGACTACGGCGGCAACCGGCGGCGCGCGCGCATCGCCAAAATGCGCGGCATCAAATTCCGCGAGGGGTACCACGACTTCACGCTCGACACCGGCGGCATCCACGTGTATCCGCGCCTCGTCGCGGCGGAACACCACGCGACGTTCGACACCGAAGCGGTCAGCACCGGCACGCTGGGACTCGACGCGTTGCTGGGCGGCGGTCTGATCCCCGGCACCAATGCGCTGATGATCGGCCCTTCGGGCGTCGGCAAGACCACCACGGTGGTGTCGTGCCTCGTCGCGGCGCTCGAACGCGGCGAGCGCTGCGTCTACTACGTGTTCGACGAGACCCTCGTCACGCTGATGATCCGCTGCGCGACGCTCGGCATGCATCTGGCGCCGCACGTGGAGAGCGGCCTGCTGACGCTGCGCCAGATCGATCCGGCGGAAATCTCGCCCGGCGAATTCGCCAGCGACGTGCGCCAATCGGTCGAGAAGAGAGACGTCAAGTACGTCGCGATCGACAGCCTGAACGCCTATCTCCAGGCCATGCCCGGCGAGCGCTATCTGCTGCTGCAAATGCATGAACTGCTCGGCTATCTGAACCAGCAAGGCATCATCACGATGCTCGTGCTGGGACAGCACGGCATTATCGGCGAGGTGCAGAACGATATCGACATCAGCTATCTAAGCGACGTGGTCGTGCTGTTCCGTTATTTCGAACACCACGGCGAAGTGCTCACCGCCGTGACGGCCGTTAAGAGCCGCGCCAATGCCCACGAGCGTTCGATCCGCCAGTTCCGGCTCGGCGGCAACGGCGTGGAAGTGGGCGAGGCGCTGCGTGACTTCGAAGGTGTGCTCTCCGGACTGCCGGCTTATCGCGGCAGCACCGCGCTGCTCGGTGCGACGAACCGCGTCATCGACACGTCTGGGCAGTAAGTCATGGAGCAACGCGTCCTCATCCTGGCGCCGTTTGGCCGCGACGCCGATGTGATTGCCGAAGTGCTGCACAAAGATAAGCGCCTTTGCGTAGCGTGCCGCGATGCCGACACGCTCACCGCGGCGCTGGACGCGGGTGCGGGCGCCGCGTTGATCGCTGAAGAAGCGCTCGCGGGCAACCATGCGATCCGGCTTTTCACCTGGCTCGAACAACAGCCAGCATGGTCCGATTTCCCGTTCATTCTGCTCGCCGCCTCACGCCTCGGACATCGTTCCGAACGTGGCCTGGAAGTGCTCGAACGGCTCGGCAACGTGGTCGTGCTCGAGCGCCCGCTGAATTCGGAAACGTTGCGGCGCGCGGTAGCGTCGTCATTGCGGGCACGCGCGCGGCAATACGAATCGCGCCGCCATCTGGCCGAGCGGATCGAAGCGCAAGAGGCGTTGGTGCAATTGAACGACTCGCTGGAAAGCCGCATCGCCGAACGCACTCACGAACTCGCCTCCGCCAACAACAGGCTGATGATGGAAATTCACGAGCGCGCCAAAGTGCAGGCCGTGCTGGTGCAATCACAGAAGATGGAAGCACTCGGGCAACTCACCGGCGGCATCGCGCACGACTTCAACAATCTGCTGAACGTCATCATGGTCAACGCGGAGTTGATTGCGCGCGTGAGCAGTGACGAGCGCCTTCGCGGCATGGCCGCCACCGTCAAACGCGCGACCGAACGCGGCGCAAAACTGACGGGACAGTTGCTCACTTTCTCGCGTAACAGCAACCTCGATCTGAAAGCGGTGGACGTGGTGGCGTTGCTGCAAGGCATGCGCGACATCATCACGGTGTCGCTCGGTTCAAGCATCCGCTATACCAACGAGTTCGATGGCGAAGAGATGTGGACACAGGCCGACGCCAATCAGCTCGAACTGGCCGTTCTCAATCTCGCCATCAACGCGCGCGATGCCATGCCGGGCGGCGGCCAGCTCGGCATTTGCGTGAAGGTGCGCGAGGCGCCCGATCAGACACTCGATGAAGGCCGCTACGTAGTGGTCGAAGTCGCCGATTCCGGCTCGGGTGTGCCGGCCGATGTGGTGTCGCGCGTCTTCGATCCGTTCTTCACCACCAAGCCAATCGGCAAGGGAACCGGGCTCGGCTTGAGTCAGGTCTACGGCATTGCGAGGCAAGCTGGCGGCACGGCGCGTCTGTTCAGCGAGGAAGGCGTGGGCACCACGGTCGAGATCTGGCTGCCGTTGCGCGAGCGCGTGGCGCCGCAGGCCGAAGCGGCGTCCGATGCGGAAGCGAACGTGGTCGGCGAAAAGCGCGTCCTGGTGGTCGAAGACGACGGCGAGGTGCGCGCCATGCTGGTCGAGTCGCTGAGAATGCTCGGCTACACCGTGACCGAAGCCGCCGACGGACGCGCGGGCCTGAATCGTTTGCAGGACGACAACCCGGACTTGCTGATGGTGGACTTCGCGATGCCCGGCATGAACGGGATCGACGTGATCGCCGAGGCGCGCAAGATGCGCGAGGATTTGCCGGTGATCCTCGCAACGGGTTATGCGGACGTGGACATTTCCGGGCTGGCCGTGAAGCGCTGCACGATTTTGCGCAAGCCTTTTCAACTCGATGATCTGGCGCGTACGGTAAGGCTCGGACTCGCGGCTTGAGCGACGTTTGCATGGCGAACCCCGGCGCCTGTCAACGCACGCGGCCACATCGCGCCGTCACAAAAAATTCCAATTCAATAGTTTGCTAACGAATTTTTTGGAAATACAATACCGGCCATGTCGAATCTCGATACCTTGCGCCGGACAGTCAGCAGCACGCTGGTCGTCGCCGCCCGAAAATGGCGGCGCACGAGTCACGGCGTGCTGGCGGCCTTCAATGTCTCCGAGGCGTGCGCCACGCCGCTCCTGACCGCCAGCCGCCTCGGCGCGGCGGTGCGCCAGGTCACGCTCGCCGATCACATCGGCATCGAAGGGCCCTCGCTGGTGCGGTTGCTCGATCAACTGTGCGCCGCAGGTCTGATGCGTCGCGACGAAGACCCCGAAGACCGCCGCGCGAAAACCGTGGTGCTCACCGAAGAAGGCCGCGCCGTCACCGCAAAAATGGAAGAAGAACTGGTCACGTTGCGGGCGCTGGCGTTGAAAGACGTCTCGCGCAGCGATCTCGAAGCGACCTTGCGCGTGCTGGCCGCGTTCACGGCCGACGCCGGCGAACGTGCAGATCAGAACAGCGATCCCAGCGGCGATCCGGACCGCGATGAAGGCGTTCAACGCGCGTCGGTCAAACCAACGCAGCACGCCAGCCAACCCCGCAAGGCTACCAAAGCGAACAAAGGCAAAGCAGACACCGCCGCGCCGCACAGCGCCAACGATCCGGCGTAACGGTTTATGGTCTACCCTTCCCTTCGCGACTGGCTGTTCTCCGTCAAGACGTTTGCCGCGGCGATGATCGCGCTCTACATCGGCCTCGCGCTCGAACTGCCGCGGCCGTATTGGGCGATGGCGACCGTCTACATCGTGTCGAACCCGTTTGTCGGCGCGACGCGTTCCAAGGCGCTTTATCGCGCGCTCGGCACCATGCTCGGCGCCTCGGCCGCGGTGCTGCTGGTGCCGCCCTTCGTCGAATCGCCGTATCTATTCAGCGTGATCGTGGCGCTCTGGACCGGCACGCTCCTGTATCTGGCGGTGTTCGACCGCACCGCGCGCAGCTACGTGTTCCTGCTGGCCGGCTATACGATGCCGATCATCGCGCTGCCCTCGGTGACCAATCCGGGCGGCGTGTTCGATCTCGCGGTCAGCCGTACCGAAGAGATCACGCTCGGCATCGTTTGCGCGAGCATTGTTGGCGGCGCGCTGTTTCCGAGCCGGCTTGCGCCGACCATCATCGAGCGAACCGACGCATGGTTTCGCGACGCCGCCTTCTATGCGACCGAAACGCTCTCCGGGCGGATTGCCGGCTCGGCGATTTCGGGTGCCCGGCAGCGCATCGCGGCCACCATCAATGGTCTGGAATTGCTGCTGAGCCAGCTTGCCTACGATCACACGCGGCCCGACGTGCTGGCGCGCACGCATGAACTGCGCGGACGCATGCAGTTGCTGCTGCCGATCATGTCGTCGCTCGCCGATCCGCTGATCGCGCTCTACAACAGCGGCCGGCAGACGTGGCCCGAGGCTCTGGAAAGCCTGCTCGCCGACGTCATCAAATGGTTCAATGAGCCGATGCCCACCGTGAGCGAGGGCGATCACCCCGACCCGACCGCCGACGCGCTGCGCGAGCGCATCGCGGCGATGCAGCCGCCGCCGTCCGCACTCGCGGGCTGGGACGGCGCGCTGCTCTCGAACGCACTGTGGCGCATGAAACAGGTGATCGACGTCTGGCAGGACTGCCGCTCGCTGCGCATCATCATCACGCGGGAAGAAGGCTCGTGGCGCCCGCGCTTCCGTCATTGGCGGCTGGGCGGCACCGAGCGCTTCTACGATCACGGCATCATGCTGTTCTCCACCGGCTCGGCGGCGGCGGCCGTGATTCTCGCGTGCAGTTTGTGGATCAGCTCAGGCTGGAACGACGGCGCGAGCGCGGTCACGCTCGCGGCCGTGGCGTGCTGCTTCTTCGCCGCGCTCGACGAACCCGCGCCGTTCGTGTTCCGCTTCTTCGTGGCGACCGCGATCAGCGTGGTGGCGGCGGGCGTCTATCTGTTCGTCGTGCTGCCGCACGTGCATGACTTTCCTATGCTGGTGATCATGTTCGCCGCGCCGTTCATCTTCGTCGGCACGCTGATCCCGCGCCCGCAGTTCAACCTGGCCACGGTGCTGGTCGCCGTGAACACGGCCACCTTCATCAGCATTCAGGACGCGTACGACGCCAACTTCCTGGTGTTCATGAACAGCAATCTCGCGGGCCTCGCCGGCTTGCTTTACGCGTATCTGTGGACGCGCGTGACGCGGCCGTTCGGCGCCGAACTCGCGGCGGCCCGTCTGCTGCGTTCGAGCTGGGCCGACGTCGCGCTCACGGCATCGACGCGGCCGATCCACGATCCGCGCAACCTCGCCGCGCGCATGCTCGACCGCCTGATGCAATTGATCCCGCGCCTTGCCGCGACCGACGACCATCGCCATCCGTCGATCGAAAGCTTTCGCGATCTGCGCATCGCCTTCAACGCACTCGATCTGCGCCGCCTGACCCACAAGCTGGGCGGCGAAGCGCCCGCCGCGATCGATCACGTGCTCGACGACGTGCGTCAGTACTATGAAAGCTGCGTCAATCGCCGCAAGCGCGAGCCGGTGCCCGACAGCCTGATGTCGTCGATCGACGCCGCCGTGGCGCGCGTGACGGCACAAGGGCTCGCCAACGCCGATGCGCCGAGCGCGACCTCGCAAACCTCGGCACGCCGGTTGCGTGAAGCGCTGCACGCGCTGGTCGGCTTGCGTCTTTCGCTGTTTCCGGCCACGCTGACGACACCGACGCCGCCCGAACCGGAGGCCGCTGCCTGATGCGCCCAACTCGTCGCGACTTTCCAGCCCTCTCCACCCTTTTCCACTTCCCGCGATGATCGGTGAAATCGATATCTTCGGCGTGTTCGTGCCGGCCGTGCTCGTGCTGATGTTGGTCGCGTATCTGATCAACCTGGCCATTCGCACGGTGCTCGCGCGCGTCGGCTTTTACCGTTTCGTCTGGCATCGCTCCATCTTCGATCTCGGCATCTATGTGCTGGTGCTGGGCCTTGTCGTTGTCGTTTCGCACAGACTAATAACGTGAAAAAAACCTGGTTCTCCGTCGGTCAAATTCTGCTGACCTTGATCGTCGTCGTCGTCGCCGCCTTCGTGCTGTGGAAACTGGTCGGCTACTACATGTTCGCGCCCTGGACCCGCGACGGACACGTGCGCGCCGACGTGATCCAGGTCGCACCGGACATCTCGGGGCTGATCTCGTCGGTCGAGGTAGTGGACAACCAGCAGGTCAAGCAAGGCCAGGTGCTGTTCGTGATCGATCAGGCCCGCTATACGCTCGCGCTGCGCCAGGCGCAGGCCACCGCGCAACAACGCCGCGCCACGCTCGATCAGGCGCGCCGCGAAGACGCGCGTAACCGCAAGCTCGGCAACCTGGTCGCGGCGGAGGTGTCGGAAGAAAGCCGTTCGCGCGTCGAACAGGGCGAGGCCGCGCTCGCTGATGCGAATGTGGCTATCGATACGGCGAAGCTGAATTTGCAGCGCGCCACGATCGCGAGTCCGGTCGACGGTTATCTGAACGACCGCGCGCCGCGCGTTGGCGAATATGTCGCGGCGGGGCGGGCGGTGGTTTCGGTGGTGGACATGCATTCGTTCCGTGTCGATGGCTATTTCGAGGAAACCAAGCTGGGTGGCATCGACATCGGTCAGCCAGTCGATATCACGGTGATGGGCGAGCCGGCCGTGTTGCGTGGACACGTGCAGAGCATCGTCGCCGCGATCGAGGATCGCGACCGCACGCAAGGCTCGAATCTGCTGCCGAATGTGAACCCGGCGTTCAGTTGGGTGCGGCTCGCGCAACGGATTCCGGTGCGTGTGGCGCTCGATGAAGTGCCTGCGGATTTCCGCATGATTGCCGGGCGCACGGCGACTGTGTCGGTGCGTGATCTGTCGCCTGGCGGTAAGAAGCATCCGGATGCGGGGGCGTCGGGTGCGGTAGCGGCTTCGGCGTCGGCGTCGGCTACGTCTGCTGTTCCGGCTGGCTCGGCTGCACAGCCGGCGTCGGCGGCGGTCTCATCATCGGGCGCCTCGCAATGAAGCTGTCGCGCGCCCTGCCCTTATTGCCGTTGCTGCCGCTATTGCCGTTGGCAGTCGCGCTGAACGGCTGCATCAACGTCGGTCCCAACTACTCGTTGCCGCAACAGGCGCTCGTCAACGCGCCGCTCGCCAATGCGCCGATCGAAGGCGCCGATACGTCCCTGACGACGCGTCAGAACGTGCCGCCCGTGTGGTGGAAGCTATACGACGATCCAGTGCTGAACGGACTCGTCGACCAGGCGCTGCAATCGAACACCGACTTGCGCGTCGCTGCCGCGAATCTGGCGCGCTCGCGTGAAGCGCTAGGCGTCGCGCAAGCACAAGGCGGATTTTCCGGCAAGACGTCGGCGCTGATCGAACGCGCGCAGGAGTCCGCCGAACAATACCTGCTCACCGAGAAACTGCCGGTCGTGAATGAAGGCGACATCGGCATCAGCGTCTCGTATGAAATCGATCTGTTCGGCAAGCTGCGGCGCGGCGTGGAAGCGGCGCAAGCGGACACCGAATCCGTGCAGGCCGCGGGCGAACTCGCGCGGATCACCGTGGTGGCGGACGTGGTGCGCTCTTACGTCGAGCAGTGTTCGGCCGCCGAGGAACTCAGGATCGCGCAACAGTCGCTGGCCTTGCAGAAACAGCGCGTGGACGTTTCGCGCCGCCTGCGCGACGCGGGCCGCGGCAATCAGCCCGACGTGACGCGCGGGCAGACCCAGGTCGATACGTTGTCGGCCGATATTCCGCGGTATACAGCGCGCCGCAAGATCGCGCAGTACCGCCTCGCGGCGCTGCTTGCCCGCGCGCCGTCCGACCTGCCGCCGGCCGTGCTCGCTTGCGACAGGCTGCCGCAAATCCGTCAGCCGATTCCAGTCGGCGACGGCGCCGCGCTGCTCAAGCGCCGACCGGATGTGCGCGAGGCAGAGCGTCAACTGGCGGCGTCCACCGCGCGTATCGGCGTCGCTACCGGGGCGCTGTATCCGACGGTGAGCATCGGTGCGTCGGCGGGTTTGACAGGCATTCTGGAAGACCTTGGCACGTCGCCCACGGCGCGCTGGGGCTTCGGTCCGCTGATCAGCTGGACGTTCCCGGCGAACGGCGCGCGTGGCCGCGTGCGTGAAGCACAGGCGTCGAGCCAGGTGGCGTTGGCGAAGTTCGACGGCGTGGTCCTGACCGCGCTGCGCGAGACCGAAACCAGTCTCGCGACCTACGCGTCGGACTACGCCCGCGCCGACGCGCTGCGTGCCGCGGTGAGGTCGGCCACCGAGTCGGCGGATGAAACGCACCGGCTGTATCGCGCGGGACGTGAGTCGTTTATTTCGGATCTGGATGCGACGCGCACGCTGACGTCGACGAAGTCACAGGCGGCGGCTGCGGATGGCCAGGTGGCGATCGATCAGGTCAATCTGTTCCTCGCGCTTGGCGGAGGGTGGGAAGTTGATCCGCAGAACGCGTCCGGCAGTTCGACGCCAGCGGCTGCGGTGCCGGTTAAGGCAACGCCGGTGCCGACGGCTGCAGCGAAAGCGCCTTAAAGCGGCTTTTCATTTGTGATTGTCTAACGCGGCCAGCCTATCAAGGTTCGCTTTAGACAATCCGCTTGCCGACCGATCTACCGCGGCGGCACCACTCCGCGCTCACACGTGCGCACATTCCGCGCTTCCGCCTTTAACTCCCGAGCGATCTGCGCGACCGCATCTTCAGCACGCGCCTTGCCGCACATAAAAATATCGAGCGCGGCGAAGCGATGCTCCGGCCACGTATGAATCGTGACGTGCGATTCCGCGAGCAGCACGACACCCGTCACACCATGCTCGCCGCCAAAGTGATGAAAGTGCGCGGAGAGTACCGTAGCGCCCGCAGCCTTAGCCGCGTTTAACAGAATCGCCTCGAGCGCTGCGGGATCCCGCAGCATGTCCGCCGCGATACCGCCGAGATCGGCCAACACATGCGTGCCATAGGCATCACGCGGCGCAGGCACGGACATGGCCGTCGCCGCCCTCACTTGTGCGACCCATACGACGAATAACCGCTGCGCGCGGACGTCCCGCCATAACCACCACCGCCGCTTCCGGTCATCGACGTGCAACTGAACATGACAATCACAACGAGCGCGTAAAGCACATATAAGATTTGCCTCACGCTCACCTCGACTCTTCGTGGAAGGCGCGCCAGATCCACTCCGGCGCCCACAAAGCCACCATGCCGACGATCGCCAGCACCGTCGAACCGTCGAATTCGAATAGCTTGCCGAAGTTGATGAAGACCATCGCGAAGGTAGCGATCCACGGCCAGGGACCGAAGCCGGCCGTCGTGATTCCTTCTCGCGCCGGTTTTGCTTCGCTGCTGGCGGATTTGGCCGCACGCCGGCGCGCTGTTTCCGCCGCCAGCGCCGGCACACCGAATCGTTCCGCAACCCTACTATTGCTCAACGGCTTGGCGCGCGACCAGACGATTTCATCGGCCGTCGTCTCGCGCGTCATCTTGAAGTCGCGCCACGTGAAATCGGTGATCGACGTCTTATCGCCCACTTGCACCCGCCAGTTGAATGCGCCGGCCACGTAAGCGACCACCGCGTCGTAGCGCTCGCGTTCGCGATAGGTCTTGCCGCCTTCGAGCACCTGGCCGTCTTTGCTAATCATCGGCCAGTTGTTCAGCACGTCCACACGTTCCCATCGGCCTTCGCCATGCACGAGCCACAGAAAGCCGCGTTCGAGGTTGTGCAGCAGATATTCTTCCCAACTCGATTCGCCGTCCGGCGTGCGGCAGCGCATGAGGCCGAGTGCCGTATATTTCGCGCCGTCGAAGGTCGCGCTCGCGCCGAGTTGCAGCGCCGTTTCGATCGACTCGACCTCACGCTTCTTCGAAAACAGCGTGACCTGTTCGGCGCTGCAATCGACGCCCGCATGACACGAGCCGCAGATCACATAGTTCGCCACACCGACCGGACATTCGAGCGACGCGCCGCAACTCGGGCACGTGAACACACCCAGTTCGCCACGATAACGGCCCTCCGACTCGCGAATCTCGGCTTCGTCACGCAAGCCCTGACAGGCGAGCGTGTCCAGTTCCACCGACGCACCCGCATAGACCACCGGCTTGCCCGACTGCTGTTCGGCGTCGGAGTAATCCAGTGTGATGAATTTGTCTTCGTAGCGGAAGTCGGCGACGCGCGCCTGCCAGCCGTCGCCCACGCGAAACGGCAACTCGCCCTCGCCGCCGACGCATTGCGCCGTGCGGATATCCGACGCGAGATAACGCCTGCCGCCGAAGTGAAAGCCGACGCCCGGGCGCAGCGAATCGAACTGCGGTGGCTCGTCGGCGCTGCCGTCGAGATTCTGTTGCGTGGTGACCGCGTATTGCCCTGAGGCATCGGAAAGCCAGCCGAACTTGCCGTCGTCGAAAGCGGCGTACCACTCGGTCCAGTAGCCCGCGTCGTAACGCAATTGAATGCGGCCGAGCAGCGTGAACACACGTGACTCATGGCGGCCCGTCACACCGAGTTGCAATGGCGAATAGTCCTCGAATACCGAGGCCATTTCGCCGATCCGTTCGACCGCCTCGCCGCGTTTGAGCAAGGTGCTGCGGCACGATCCGCACACGGCCATGACGGCCGCGGCGGAGCGGAATTCGAGCGGCGCGCCGCATTGAGGACACGAAGTACTGAACATCGAGTGCGTTTATTTTGTCAGCTTCGCGAGGATCTCGGCTTTCGCCTTCGCATAGTCGTCTTCGGTGACGAGGCCCTTGTCCAGCAGGGTCTTGAGTTGCTGCAGACGCTCGACGTAATCGTTCGAGGCCGGGGCTTGCGCAGGTGGCGTTTGAGCAGGTTGATTCAGCGCGCCCGTCATGGTTTGCGCGATCGCCGCGCCCGCTGCGATACCCGCGCCCACACCGGCCACGCCGCCGGGATTCTGCGCGGCGAGCGGGATCGATTGCGCGGCCTGGTACTGCGCGAACTTGTTCAGATCGCCGCTCACGCCCACGCTGATACGCGCGTCCAGTGCCTTTTGCAGCGCCTCCGGCAACGACACGCTCTGCACCGTGAACGAATCGAGCGCCACGCCGTAACGCGCGAACACCGGCGCGAGCGCCTGGCCGATCCGCTGCGAGAGCACTTCCTGATTTGCCGCCATATCCACGAACGCGACGTCCGCCGAACCGAACGCCACGCTCATAGCCGTGACGACGAGGTTGCGCAACTGCTGCTCGAGATCGTCGACGGTATAGACCGCGCGCGTTCCGCTGATCTCGCGATGAAGCGACGGCACATCCACCACGCGGTACGAATAGATCCCGAACGCCCGCACCTGCACGAGGCCGAATTCGCTATCGCGAATCGTGACCGGTTGCGGCGTACCCCAGCGCCGCCCGAGTTGCAGACGCGTGCTGAAGAAGTACACGTCGGACTTGAAGGGCGATTGGAACAGCTTGTCCCAATTGCGCAGACTGGTCAGCACCGGCAGCGTGCGCGTGGTCAACGTGTAGAGGCCGGGGCCGAACACATCGGCAATGCGCCCTTCGTTGACGAACAGCGCCATTTGCGATTCGCGCACCGTCAATTGCGCGCCGTACTGGATTTCCTGGTCTTCCATTGGATAACGCCAGGCCAATACGCCGTCGCTATCTTCCGTCCATTGCAGGACGTCGACAAATTGCTTGCGAATAAACGAACCGAAACTCATCATGTACTCCTCGCGCGAGGCGCCCGCTTATCAGGCATTAACGTGGAAATGTGTTAAACGCAAATCAGGTCAGACAGGCTGCGTTAATAATGCCGACCACCAGCGAAGCCGCGCCCATCAAACCGCCCATTGCCGTATTACGCGTTTCAATGCCGTCATTCATGCCGGGCAAAAGGCGTGTGAGCAATGCGTAAGTCGCGACCTGCACGACCATGGCGCCGATGGCCCAGATCAGCACCAACATCAGCGTGGAGTTATGCGCAATGCTCGAGGCGAGCGTCAGGCAGAAGCCGATCAGCGCGCCGGCAAAGGAAAGGAGCGCGGCAACGTTGCCTTCGCGGATCAGGGCCAGTTCGTCGAACGGTGTGACCTTGAGGTAAACTGCCGCGAATCCGAGGATCAGCACAAACGCCGACAGTAAATGAATCCCATAAGAAAAGGCATCACCCATTTATTCCCCCGGATTGTGTATGCCGAGCATGCCAACATGCATGCCGATTCTGCCGGCCATGATTATGCGGGCAGCGCCGTTCGAAGGCTCGCCGAAATCGCCGCCAGTATATCCACATCGGACCGGAGTGCCCAGCGCGATGATTAAACATAATCGCATGCTGATTCTCTCCGTACTGGTTCTGGCTTCATGCGGATTGGGTTATGAACTGATCAGCAGTACGCTGTCGAGCTATTTGCTCGGCGACTCGGTATTGCAATTCTCGTCGGTGATCGGCTGTTATCTGTTTGCGATGGGTGTCGGCTCGTGGCTCGCCAAGTTCATCGACGACGATGACGTGCTCGATCGCTTCGTCGATATCGAATTGCTGGTTGGGCTGATTGGCGGTTTGTCGGCGGCCATGCTGTTCGGCGTATTCGCGTGGCTGTCCACGCCGTTTCGCGCCGCGCTCTACGCGGTGGTGCTGGTGCTCGGCGCATTGATCGGCATGGAGATTCCGTTGGTGATGCGCGCCTTCCAGCAACGCCGCCAGGCGTTTCGCCATACCGTCAGCGACGTGTTGAGTTTCGACTATCTCGGTTCTCTCGCGGTCTCACTGTTGTTTCCGCTCGTACTCGCGCCGCGCCTCGGCCTGCTGCGTACCGGCTTTCTGTTCGGCATTCTCAATGCCTTGGTCGCGTTGTGGACCACGCACACGTTTCGCGCGGAAATCAGCAACGTGCCGGCCAAGCTGGCGCGCGCCGCGCTGGTGATCAGTCTGCTCGGCGCCGGTTTCGCGCTGTCCGAACGCCTCACGCATTGGGCCGAACACGGCCTCTACGGCGACGAGACGATCTTTTCCGAAACCACGCCTTATCAGCGCATCGTGCTCACGCAATGGCACGACGACATGCGTCTGTACCTGAACGGTAATCTGCAATTCTCTTCGCGCGACGAGCATCGTTATCACGAAGCGCTGATTCATCCCACGCTCGAAGCGTTGCCGTGGGCCAGGCACGTGCTGGTGCTCGGCGGCGGCGATGGCCTCGCGGTGCGTGAAATCCTCAAGCATCGCAACATCGAAACCGTCACGCTGGTCGATCTCGATCCGGCCATGACGCGGCTCTTTTCGAATTCCGCGCCGCTCGTCAAACTCAATCAAGGCTCGCTGAAAAACCCGCGCGTGCATGTGATCAACGACGACGCCGTGCGCTGGCTCGAATCCAACGCCGACGTGTTCGACGCGATCGTGGTGGACTTTCCCGATCCCACCAACTTCGGTTTGGGGCGCCTGTACTCGGTGCCGGTGTATCGCATGCTCGCACGGCATCTGTCGGAGAACGGCTATGCGGTGATTCAATCGACCTCGCCGTATTTCGCGCCGCACGCGTACTGGACCATTGTCGATACGCTGCGCGAAGCGGGCTTCAACACGTGGCCCTATCACTGCTATGTGCCCTCGTTTGGCGACTGGGGTTTCGTGATCGCCGGCAAACGCCGCGACTATACGATCCCGACGCATTACTCGGAGCCCATGCGCTGGCTCGACGCGCAAACCGCCGTCGAAATGTTTCACTTCCCCGCCGACATGCCCGCGTTACCGATGGCGCCGAACCAGTTGAACGACCAGCCGCTCGTCCGTCTTTTCGACGAGGACTGGAAGCACGTGCTCCGCTGATGGACCGCCGCACTTTTCTGCTGGCCGGCGCGGCGGCAACGCTCACCGGTTGCGGCCGCACCGGCTGGATCGAGACGACGCCGGTGGTGGACAGCCCCGGCATGCGCGAGGGCCACGCGTTGCGCGACCATCGCAGCTTGCCGCCGCCGTCCGGCACGATCGAAACCGGCATCGCGATTCTCGGCGCGGGCGCGGCGGGTTTGTCGTGCGCGTGGCAACTCGCGCGCGCGGGACACAAGAATTTCGTCCTACTTGCCGGGCCCGAATTCGGCGGCAATGCGGCGGGTGGTCAGTATGGCGATCTCGGTTATCCGAAGGGCGCGCACTATCTGCCCTTGCCGTCGATGGAATCGACGCACTTGCGCGACATGCTCGCCGACCTCGGCGTGATCGAGGCCGATCCGTTCACCGCGCGGCCCGTGTTCGATGAGCGCGTGCTGGTCCACGCGCCGGACGAACGCCTGCTGATCGACGGCCAATGGCAGGACGGACTCGTGCCGACGCTGGGCGTGAGTCACGCGGAACTCGCGCAGCAGCAGCGGTTTTTCGCCTATACCGATGCGTTGCGCACCGCCCTCGGCAATGACGGCCGCAAGGTGTTCTGCATTCCGCTGGCGCAGTCGTCGCAGGATCCGAATTGGCGTGCGCTGGACAAGCGCTCGTTCAAACAGTGGCTCGTCGACGAAGGCTACAGCGCGCCCTCGTTGCACTGGTATCTGAACTACGCCTGCCGCGACGATTTCGGCGCGGGCTATGAACGCGTCTCCGCGTGGGCCGGTTTGCATTACTTCTCGTCGCGTGGCGGCCATGCGCGCAATGCCGAAGATGGCGCGGTGCTGACTTGGCCCGACGGGCTGCACGGCATGGTGACCAAACTGAGCGCGTCGATCACAAGTCGCGTGGGCAAAGAACATACGTGGTCCCTGCCGGGCTTCGCCGCACGCGTCGATGAAAAAACCAGCGGCATTGAAGTGCTGTGCGTGCGCATCGACAAGCAGAACGTACCCAGCACGTTCGTACTGAAAGCGCGCCGCGTGGTGTGCGCGATGCCGCTTTTCGTCGCGCAACACGTGATACCGAATCTGGCCGCTAGCGGTTTCGAAGCGTCGCGCGATCTGCCACCGCGCGCGCCGTGGCTCGTCTCCAACTTCCTGATGGACGGCATGCCGCGCGAAGCGCAGGGTGTGCCGCTCGCGTGGGACAACGTCGTGTATCGCGGCGAAGGTCTCGGCTACGTGGTCTCGACGCATCAACTGATTCGTCTGTCGCCGCCGCAGCGCTCGGTGTTCTCGGCGTATCAGGCGCTCGACCTCAAGACGCCCGACGACACGCGCCGCTGGCTGGCCGCCGCGCATCCCGACGACCTGCGCACGCAGGCCGCGATCGAACTGGTGCCCGCCTACGGCCGCGATCTGTGGCGTCATGCCGCGGCCCTGGAAATCACCGTTCGCGGCCACGCCATGGCTACGCCGGATGTCGGCTTCCTGAGCCGTCCGGGGTTGCTCGCCTTGCGCGACCTGGACGGCCCGATCCTGTTCGCGCATGCCGATTTGTCCGGCATGTCGCTATTCGAGGAGGCGTCTTATTGGGGCGTGCTGGCGGCAAACCGTGTTTTGCGATGATGCCCACCGAGCTTACGAATTATTTTTATTAGCTTTCTTTTAGCTTTCATTTCGGGTTAAATACATATCACCAACTACTCAATACGGGGACATGTATGTCGCAATTCATGAAAAGCGCAGCCACGCTGGGCGGCTGCATCGGCATTTTTGCGGCGGTCGTCGCCGTGGTGGAATTGCTGGCAGGTTGAGCACGCGCGGCGGGCTCTTTCGATAACACGAAACACGTCGGCGGCATTACGCGGGGCGGCGCTTTGCCGCCGCCTGGTGGATTGCCGCACGTACCCGTGGATAGGTGCCGCAACGGCATACGATGTGCGACATCGCCGTGTCGATGTCGGCGTCGGTCGGTTTGGGATTGTGCTTGAGCAACGCGCAGGCCGCCATGAGTTGCGCGCTCTGGCAGTAGCCGCACTGCACCACGTCGAGATCGATCCACGCGGTCTTCAATGCCTGTGCTTCAGGACCCTGCAAGCCTTCGATGGTCGTGATCTTCTGCGTGTGCAGGCTCGACATGAGCGTTTGACAGGCAAAGCTCGGCTCGCCATCCACATGGATCGTGCACGCGCCGCAAATACCCAGGCCACAGCCGAACTTGGTGCCGGTCATACCGAGTTCGCAACGCAGCACCCACAGAAGCGGCATGTCGGGCTCGGCTTGTACCGCCACCGCCCGGCCGTTGATGTTCAGCGATCCCATCGGCTGTCTCCTTCGTCCTAGTCCCTAAGTTTTTGAATCCGGGGTGCTTCACGCGAGCTTCAACGGCAGCGAGCGCAAACGCTGGCCGGTTAGCTTGAACACCGCATTGGCCACCGCCGGCGCGACCGGCGGCACACCCGCTTCGCCCACGCCTTGCGGATGCATCTGGCTGGGCATGATGTCCGTGTCGATTACTGGGCAATCGTCGATCCGCACCACGGGAAAATCCGTAAAGTTTTTCTGCTGCACCTGGCCGTTGACGAGCGTGATCTCGTCCTGCAACGCGGTGGAGAGACCGAAGACGACCGCGCTCTCCATCTGCTGACGAATCAGATTCGGATTCACCGGCATGCCGCAATCGATCACGCAGACCACCCGATGCACGCGAATCTTATTACCAGGCCCGATCGACACTTCCGCGACCTGCGCGACCACGCTACCGAACGCCTCGTGCAACGCGACGCCACGCGCGCGCGGCGCGCCGTCGGCGGCACGCGTCAACGGACGTTCCCAGTCCGACAACGCCACGACGCGCTTTAACACCGCCAGATGCCGCGGATGCTGCTCGAGCAGCGCGGCGCGAAACGCAATCGGGTCTTTGCCGGTCGCTACGGCGAGTTCGTCGGTGAAGCCCTCGGTGAAGAACGCCTGATGCGAGTGGCCGACCGAGCGCCAGAACCCGACCGGCACCGGCAATTCGACGATCTTGTGCGCGACACGCGCGGCGGGCCATTCGTAGGGCTGATCGAACGCGCCTTCGCAGGTGGTCTTGTCGATGGGAAGGCGCGGGGCGCCGTAGTAGCGCGCGAGCGCTTCCGGCACGATCGCCTGACTCGCCGACGTGGCCTGCCACGCCACCAGCTTGCCGTCGTTGTCGAAACCGGCCTTCAGCCGCGACAGGCATGCCGGACGATAGAAGTCGTGCGTGAAATCCTGGGCCCGCGACCAGAGGGTCTGCACCGGACGGCCACCGCCCTCGCGCGCAATCGCCGCGGCCTGAGCGATGAAATCCAGCTCCAGACGACGTCCGAATGCGCCGCCGATCAGAAGCGTTTGCACGTCGACCTTGTCGACATCGAGGTCCAGCACTTTCGCCACATGATGCCGCGCGAGGCCGGGCATTTGCGTGGAGACCCAAACCGTGGCCGCGCCGTCCGCGACCTGCACGGTGCAGTTGAGCGGTTCGACCGCGCCATGCGCGAGATACGGCGCGCGATATTCGGCGCTGACGGTGCGCGCCGCCCGGCTCAACGCGGCATCGACGTCGCCCAGGTGGTAGTACGCGTGGCCGTCGCTGTCGTCGAGTGCTTGCGCAAGCCGGCGGTCCACGTCCGCGTTCGAGAGCTTCGCTGCCGGGCCGTCATGCCAGGTCACGTCGATGGCGGCAACCGCGTTTGTCGCGCGAAACGGGTTGTCGGCGATCACCGCGACACCGCCGGTACCGCCGCTGTACGGCGCGACGGCGAACGCCTTGATGAAGCCCGGCATTTTCCCGGCGGCCGTTGCGTCGAACTTTGCCACCGAACCGCCCAGTGTTGGACACATCTCGACGCTCGCGTAGAGCAGGCCGTCCGGCAGCACGTCAATGCCGAAACGCGCCGTGCCGTTGATCTTCGATGCCGCTTCGATACGGCGTAGCGGTTTGCCGATCAGCTTGAAGTCGGCGGGATCTTTCAGCGCCACCTTGCGCGGCAGCGCCTGCTGCGCGGCCATCGACGACAATTCGCCGAAGCTCGCCTTATGGCCCGACGGGTGCAGCACCTGACCGCCTTCAGCGCGGCATTCACCGGCCGGCACTTTCCATTGCGCGGCCGCTGCGCTGATCAGCATGGCGCGCGCCGAGGCGCCGGCTTCGCGCATCGGCGTCCATAGGTCGTTGATGCTCGATGAACCGCCCGTCATCATCGTGCCGGCTTCGCGCACCAGCTTGCGGGTCATCCAGACGGTGGTGCGCTTGACGGTGCTGTCGTCGTCGGGGCGAAACGGCAGGTCGTCGATGATGGCTTGGACGCTGTTGTAGATCTTGTCGATGGGCGAGTCTTCGACGCGCACCTGCGACCAGTCGGCGTCCAGTTCTTCGGCAAGCAGCATCGCAAGGCCGGTGTGGATGCCCTGCCCCATTTCCGCCTTGCACATCATGATCGTTACGCTGTTGTCGGCGGCGATCTTGACCCAGCCGTTCAGCGGCACCTGCGTGCCTTGCGCCGGCAGCGGCATGGAGGCGGTCAAACGCTGCCCCGGCGGCAGCACCGACCAGCCGACCAGCAACGCGCCGACAGCGCCGGCGCCGCCGAGCAGAAAGGTTCTGCGTTTCAACATGGCATGGTTCGATCAGCTTGCACGATGGCTGGGAAGCTGTGAAAGCGCGGGTCGGCGCCTGGCGTTGTTCCTCGGAATAGTAATAAGACGGGAGAGTGGATGTGGGACTTAAATGCGTGGGTTCAGGTCAAGAGGCGCGGGGCGGGGGGTGAGGAGGATGGCGGAGATTGAGGGAAGTCGTGGGGTGTTTCATTAAATGGGGTGGGGAATGGGATGCGCCGGCTCGCGCCGCCGCACCTCCCCTTCTTCAACCTCACCGCCGGTTCGACCCCGACACCACATCGATCCACACGGCCAGCACGAGAATGCTGCCCTTCACGATCATCTGCCAATAGGCGTCGACGTCGAGCATCGACATGCCGTTGTCGAGGCTGGCCATCACCAGTGCGCCGATCAGCGCGCCGTAGACCGTGCCGGAACCGCCGCGCATCGACGTCCCGCCGATGAAGCACGCGGCAATCGCATCGAGCTCGCCCATCGATCCCGCCGAAGGCGAACCCGCGGCCAGCCGCGCCGTATTGACGATGCCGCCGAACGCGCACATCAGCCCCATCAACGCGAAGATCGCCAGCTTCACTCGATTGGTGTTGACGCCCGAAAGCCGAGTCGCTTCGAGGTTCGAGCCGACCGCATAGATGCGTCGCCCGAACACGGTCTGCGTGGCGATCCACGTGAAAATACCCAGCAGCGCGAGCAGCAATAGGACCGGCACCGGAATGCCGCCGTAACGATCGAGCGTCGCAACGAAGCCGGCGAGAATCACACCCGCGCCGACCACCTTCACCACGTCCTGCCAGAACGGCACCACACGCAACTGATAGCGCTCGCGGTTGCGGCGCTGCCGTATCGTCAGAAACGCCAACAGCAGAAACAGCACCACCGCGAGCGTATCGCCCGCGAGCCGCGGCAAATAACCTTGGCCGACGAACACGAAACTGTCCGACACCGGCGCGATTGTCGAACCGCCTGTCACGCCGAGCAGAATGCCCCGATAGGCGAGCATGCCGCCGAGCCCGACAATGAACGAGGGCACGCGCCGATAGGTCGACCACCATCCGTTGAACATGCCGACCAGCACGCCGAGCAGCATGACGACCGGCAACGTGACGCCGATTGGCCAATGGCGGTTGACGTCGAGTATCGCCGCCACGCCGCCGAGCAAACCGAGCAACGACCCAACCGACAGGTCGATCTCGCCGGCGATGATCACGAACACCATGCCGCACGCGAGCATGCCGGTAATCGACATCTGCCGCAGCAGGTTCGACAGATTGCGCGGCGTGACGAACGCGCCGTGCGTGAGCACCGAAAAGAAAATCCAGATCGCGGCCACGGCGATCAGCAGCGCGAGAATCTTGTAGCGCGCGAACAGTTGCTGAATGCGCTGCGGACCGCCGAATGCGCCTCGCGGCACGGCTTCGTCGGCGCGTTGGGAAGTAACGTCGGGCGTCATGCGGCACTCGCTGCGGTTGGGTTCGGGGATCGCTGCACGGGACGGATCGCGGCGCTGAGAATGTCCTCCTGCGTGAGGCCGTCGTTGATGAAATCGCCTCGCAACTCGCCTTCACCGATCACCAGCACACGATCGCTGATGCCGAGCACTTCGGGTAATTCGGAGGACACCATCACGATCGACATGCCGCGCTGCGCCAGTTGAAAAATCAGCTTGTAGATTTCGTATTTCGCGCCGACGTCGACGCCGCGGGTGGGTTCGTCGAGAATCAGCACCTTCGGATTGGTCAGCAACATGCGGGTCAGCACGGCCTTTTGCTGATTGCCGCCGGACAGACTCGCGATCGACAACATGGGATGCGCGGCACGCACCGAAAGCCGCTTCATCTCCGTATGAATCGTATCGAGTTCGGCAGCGGAGTCGATTCGCCCACCCGATGCAAAGCGCTCCAGCACAGCCAGCGTGATGTTATGGCCGACGCTCAGCCCCGGCACGATGCCGTGCCGTTTGCGATCTTCCGGCACCATGCCGATGCCCGCGCGAATCGCATCGACGGGTGCGCGAATCTTGAGCGGCTTGCCATCCATCACCACGGTCGCCTCGCTCACGCCGGGATACGCGCCGAAGATCGCCTGCATCAACTCCGTGCGCCCCGCGCCGACCAGACCGGCCACGCCGAGAATCTCGCCATGCCGCAGCGCGAACGAAACATCGTTCACACGCTTGCGACGCGGATTGGTCACGTCGAAACAGGTAACGTGGCGCGCTTCGAAGATCACGTCGCCGATCGGATGCGGCTCGCGTGGAAACAGGTTCTTGATTTCGCGGCCCACCATCAGCGAAATGATGCGGTCGGTGGTGAGCGCGCGCATCGGCTCCGTTGCGACATGACGGCCGTCGCGAATCACGCTGATCGTGTCGCACACGGCCGCCACTTCATCGAGCTTGTGCGAGATGTACACGCAGGCCACGCCGCGCCGCTTCAGATCGCGCACGATGTCGAGCAGAATGCGGATCTCGGAGGAAGTCAGCGAAGACGACGGTTCATCGAGAATCAGCAGCTTGGCGCGCTTGTTCAGCGCCTTCGCGATCTCGATCAACTGCTGATGGCCGCCGCCATAGTTCATCACCGGCTGTGCGGCATTGATCCCGCTAATGCCGAGTTCGCGCAGCAGTTCGTCGGCGCGCTGGTACATCGCGGCGTAGTTCATGCGGCCGCCGGGCAGCGTGATTTCATTGCCGAGAAAGATGTTCTCCGCCACCGACAACTCCGGCACCAGCATCAACTCCTGGTGAATGATGATGATGCCGGCGCGTTCAGTGTCGCGCACACTGGCGGCTTTCAGCGGCTCACCTTCCCAGATGATTTCGCCGTCCCACGTGCCCCACGGATACACGCCGGAGAGCACTTTCATCAGCGTCGACTTACCCGCGCCGTTCTCGCCGCACAGGCCCACGCACTCGCCGGGCGCGACCGTGAGGTCGATGCCGTCGAGCGCCTTCACGCCGGAAAACGCCTTGACGATGCCGCGCATCGTCATAAGAGCTTGCGTCATTCGCTATGCCTCGCTGCAAGGCGCGCGACGGCGCCGATACGCATGACACGCATCGAGGTCCGCCGCGCACACGTTACGCTCATTGGCTCGCGAGCTGGGCCTGAGTATAGAAGCCGTCCTTGACGACTACATCGACATTGCTCTTGGTGAGCAACGTGGGTTGCAGGAGCACCGTGTCGACTTTCTTCTTGCCGTTGTCGTATTGCGAGTTATACGCGGGCTTCTCGCCCTTCGCCAACGCCACGGAGAGCTTGGCCGCTTCGCCGGCAATCAGTTTCAGCGGCTTGTATACCGTCATGGTCTGCGTGCCGGCAATCACACGCTTCACGGCCGCGAGGTCCGCGTCCTGGCCCGACACTGGCACCTTGCCCGCCATGTGTTGCGCGGCGAGCGCCTGGATCGCGCCACCCGCGGTGCCGTCGTTCGATGCGACGATCGCGTCGATCTTGTTGTTATTCGCCGTCAGCGCATCTTCGACAATGCGCAGCGCCGTGGAAGCGCTCCATTCCGGCACCCACTGCTGACCGACCACTTTGATGTCGCCCTTATCCATGGCGGGCTTCAGTATCTTGAGCTGGCCTTCGCGGAGCATCTTGGCGTTGTTGTCGGTCGGTGCGCCGCCGAGCAGGAAGTAGTTGCCCTTCGGCTGCGCGTTGTAGACGCCTTGCGCCTGCAATTCGCCGACCTTTTCGTTATCGAACGAGATGTACGCGTCTACATCGGCATCGAGAATCAGGCGGTCATATGAAACGACCTTGATGCCCGCTTTCTTCGCTTCGGCGACCACATTCCCGAGCGTCTTCGAATTGAACGGCACGATCACGATGACATCCACGCCGCGCGAGATCAGGTTTTCGATCTGCGAGATCTGCCGCTCTTCGCTCGCATCGGCGGATTGCACCGACACTTTCGCGCCGAGTTTTTCCGCTGCGGCGACGAAATAGTCGCGATCGCGCGACCACCGCTCGACGCGCAGATCGTCGATACAGAAGCCAATTTCCGGATGATCCTTGCTCGCATACGCGAGCGGCGCGGCAAGCGACAGGCTGGCGAGCACCGCTCCACACACGAGCGAACTCAATACGGTACGACGCGTTGCGAATTTCATCTCTGTCTCCTTCTTCTGATAGCCGGAATACCGGATTGGACGGTTTGCGCTGCGAGCCGCAAGACCGGACAAGCGACAACCCAAAGCTTCCTATTTCGCGCGGTCGGCGTGGCCGCGCGATTTTTTTAGTGGTGTGGCTACTTTCTGATGCGTTGCTTCTTGAGACGCGGATCAACGTCCGCTGTAAATCGCCTGATTCACGATGTTTTCCATCAACTCCTGATGGCCGCTCGCGTGCTGCGGGTTCAGACCGCGCGCCAGTGCATCCGCCGCCAGTGTGGAGAGCGAATAGTCGCCGGAAAGAATCTTGCGGCCGAACTCCGCTTCCCAGCCCGCGTAACGTTGACGTTTGAATTGATCGAGACGATCGTTTTCGATCAGCACCGCCGCGCGCTCGACGGCGAGCGCGAGGTTGTCGATCGCACCGATGTGGCCGTAGAACAGATCTTCCGGATCGACACTTTGGCGCCGCACTTTCGAATCGAAGTTCATGCCGCCGGTTGTAAAGCCGCCGTGTTTGAGGATTTCGTAGAAGGCGAGCGTCAGTTCTTCCACACTATTTGGGAATTGATCCGTATCCCAGCCGTTTTGCGGATCGCCGCGATTCGCATCGACGCTGCCGAAAATACCCAGCGCGTAAGCCGTGGCGATCTCGTGATGAAACGAGTGGCCCGCGAGCGTCGCATGATTGGCCTCGATGTTCACGCGAATCTCTTTGTCGAGCCCGTGTTGCAGTAAAAAGCCATGCACGGTCGCGACGTCGTAATCGTATTGATGCTTGGTCGGCTCCTGTGGCTTGGGTTCGATCAGCAGCGAGCCTTTGAAGCCGATCTTATGCGCATGGTCGACGACCATATGTAGAAAGCGGGCGAGTTGATCGCGTTCACGCGCGAGGTCGGTATTGAGCAAGGTGTCGTAACCTTCGCGTCCGCCCCACAGTACATAGTTATCGCCGCCGAGCCGTTGCGTCGCATCGAGCGCGTGGCGCACCTGGGTTGCCGCAAACGCGAACACTTCCGGATCGGGACTGGTCGCGGCACCGGCCGCATAACGGGGATGCGAGAACAGATTGGCCGTGCCCCACAGCAGCTTGATGCCCGTGCTCTCCTGCTTGCGCGCCAGATAGTCGGTGATGCGCAAGAAGTTTTCGCTGTACTCCTTCAGGCTCGACCCTTCGGGCGAGACGTCGGTATCGTGGAACGTGTAGTACGGCGTGCCGAGCTTCGAGAAGAATTCGAATGCGGAATCCGCTTTTTGTTGCGCCCGCTCCATCGCGTCGCCGGGTTGCTGCCAAGGACGCCGGAACGTTCCCTGCCCGAAAATATCCACGCCCGGCCAGACGAACGTGTGCCAGTAGCACACGGCAATGCGCAGATGTTCTTCGAGTGTCTTGCCGAGCACCTTCTTGCTTTTATCGTAGTGGCGGTACGCAAGCGGGTTATCCGATTGAGGGCCTTCGTAGCGGATCTCGGGAATGTGTTCGAAGTAAGACATCAGCGTCTCCAGTTTATGGTGCACCGCAACCCGTGCGACGTCGCCGCGCCGGTTGACAAGGTGACGCCATGCTGCCGCTTGCACGATGCATCGGCAATTGCGAAATTGCGCAGCGTGCTTGATGTTTCTTACCGCCCTCGATTTTGTTTCGCACCGGCGCGCGATTCGAGGCCTAGAATAACCAGACGCTTAAAACCGCTGCCGTTCAAATTAAGCATCCAACAGGAGACAAAGGCGTGACGGGTCATTGACCCGCACACCGCTCACCGCCATGACCCGTCCGCAAACACCACAGACGACCCATCGGATCGCGCTGCTGTTCAACGCGAACAAGGTCTACGACCGCGAGATCATCACCGGCATCGGCAACTACCTGCTGTCCACGCGCGTGGCGTGGGATCTGTTTCTCGAAGAAGACTTTCGCTGCCGGCTGACGGGTATAGAACGCTTCGACGGCGACGGCATCATCGCGGATTTCGACGATCCGGCTGTAGGCGAAGCGCTGCGCGATTGTCCTTTGCCGGTGGTCGCCGTGGGATCGTCGTTCGAAGATCCGGCGCATTATCCTCCGGATTTACCCTATATCGCCACCGACAACAGCAAGCTTGTTTCGCTCGCTTATACGCATCTGATCGGCGCGGGTCTCGAGCACTTCGCGTTGTACAGCCTGCCGCAAGCGCAGGAGAACCGCTGGGCCCAACAGCGCGAACTCGCGTTCGCTCATTTGCGCCGCGCGGACGGACATAGCGCGGAGCAGATCGACAGCGAGATGTATCGCGGCCTCTCGACCAGCGCGCCGTCATGGAACCAGGCGACCGAACAGCTCACTGCGTGGCTGCGGGATTTGCCGAAGCCGGTTGGTGTAATCGCAGTCACCGATGCGCGTGCGCGGCATCTGCTTCAGGCGTGTTTGATCGCCGGCATTCCTGTGCCCGAAGAAGTCGCGATCATTGGCATCGACAATGATCCGCTGACCCGCACGTTGACGCGTATTCCGCTTTCATCGGTGATTCAGGGTACTGAGGAAATGGGCCGCACCGCTGCTCACCTTTTGCATCAGATGCTGCATGGCGCGCGGTTTCCGGGGCGGCGCATTCTGGTGCCGCCGGTCGGTATCAACGTGCTCGAATCGACGAAGCACCAACCGCTGGCGAGTCCGTATGTGATGCGGGCGCGGCACTTCATTCGACAGTACGCGTGTCAAGGCATTCGCACCGAACAGGTTGCCGACTATGTGGGCGTGTCGCGCTCATCGCTCGAAGAGTACTTTCGGCGCGAACGGCAGTGCACCGTGCATCAGGAAATCCTGCGCCATAAACTCGATGTCGCAAAAGCACTGCTGGCGAAGCGCGATGCGTCGAGTGCGGAAGTGGCGATCCGTTGCGGCTTCACGTCGCCGCAATACATGTACGCGGTGTTTCGCCGTGAACTCGGCTGTACGCCGCGCGAATACCAGGAGCAGGCGAATTCGACGTCCGCGCCGGGCTGAGCATGCCTATTCTCTTTTCTTCTCACTGACGACATGATCAGCATCGCACAACTTTCTTCCGAGCCGTGGGGCACATTGCGCGGCGGCGATTCCGTCCGACTCTTCACGCTGCGCAACGCGCACGGTATGAAAGTCGCCATCAGCGATCTGGGCGCGACGCTGGTCTCGTGGCATGCACCGGATCGCGCCGGCGTGCTCGGCGATATCCTGCTCGGCCACGACACGCCCGCCGAATATGTGGCGGCCACCACTTACATGGGCGGCCTGATAGGCCGCTGGGCGAACCGGATTGCCGATGCGCGTTTCACGCTCGACGGCATCGAGTACACGCTCGACCGCAACGAAGGCGCGAACCTGCTGCATGGCGGCACGGTGGGGTTTCATCGCGCGCTGTGGGACGTGAGCGAGGACAACGGTGCGTTGCTCATGCGACTGGAGTCGCCCGAAGGCGATGCCGGTTTTCCGGGCAACGTGACCACGCAAGTGCGCTACTCGCTCGACGACGACGGCACGCTGACCATCGCCTATGAAGCGATCACCGACGCCGCGACGCCGCTCAATCTGACGAGCCATCCGTACTTCAATCTCACGGGCCGGCCGGGTGCCGACATTCGCGGCCACGTGTTGTCGATCGATGCGGACCGCTTCTTTGAGGTCGACGCCGCTATGATTCCGTCCAAGCTGGCGGAAGTGGCAGGCAATGCCTTCGATTTTCGGCGGAGCGCGCCGATCGGCGCGCGGCTCGACTGGCCACACGCGCAGTTGGCGACGGCCGGTGGCTTCGACCACTGCTACGTGCTGCGCGATGCCCCCGACGCCGGCACGAACGATGCCACCCCGCCGATGCGCCAGGTTGCCTGCGCCTACGATCCCGGCAGTGGACGCGAATTGACCGTCTCGACCGATCAACGCGGCTTACAGTTTTACAGCGGCAACTGGTTAAAGGGCGACTCAGGACGCGGCGGCATTGCGTATCAAGCGCACGCCGGTTTGTGCCTCGAAGCGGGGGGCTTTCCAAACCAGGTCAATATGGCTGAGCAGGACGAGGTGATCGTGCGGGCCGGCAGCACGTATCTGCAGGTGACCGCGTATCGAGTCGATGTTCGCCAAGGCGTGTAGCGCGATTCTTCATATATTACGGACCACATTACATCAGGCCGACTTATTGTTTGTAGCAACACTGAATTACCGTATCAGTGGTTTCCCCTAGACGACTACCTTCCTAGAATCCGTGGATGGTGCCAAAGATTGCTGCGGCGCCCCATAAAGTATTCTCGGAGGGAAGCATCATGAAATCGCTTATCAAAGCCGTGGCGCTAGTTGTGGTCTTCGCAGCGCCGGTGGCATCGTTCGCACAATCCGAGCAACCGGTCACGCGCGCCGAGGTCAAGGCGCAATTGAAGCAGATCGAACAGGCCGGCTATAACCCCGCGGTCGCAACCGACTCCACCTACCCCGCTGACATTCAGGCGGCCGAAGCTCGCGTCGCCGCACAGAACAATGCAGCGACGGGATATGGTCCATCCACCGCTGGCTCGTCGGAAACCGGCTCTGACGTTCCTGCCGGCAATCCGAATCTGCAAGGTCAGTAGTACGCACTCTGTTTTGGGCAATTCGATGCGAGCGCATGGTTCAGGCATGCGCTCGTATTCGTGCTTCGAATGCCTGGCCATGACAGCGCAATGTCAGAAAGTCCTTTGACGAAAATAATGGCTCGGCTGTCCTCGAGCGGCAGTTCGATGGTTCTCAGCATGCGTTCATGTGCATCGCGAGAACTTCTACTCAACGTCGCTTCGGGTTCTTATCCCGCTGCATGCGCAAAATATGCTGACACCGAACGTTGTTGCCCGGGCGCTTGACGGCGTGCCCCCGACGATTGATCTCGCCCTGGGATACAACAATGCGAATACAAATCCATTGCTCCTTCGGCTTTTATCTCGTGCCGACGAGTTGGTCGCAAACGTTCAAGACCAAAGCATCATCCGATACGCCGTCCAGGTAATGGGCTCGCGCTCGTTGCCCCTGCATGTTGTGCGGTAAGAGCCGTCGTCAACCATGCTCGCCTCGAGATCGAATGGCCGCTTTGCCGGACTGCGCCGCCGTCTGAATGTCAGAGTGGCACAAAACACGAGTGACCCTTCCTGGCCGACAACGCTCAGCGATCCTCAGGTATCACCTGCAACAGCGGTTCGGGCGTCAGCGCGATTTCTCCTGTAAAGGGCCGATCGTGGGAGAGGATGAGCAAAACGGTTGTGGCGAGTGCCGCCGAAAACAGACCGATTGCCACGGCGGATGTCAGCCGGTTGTCGCAATGAACGAACGCGATGGCGAACAGCAGGCACACCGCCAGAAAGGCCAAGCATAACCACTTGATACCATTCACTTCGCTGCGACTGATCAGGATACGTTCGCGACGCACTTCGAGAGCATGCTGCAGGGACGCCGCGACTTCGCGCTGCGCCGTCTGCTGTCCGGGCGTAACGACTGGTAGGGATAGCGTGAACTTCAGTGCGTTGTTCAGCGTGGGAGGACTAACGTTAAGTGTGACGGCTCCCTTCGCCACGAGCGGCCATTCAGTTGTCGCGGTGTACTGGATGTAGTCTCGGACCATCCTTCGCAGTTCGGTCTGGGCTTCATTTGGCAGAACGGCAGACATGACAACAACCGATCGCAACGCACTCGCTTCAGTGGCGACCGCGATATTGGCGCGCGCTGTATCGTTCCAGACCTGCGAGGCCGTGAAGACGATAAATAAGCCGAATATGATACCGAGTGGAGAAAGCAGACCGGGAGAAATTGCCTTGAATGATCGCCCATATCGACCGGCAGCAAGCCATCCGGTGACGACATGGATGGTCGCGCCCGCGAGAAATATCGCACCGAAAGTGACCAGTGCCATCAACCATAACGGCAGCTCGTGTACCCATGTACTCATGATTGTGGTTGCGCAATGCGCAGTCTGAACGGGATATTCCTGGTGGGTCGGGGAGTCCAAACCCCTCAACCAGACCACGAAGCTCCATCGGTAGTCTGTGCGCTCGACCACGTTGCGTCGTGATGGCCGAATTGCCGCTCCGGTCACGCTCTGGGTTGTCTTTAATTCTGCCGCTGGCAGATTGTCACCGATTTGCTTATGGCCGTCGAAGGGCAGCTTCTGGCCGATAGTACTCGCACGACATCAGGCGAGATAGCGGCCGGTTACGGCGCGCTAGATCTCGGTCTGCTCTGAGATCTCGAGTGCATCGTCGACCTCTATGCCAAGGTATCGCACGGTACTTTCCAGCTTGGAATGACCAACACCTGACTACCGTGCATGACATCGCGCACACGGAGATTGACGAGATCACAGCCGCGCAGCCTGCTATCATTGCGACGTTGAACAGCGCCAGATCGCGAACCGAATGGGCATTCTGGAGATGAATCCGGATTGTCCAGATTTCTTTCGGCTTCAGCGGTGGCTTTTGGCCGATTAACTTGCCTTTGTTCCAAGGCTCCCGAGTTTGCCTGGTTGCACGTCGGATGCGTGCTACAAGCCAGGAGCCGTCACTCACCGTTTGTTCGCTGGCCCAGCAGCCGGAACGCCCGGCGCGCCAGTGCCCGCCTCGCTTTGCGGCCGGTGGGCGCCGCAAAGAGCAAGCGGCTCTTCACTCGTGCGGCCAGAAAAGAGACAGCCCTGTGCGTCCGGTGGGCTATCATGCCTATCCTCTCCGAAGTAGCTCCTTATGATTTCCGTCCGTAATGTCACGCTGCGCCGTGGCGTCAATGTCGTACTCGACCGCGCGTCCGTCACCTTCACCCCTGGCGAAAAGATTGGCCTTGTCGGCCGCAATGGCGCCGGCAAGTCATCCTTCTTCGGCCTTCTCAACGGCACGCTGCACGAAGACGGCGGCGAGTTCTCGATTCCCGCCGCATGGAAGATGGGCCAGGTCGCGCAGGAGATGCCGGAGACCGAGCAGAGCGCGACCGACTTCGTAATCGAGGGTGACACCGTACTACTGGCCGCGCAGGCCGAAGTAGCCGCCGCTGAGGCCAGCGACGACGGCATGCGCATGGCGCACGCCTACATGGCCCTGCACGACGCCGGTGCACATGATGCCCCCGCACGTGCCCAAGCGCTGATCCTGGGCCTTGGCTTCAGTGCCGCGCAGCTTAGCCAGCCGGTCAACAGTTTCTCCGGCGGCTGGCGCATGCGACTGCAGCTGGCGCGCGCGCTCATGTGCCCGTCCGACTTGCTGTTGCTCGACGAGCCGACCAATCACCTGGACCTCGACGCGCTGGTCTGGCTGGAAGCGTGGCTCAAGCGCTATCCAGGAACCTTGGTAGTGATCAGCCACGATCGCGAATTCCTCGACGCGGTGACGCACGTGACGGTGCACGTCGACAACGCCAAGCTGGTGCGTTATGGCGGCAACTACAGCAAGTTCGAAGACATGCGCGCTGAGCAACTGGTGTTGCAGCAGGCCGCGATGGCCAGGCAGGTGGACAAGATCGCCCACCTGCAGAAATTCATCGACCGTTTCAAGGCCAAGGCCTCGAAGGCGAAGCAGGCGCAGAGCCGGGTCAAGGCGCTCGAACGCATGGAGAAGATCGCACCGGTGCTTGCCGACGCAGAGTTCAACTTCGAGTTCAAGGAGCCGCTCAACGTCCCGAACCCGCTGTTGTCGATGCTGGACGCGAGCTTCGGCTACGCGGCGCCGACCGGCGCACCACCGGGCACGCCGCCGACGGTCATCGTGCGGGGCATCAACCGATCCGTGCTGGCCGGGCAACGCATCGGCATTCTCGGTGCCAACGGCCAGGGCAAGTCCACTCTGGTGAAGACGGTGGCGCACGAACTGGCGCCGATTGCCGGCGAAATCAGCGAGGGCAAAGGCCTGAACATCGGCTACTTCGCACAGCAGGAACTCGACGTGCTGCGTCCCCTCGACACGCCGATGGAACACATGATCCGCCTTGCCAAGGACACGCCGGCGCACATGCGTGCGCCCGGCCAGAGTGGCACCGAACAATCGCTTCGCACTTTCCTCGGCACCTTCAACTTCAGTGGGGACATGGTCCATCAGGCGGTGAGCACGATGAGCGGCGGCGAAAAGGCGCGGCTCGTGCTGTGCATGATCGTGTGGCAGCGCCCCAACCTGCTGCTGCTCGACGAGCCTACCAACCACCTCGACCTGGCCACACGCGAAGCGCTAGGCATGGCACTCAACGAATTCGAAGGCACGGTGATGCTGGTCAGTCACGACCGGTCCCTGCTGCGCGCGGTATGCGACGAGTTCTGGCTCGTTACCAAAGGTGGCGTCGAGCCCTTCGACGGCGATCTGGACGATTACCAGCAGTTCCTGCGCGACGAAGCCCGTCGCATGCGCGAGCAGGCTGCCGGGGAGCAGAAGATCATCGCCTGAGTTAACCCCGTGGCAGTTCCAGTTTGGAAGCTGCCATAGCCCTCGCATCGAGTCGAAGGGCCGCTTAAGGTTGGGCGTGTGAGCTCACTGATGCAGGATGATGCCACCCGGTTGCTCGATGCCGCCATCGTCGGCAATCAGCCACATTGCTGACGTAGAACCCAGCCCGTCCCAATGACGGCCTAGGCCGATAACTTGTTCCTCGAATCAAGCGTCGACAACAGGCTCATGATCTGTGCGACTCCAGCCCCTGAGTCGCCACCTTCATAGCCGTTACGTCCTCTACGCCAACTTGTCGAAACGTGCTACTCCTATTTCAGCGATACCGAGCAACCAAAGCACGGTAGCGTACATCATCCCTCAAGCCGCTCAACTCCGGGGCGCTGTCGAGAAAAGCAAACCCTCGATAACCTGACTTGAACGCATCGCTAAGCCGACTAATGGCGGCATCGTAGTCCCCGTCGTGTGCTGCGGCGAACGCGAGCTTGGCCTGCGCGACCCCGCCTCCAGTCATGACTTTGTCCATGCTCACAGAAGGCGAAACCGTCGGCTCACCAACGCGATAACGCTGAGCAGCAGATATAACTTCAGGAGGTTCGGCGTTCACGTTTTTCGGTTCACTCCTCCTTACTTCCACGTCTGCCGACTGCTTACTCAATACCGGAGCTTGCGTCGCGGGGCCGAGCCCATTTGCCGAAGTCTCTGCAGCGTTAGTCGGTAACGCCGATGCGTGAACGTCCTCGACGACGCGACGATAGTATACGGGCCCAACAAGAGGTATCTTCAGATACATCCGGTCAGGGCCATCGAAGTAAAACGTAAATCCGACCCCGTACGACAAATCGATCGTCACAGCATCCTTCTTTCCCTCAATACCTTTGATCGGAAGGCTTGCCCCCGTATCGGGACTGACGATCTGTGCGTTCGACACTACGATATCAAGGCCAACCGGCAACTGCACGCTATCGAAAGCAACGCGTTCAGCATGCCAGTGGCCGATGATCGACGGCTCCACGGATTTCGAACATCCGCAGACAATCGCTAACGCCGCGCACAGCGCGGCGGCTCGCCGATAGCTAGAGATGTTCACGTCGTCGTACGATACTTTTTGATCAATGCCGTGAAGCGCGGGTCGTTCCGGATAGCGTCGAGATCGGGGTCCTTCTGCATCTCGTCGAAGTACGAGAACCCGTTCAGAAAACTGGCTTCCAGTTCCTTGAACGCGTCGTCTGTACGGCCCTGCTTCAGCCTCAGCACCGCCATGTTGTAGTAGACCAGCGACTGCTTCGGATCGCGAGCCGCGGCATCGCTCAGTTCTTTCTCGGCATCATCGAGCTTTCCCTGAGACATCTGTGCAATGGCGACCTTGACCATCTCCTTGGCCGCCACCTGGTTGCTGGCCGACTCGGCGCCCGACGCGTCTCCGTTCGAGAGCTTTGCATCACTATCTTTGCGTTGGGCAGTGATAGTCGCCCACGTCAGCGAGCCCCTGAGCGAAGGCCTGCAGGGCCTGCTGTGCGGCCTGCTCGCTCGCGGTATCGTAGATCTGGCGCAACGCCGTGGCGACAGCCTTGCGAACCTTGTAGCTGGCGTGCTCCAGACTGCTACGGATCAGGTGCACGATGCAGGTCTGCACGCTTGTGCGGGGATTAGCTGCGCCGATCGCCTCGGCCAGTCCCTTCAAGCCGTCGACCACGGCAATCAGGATGTCCTGGCATCCGCGCGTCTTCAGTTCGTTGAACACCTTGAACCAGAACTTCGCGCCCACCGCAAAACTGTCCTTGGTTGATGATCGCTAAGACGTGGGCTTGCCCCACAATAAAATTTGATGGTCCCGCCGACGCAGTCGCATCGCCCAGCAAACCAACTCTAACTCTAGTTTTCGGGTCTGGGAAATAAGGCTTGCCAGGCAATTGTCGTTCTGTCTCCGGGCGAATCGTTTCACGGAAAAGTGCGTCCGCCATCATTTTTGTTACCATTGCCGCTCAATCCGAACGAGCACCATGGCAAACGGCAACAAGACCTTCTATCTCCCCTGGATCGACGGCCTCAGGGCAGTCGCTGCTTTGTCAGTCGTCGTGCATCACAGCGATCTTCTGGCGGAGCCGTCGATCGCTGCGTTCAGGAATTTCCTCGGGTGGTTCGGGGTTGATCTGTTCCTTGTGCTAAGTGCGTTTCTTCTGTCACGCCTTCTGCTTATCGAACGAAAAACGACGGGCGACGTCAGCATCCTCAACTTCTATATTCGTCGGGCCTTGCGCATCTGGCCGCTCTATCTGTCATTCGTCACACTCGCACTGCTTTGGGGGCTGATTTGGGGCGATCAAGGCACTATGCAGCTGTTCGGCTGGTACGTGTCCCATCTGACCTTTACCCAGAACATCGAGGCGGCGTATCACGGATATACGCCGTTTCCGTTCTCGTCGCATTTGTGGACGATCGCGCTCGAAGAGCAGGCTTATTTGCTGATCCCCATCGCAACTGCAACGTACTTTTCGCGTGGTCACGTGCGAGGCTTGAAAATGGCGCTCGCTGCGGCGGCGGTAGGCTTTATGTTGATGCGTCTCGGTGTCGTGCTGATCGGTCGTAGTCATCCATTCGTATGGGTCTCACCGCTGAGAGCCGACACGTTTCTGTTCGGGATATTCATGGGCCTCGGCACTTCAGTCGGCGCATCGATGGATTTGCGGACGCGCAAGTCATTGCTTTCTGCTACTGCCGCTTTGCTGATACTCTCGGCGCTCGTATGGATGGGGCCGCCCGGTATCTCGCGAGTCTGCGAGGTAATTGGTTATCCCGTCATGGCGTTCGCGTGCTGTCTGATTGTCTACGCGGTCTCGATGTCATCGAAGCTGCGGGCAGCGTTCGGTTGCCGTCCTATGCGCCATCTGGGAAAGATCTCGTACGGGATCTATGTGTTCCACATTTTTGCGCTGACAGAGACCGCCAAAGTCCTGGATCAGCTTGAAGTGCATAACCGGTTCTCGAGATTCGCTGTCGCCGTCGTGGTCACGGTCTTGCTAGCGGACGCTTCGTATAGGCTTCTCGAGCGTCCTTTCCTGCTTTTGAAGAACCGTTTCACATCGGTACAGAGCCGCCCCGCCTGAAGTCGCAGGATAGACGCCCGCTTGCATATGCTGTGCTGACTCAGGCGAACGGGCGTCATGGTGGCATTGTGGGAGCTTAAGCTGCAACGCCAGGGTTCTCTTGCGTGCTCCCCTAGCCCATTCATTCGTGTCAACGCTGGCGCAAAAACAACTCTGCGCTGGAGTTTCCGTAATCTCGGGCAGTCGATGCGTCAACCCTGCCAGCGGGCCGATATTGCGGGAGCTCCCGGATCGCTTGCGTGACGGCCGAACTACCAGGCAAGTCTCTCTCGGTCGCGACGACCACATCGGCCGGGCAACTCTCGATGGCTCGTTTTACGGCCTTTTCGTCGAAGTGCAGCGTGACAGCCGTAACGGTCAGATTACTGACGCCGTAACACGGTGGGCGGAGACCGGTGAGGGGATACAGTATCAGCATCGCAGCGCTCGAACTCAGCGTGGCGTTGGCAGGAGCAACGCGTTTGATCTCATCGGCCAAGAGCAGATAGTTGCTATTCGGAATCGACTCGTCGGCCCAATATTTCCCGTGCGTCTCCTTGAGCGCGGGGTAGGTAAGTCCCCAAAAGATGCTGCGTTGAAAGTTGAGTTGAGGCCATACGAGCAGTAAGGAGACGCCAATGCACAAACAGCTACAAATGAGCTTTTGCGCCCGGCCAGCAAACTGGCAAGTGCTCCAACCCAAGCTCGTAATGCCGCACAGGCCGATCAGCGACCACGAGAAATGATAAGGAAAACCCAGTTTCGCGAGCGGTTCAACGAAGGGAATCAAGCTGACGGCGGCCCAAAAAACGAAAGGCTTCAGATATTCCGTTGTTCTTCCGCGAATCGACGCGATGACGATGCATGCTGTTGCCACCAAACTCATGACCAGCCCTGCGGCAGCAGCCTGCGCAGCGAGTTGCCCGCTCGACTTGAAGAGCTTCAATCGCAAATCGCCGAACGCTCCATAACCAGCGCCAGTGTCAACATAGCCGGCTATAAGGCTGGATACGCCGCCGGAGCCTCGAAGGGCGATTGCCAGGATAAGTATGAGTGATCCAGCCGCCAGCCCGCCTGCAACGTAGTGCTTCAGCCCGCGGGTGCCCCGCTCCACGAAGATGGTAACTGCCCCCAACACGGCGAAGAGAAGTAGCGTTTCCCGCAAAAGTACGCCGAGCGCGACGAGTACGCCCATGGCTAAGTACCTGGACGAACTGGCTTGCTGCTCGGACAAGAACAGGATCACCGCATAAAGCAACAGACACAGCGCTATGAAGAAGCTGTTCTTGAACCCATATTGAATGAATGCCGGGTGGTTCAGCAGCGCAAAAAACAGCGCGGTGATGAGCGCGCTCGCGGTCAGGCTTCCACTCAAACGTGCTGATATTCGCAGCATCAAGACGGCGGCCAGCGCGTCCGGAACGATATCGATCAGCCGAAAGGCAAAAATGGGATTGACGTTCAGCGAGTAGACGAAAGACGTCATTAACGGGTAGAGCATCAACATGCCGTCATTCGGAAGACGCAGGTCTTGCGATAATCGGTCATGAATAATCAGCGCGTAGTACCCGTAGATGCCTTCGTCCGTGGACGGATAGCCACCGACTACCGCCAGTCGCAGCACTACAACGACGAGCACGACGAACAAAGCGGCGGCGATTAGCCCTATGCGTTGGCTGTGTGCGCCTGACGTTGGTTCTGATCTCAATGTTACGCTGCGGTACATTCAGTCAATCCTGCTTTGACGCTAGATCTTTCATCAGGGCGAGATAGTCATCGTAGTCTCGGATATAGTCGGCTTCATTGTACATATCGGACGCAAGAATCAGCGCGACCGAGCCGGGATCGAAATTGACCTCTGCCGCCCAAATCAACGGGGGCACGTGCAGGCCCTTCCACGGCCGATTCAAATGGATGCGCGTGCGGTTCTTGCCGTCGTCGACCTCGACGTCGAAGCTGCCCGAGAGACAGATGATTAACTGATTCAGCGTATGGTGCGCATGCGCACCCCGGCTTTCTTCAGTGGGAACGTCGTATAAGTAGAAAACACGTTGGATCGCGAATGGCACATGTTTATCGCTTTCGATAAACGTAAGGTTGCCTCGTGGATCAGTGATCTTCGGCAGCTCGTAGAGCTTGCAGTCGGAAATGGCAGGCATAGTAGTCATGGACCTACTCACGGAAGATTGCGCGGGTGAGAATGAACATCGCGGGAACGGTCACACAAACGACGATGAGTGGCGCGACCTGCGTCGGAACGTGCAGCACATGTACGCAGAACCTCAATATACCTATTCCGATCGCATAGTTGATTAGATAAGCCAGCGGATATGACGCTGCGGTCCGTACGCTCAGATTCTTTTTGAATACCCATTTTGCGCTTAGCAGGTAACCCAACGCGATACCAGCCGCGTACGTGATTGTGTAGGCCCACGTGTAAGGAAGAAACTGCAGCAAAAGCAGGTAGAGGATGTAGGTGGCAAGCGTATTGATCACGCCCGAAACCAGGAATCGCTTGAACCTCATCTTTACCAGACCTGCTCGATGACCGTCTCCGGGCGCCGGTTCGTTTCTTCGAAAATCCGCCACAAGTACTCACCGATCAAGCCGAGCATGACAATCACGAGTCCCAGCATGAAAGAGATCAGAGAGACGATCGTCGCAAATCCAGGAACGGAAATGTTGTGAAGGAATGCGCCGATCACGACGACAAGCCCATAGACGAAACTGCACACCGAGATGACTGCGCCGACGCCCGAAATCACCCGGATTGGCGTGATTGAGAAACCCAGCATGATGTCGAGAAATGCTGAAAATTTCTTGGCAAACGTCCAACCGGACTTGCCGTGGCGACGTGCCGGGCGGTGATAGGTGATCACGCTCGGCTCGTAGCCCAGCCAATAAGCGAGGAGCGGCGTAAAAACTGATTTCGAACTGTTCAGAAGATGGGGCAATAGCGCCTTGTCCATCAGCGCCATGTCGTAACCGCCGTCGGGGTAGTCGCGAATGACGAGTGCCCGCAGCAATTTATAGTGAATACGCGAGAAGATCTTCGACACGACCGGATCATCTCGGGTTACGCGCTCGCAAATAACAAATTTGGAACCGGCCAGCCACCGGTCGACCATCTCATTGATCAGCCCAGGCGGGTCCTGCAGATCCGCAGCAACGACGATGAATGCGTCACCCGTCACGAAGCGGAAGCCCGTCTTCGAACAGTGAACCGCCCCGAAGTTGCGAGTCAGCTTGACGACAGTGGTGGCCGGCCGGGTGTTCTTGAACTCCAGCAGCAGTTCCAGGGAATTATCTTTTGAGCCGTCATCGACGAAGATAAGCTCAAGCAGAATATCGCGGGCGAGCAGGCCCTGTTCGAGCGCGACAAGCTGCGGGAATAGGTGCGGCAGGCTTCCGGCATTGAAGTACACCGGAACGATCAAGGATATTTTTTTCTGACTCACAATCTCAAATCGCCAATTCGTAATATTCGTGGGCTACACCGCCGCCGCCAAATTCGGACTTGAATCGGAACAGTCCGTCGTTCAGTACCTGGCCTGCTGATTCATTACTCGTTCCAAAGTCGAAATACCGTGCTCCACCAGCGCGGGCTTCTTCTATCGCGGCGCCAAACACCGCGTCGAGCGCGCTAACCTGATTGCCGCTCTCATTGGACGCGATGTATTGAGCGTGCCACACGTTCCTCGAGCAGAACAAAAGGACGCCCGCGATCACTTTTTCATCCATAACGGCACATCGAAGCTGGATCTCGTCGGGAAAGCGCGAGGCCAGCAGAGCGATTTCGTCGACCGTGTGAACCGGAACAGCCTCGTGGCGGCGCGCGAGCGTTTCGGTCAGAACCGCCCAGAATGCGGGCAGGTCATCGATAGCCGCGCGCAGCGTGACGGTCTTGCACGCCTTGCGCCTCGCACGCTTTCGACGCTCGCTCACGGGCCGCTGGTGCTGTAGATCGATCGTGCAGGACAAATCGCATCGAACGCGCTGCGCATCATGACGGAAAAGCGCATACACGTCGTCTTGCGAGGGAACCCGCGCGTAGATAAACGGGACCACTTTGTAGACCAGTTTGCGGATACCACGGTGGCGATAGTGATCCTTCAACGCGCCGATCGCGTCGATCATTCGTTGACCATGAAGCCATCCGGCGTGTGCAATGCCGCCGTATGTTGCGCCCGGATGACTCACGACGATGTCCGAATCGCCGGCCGCCTTCGCCGCTGGAAACAGACCCACCAAACGCCCCTCGTTCATTAGCAGGACGGAAGCGTCTTCGAAGCGTGCACCGTGATATGACAGAAAGCGTCGCGTGTGCAACAGCGTTGCATTGTCGCATTCGCGACACCAGTCATCCCATGCTTGTGCGTGTTCAGCGCTGTAGTCGACGATATTGATGTTCACTTGATCAGTTCCGCGACACCGAAGCCCGTCACGCCGAAATCGTTGCCGTTGTAAAAGCAGAAAGTCTTGTCGCCAGCATTGACCACCGCCGCGTATTCGACCGTCTCGTTGTCCCAGCCGGATGCGGAAACGTCCAGTCCCATCTGTTCGTCCAGCCGCGTCCAGTGCCGGCCATCGGGCGATTCGGCGTAGCCCATCCGATAACCCAGCGGCTGCTTCTTCCTCACGCTATAGAACATCTGGTAGCCATCATGCTTCTTGACAACGTAAGGCCGGCCGAACCCGTGTTCGACATCGCGATTCATTTCGAAGACGCGACTGCCCGCCTCGGGCCATATGACCCCATCCGCGGACTCCAGGTAATGGAGGTCGTAGACCGGCATGGCTTTTCCTTCCAGCGTCTCCCATTCGCTTCCTGCGACGTACCACATGCGGTAAACGCCGCCTTCGGCCATGACAAATGGGCCGCCACGAATATGCAGCTCATGTGGCGATCTTTCCAGAATCGGCGTAGCTCGAAGACGTTGGAACGTCTCGCCGCCATCGTGACTGATGGCAAGTCCAGTCAACAAGCGGTAGCGGATTTGATGGCAAATCTCAAAGCCGACGTAGTACATTGCCAACGTGCCGTCTGGAAGCGCGAGCACGCATGTCTGGAATACACCATTGTCGTCAAAGGCACCCGGTACGCCAACGTCGAGGACAGGGTCCGGCGATACGCGGAGCACGCGCGTTGGATCGCCGGCGTCAACGTCGACGAAGCCAATGCGGCCAATACCTTTTTCGTCACGCCCTTGCACGTAGATGCGCAATGTGCCGTCGTCCAGAAACAGCGGCGTCGGACACGATGCATGGGATCGGGCCCACCAAAGGTCACCGGTCGGGCACCAGACGACGCCCAGCTTTCTCCATTCCATTTTTAGTCCGCGCGTACTTTGAAGAAGCGGCGAGCGCTTACTCTTGCGGGTTCGCTTTTGACACCGCCGTAGAGCTTGTCAGGTTCCGTGTCACTCGAGATCGAAACGCCGGGTCCGATCCAATTGCTTTCGCCAATGTTGACGTTATTGCTGACCGTCGAGTTGACACCCATGAAGGTATGGCGCCCTATCGTACAAAACCCGGAAATCACGACTTGCGACGAGATGAAGCAGTGACTGTCCACCTTCGTATGATGCCCGATGTGATTGCCGCTCCAGAGCACGACATTGTCCTCAATACGGACAAACGGCTGGACGGTATTGTTCTCGAAGATAAAGCAATGTTCGCCGATCGACGCGTTTGGCCACACGAACGCTTTCGAACTGATATAGCTTGCGGGCTTGTAGCCTTTCGCCTTGCACGTTTCATAAAGGCGCGCACGCAGCCGGTTCAGTTGCGAATAGACAATTGCCGCATAGAAGTCGACCCGCTCGGGCGGATAAAGCTCTTCGAGCCGCTCCAGCGGCACCACCGGCAAATCGAACAGGCGGTCGCGCGTCATGAATTCCGATTCGACGGCGAAAGCGACCACGTTGTACTCCGAGTCGTGCGTGAAGTACTCGTACGCAACTTCGGCGAATGCACTGTCGCCAACGATAACCAGGTCTCGGGTCTTTTCCATTTGCGTCGCTTTTACGGTCGTTGGATCAAGATGTCTTCGCGGCGATTCGCCATGGGCAACGCTCGCCCTTGCGGCAGCACGTAGGCATCGAACCCAGCGGATCGCGCCCGCTCAAGAATCGAGAAGACGACGGAGTCATCGATCTGGTCATGCTCGATCTGATTGAAGCTTACGACCGGATCGTCGGCGGTGCGCATGAACTCCTTGTGGAAACGGACGCCCGTTTCGCTGGAGAAGAAACGTTTGCGCTTGGATACATTCGGTATGTCGCCAATCAACATCTGACCTCCCGGCGCCAACAAGGACAGCGAATCGTCGAGGAAACGGAAGAACGGTGCCTCCAGCACGATGTATTGCAGAACGCTATAGCAGAGAATGACATTTGCCGTCTCTCTGAGTCCGTCGATGACGCCAGGGCAATCGGGGTAGCGCGCTGCAACCTTCGTGATGAATGGCCGATCGTCCAGTTGCTGCAACATTTCCTCGCTATCCACCAAAGTGAGCAAATGGCCGTTCTTCTCGCAAAGACCTATCAGCATGCCCGGAAGATCGCTGCATCCAGGGCCGATGTCGAGCACGTTCTGTTTCGGAAGTTGCAGGTTGTCCAGTTTGCCGACGATGTCCGCGAAAATGTGACTCTCGAAACCTTGACGATAGTCGTCCGGAAATCCGATCCGCTCGTATTTCGACAACGAGTCGTCGCTCGCGAGCCGCCGGAAATCGTCGAAGCCGATCTGCGATGTGCGGTTCTTTGGTTGATTCATTGCGCGGACTCACGTGCGAAATAAGCACAAACGGATTCGATGACACGATCCACCTGCGCCTCGGTCATTCCCGGGAAGCACGGCAACGTGACGATCTCGGCCGCGCTCTGTTCCGTCACCGGCAAATGTTGACGGGGTGAAGCGGACCGGCTTGTGTAAGCGGTCTGCCAATGATCGGGAATCGGATAATGCACTTCCGTTGCGATCTGCTGTTCGCCAAGATACGCGCGAAACGAATCACGGTCGCGCACGCGAATGACGTAGAGATGGGCAACGTAATCCGCATCCACGGATGAAGCGATCCTGGCCGGTAGATCTTTGAAGGCGGCGTTGTATCGCCGCGCCACGGCTTTACGTTGCGAATTCCAGTCGTTCAGGTGCGGCAACTTCTCGCGCAGGATCGCCGCCTGCACTTCGTCCATACGGCTATTTCGGCCGCCCGCCAGCTCTACACTGTATTTGGCGTTCCAGCCGTACTGACGCAGCATCTTCAGCTTCTCTGCGATCGCCGGGTCCGAACATACGGCTGCACCGCCGTCACCTAGTGCGCCCAGGTTCTTGGTCGGATAAAAACTGAAACAGCCAATTGCGCCAAAGCTTCCCGCAATACGCCCCGCGCGCATTGCGCCATGAGCTTGCGCACAATCTTCGATGACAGGAACGCCGGCTTGTGCGGCAATCGCTACGAGTTCTTCGATAGCTGCGAGTTGTCCGTACAGATGCGTAACGAGAATCGCCTTGGGCTTCTCGCGCGAAAGCAGGTCGCGAAGGGCGGCCGGCGACATGTTCAGCGACGAAGCATCGACGTCGACGTAAAGGGCGCGCGCTCCAATCGCATTGACCGCCGTGCTGCCGTAAAAACCCGCGTTTGCCACGAGCGCCACGGAATCGTTGGACGTTACATCTAGAGCCCGCAACGCGAGTTCCAGCGAGTCGGTTCCATTAGCAAGTGCAACGCAGGTATCGACGCCGATATACGCGGCGAACTCCCGCTCGAAGTTTGTCACTTCATTGCCGAGGATGAACCAGTGACTGTTCGCCACGCGGTTGAACGCACCAGCCAAATCGATGCCGCGATTCGAGGCTTCAATGGAAAACAGAGGGACCTTGCCGGCCATAGCGCGCGTACCTCCGCAATGTGATTTACGCCATCACACGCGAGCGGTGCGATGACTTTGATTAAGTTGTTACCGTGTGAAGTGTGCCCGAATCAGATCCGAGAAGGTGACGACGGCAAACGCCTATCATAACTCATGGCGAATGTCGATGTCACGTTTGAAAGGTATTGGGCAGACGCTGGGGAGACGGGTCGTGAGCTTAGATTTCGATGTCACGCGACAGCGAGATAGGATGCGCCGCGCGATCACGATCCAACCCCGAGTCGGACGGCGGATGGAAATTGCTGCGCGGCACTCAGCGCGACGGCAAGCAAGGCCGCAGCATATCAGATACTGACAAGGGGACGATCGCCCGAATCAACCGCGAGCAACTTATCAAGTGCCGGCAGAACGCGGCAAGCTTTGATGCGGAAAAAAACTCCTTCTAACTCCTCTCGCGCTCATCGGGCATATGCCGCCGCATAAAAACGTCGATGCCATCCACGCGCGACGAGGCAAACGCCCTAACCACCACGACACCAACGATACCCAAAACAACCACCACGGCCGGAATCTCGAACAAGGTCATATCCACGACAAACCTCCTCATAAACCAGGAGTAGCCACGTCGTACTGCATCGTCGCGGCTACCACTCACACTCCCAGTCTACGAAGGCGGACCTCAGCCACCAAACGAGCATTTTTCATCGATATGTGAGAAATATTTGCAGTAGCGCCGCCCCGGCGCCACCGCCTTCTCAGTGCCGCTCAGGAAAGCGCAACTTCGAATGATTGCGACCATAAGAAATATAAATGGTCATCCCGATCACAAGCCACACGACAAGCCGCACCCACGTGACGAGCGGCAGCCCGGCCATCAGCAACAGACAAAACAGGATCCCCAGAACCGGCACGATCGGTACACCGGGAACCCGGAACGGGCGTGTAGCATCAGAGTCACTGCGCCGCAAATAGATCACCGCGCCGCACACAAGAATGAACGCGAACAAAGTGCCGATGCTAACCATCTCCCCCAACACGCTGATCGGAGTGAGCGCCGCCACGATCGCGACGACCGTGCCAATCAGAATCTGACTCAGATGAGGCGTCTGAAGACGCGGATGAACTCGTGCAAAAAGAGGCGGTAGCAAGCCGTCCGTCGACATCGTGAAGAAGATGCGGCTCTGCCCGTACAGCAGCACAAGGATCACAGTGGTCAGTCCTGTCAGCGCACCGATCTTGATCAGAATCGAGAACCAGTTCAGGCCAATCGCATCCACGCCCTTGGCGATCGGATCAGGAACATTCAGTTCAGCGTACGGTACGAGTCCAGTGAGAACACCCGCGACGAGGATGTACAAAATGGTGCAGATGATCAGCGACCCCAGAATGCCGATCGGCATGTCCCGTTGCGGTTTTTTCGCTTCCTGTGCGGCAGTGGAGACCGCATCGAATCCGATGAACGCGAAGAACACCACGGCCGAGCCACGCAGAATCCCGCTCATGCCGAAGTTACCGAACTCGCCAGTATTCGCGGGAATAAACGGATGCCAGTTCGCCGGCTTGATGAAAAACACGCCGAGCGCGATAAAGGCCACCACCACGGTCAGCTTGACCGCCACCATGACGTTGTTGAGCCGTGCTGATTCCTTCGTACCGAGCACGAGCATGGTGGTGAGAATGGCGATGATCACGATCGCGGGCAAATTGATGATGCCTGTCGCGGTGGTGCCATCGGGTAGCTTGATGATGGTGCCGGGTGCGGTGGCTAGATCGGGCGGGATATTGATCCCCACATTATGCAGCAAGCTCACGATATAACCGGACCACCCGACCGCGACAGTGGCGGCTCCCATCGCGTATTCGAGGATCAAGTCCCAGCCGATGATCCACGCAAAAATTTCACCCAGCGTGGCATACGTGTAGGTGTAACTGCTGCCGCATACGGGCAACATCGCTGCCAGCTCCGAATAGCAGAGGCCGACGAACGCGCACGCAATGCCACCGAGTACGAATGACAGGATGATGCTCGGGCCGGCGAATTGCGCCGCGGCGGTGCCGGTCAGAACGAAGATGCCGGCGCCGATGATCGCGCCAATGCCCATCGCCGTGATGCTGGTTGCGCCGAGTGTTTTCGATAGTGCGTGGCCTTCTTCCGCGTCGGCGCTTCCTACAATATCGGCGACGGATTTTCGTGCCATGTAGCTCGTATCAGCCATGATGAGTCGTCCCGTTCAAATGGTGTTGGGCACGAGCCGACTCGGTTTGCTTCGGCTCGCGGAGCACGACAAAAACATCTGTTACTGAAGACTAGCGGGTAAAGAAAAGAGAAATAGCAAATTCAGTGTATTCCGAATTAAAAGTAAAGTGAATATTTGATTCTCTCGCGCCTGCGGACGAGGCTTTTGTTCGCGTTCTTATGCATTCCTCAAATCTCCACGCGTGCCCCCAACTCAATCACTCGATTAGCCGGCAGCTTCAGATAAGCCGCAACGTTACCCACGTTATGCAACATGACTGAGAACAAACGCTCTCGCCACATCGCCATGCCGCTATCACGAGTGGGCACCAAGGTCGCACGGCTAAGGAAGTAGGAAGTCTCCGCCGGCTCGAATGTCAAACCTTGCGACTTACAAATTTCAAGCGCGCGCGGCAAGTCGACCTCGTCCATGAAACCATACGTGATCGTGACCTGGTAGCAATCCGAATCTAGCGGGTGCACACTCACGCGCTCACTCGTAGGCACCCACGGTATCTCCTCATTGTTCACGGTCACGAAAACGACACGTTTGTGCAGCACGCGGTTATGCATCAAATTGTTGATCAACGAATGCGGCACGCCATCAGGATCGGGCGATAGAAAGATTGCCGTGCCACCGCATCGCATCGGCGAGTCCTTCAACAACGTGGCCAGATAGGGCTTGAGCGGCATCGTCCCGGCCCTCACGCGCGCTTCGGCGCGCATCATCTCCCAGCCTCGTCCCCAGGTCGCCATGATCGTGTAGATGATCAGCCCGACGAGGAGCGGGAACCAGCCGCCCTGCATGAGCTTCAGCAGATTCGCGGAGAAGAACGCCGCGTCGATCACGAAGAAGAAACCGGTCGCAAACACGCATAGCAGCCAGTTGTAATGCCACGCGTAGCGAATGACGAAGAACGTCAGGATCGTCGTAATCAGCATCGTGCCGGTGACAGCGATACCGTACGCGGAGCCGAGCGCCGTGGATGAACCGAAGCCGAGCACAGCCGCCACGACGGCGGCCAATAACGTCCAGTTGATGCCTGGCACGTAGATTTGCCCCATTTCCCTTTCCGACGTGTAGACGACATTCATGCGCGGCAGAAAGCCGAGTTGCATCGCCTGCTTCGTCATCGAATACGTGCCGGAGATAACGGCTTGCGACGCGATTACGGTCGCGATCGTCGAAAGCACGATCATCGGATACAGCGCCCATTGCGGAAACAGTTTGTAGAACGGATTTTGCAGCGCGCCCGGATCGGCAAGCAGCAACGCGCCCTGCCCCAGATAGTTCAACGCAAGCGCGGGAAACACGAGGCCGAACCACGTCAGCCGGATCGGCCTCGCGCCGAAATGTCCCATGTCCGCATAGAGCGCTTCCGCGCCGGTCAAGGACAGAACGACCGCACCCAAAGCAACGAACGCCAGCCACCGATGATGCAGGCAAAACGCCAGCCCCGCGAGCGGATTGAGCGCGACGAGAATCGCGGGCGCGCGCATCAAGTTGATGACGCCCACCACGGCAAGCACGATGAACCAGAGCACCATCACCGGTCCGAACACGATGCCGATACCGGCTGTGCCGCGCTTCTGCATCAGGAACAATGTGACCAGCGCAACCAGCGTCACGGGAATCACACAGGTCTTGAGAAACGGTGCGGCGACCTGAAGACCTTCGACCGCGCTCAACACCGAGATCGCCGGCGTGATCACACTGTCGCCGTAAAAGAGTGCTGCACCCATGATGCCGACACCCAGCAACATATGGCGCAAGCGCGGCCGCGTGGCAACCGACGACGCGGCCAGCGCCAGCAGCGCCATGATCCCACCTTCGCCGTGATTGTTCGCGCGCAGAATCAACGTGACGTATTTGAGCGAGACGACGACGATCAGCGACCAGACGATCAGCGAGACAATGCCGACCACGTTCAGCGCGTTGAGCGACAGTCCGTTGACTGGATCGAACACCGTCTGCAGCGTATAGAGTGGACTGGTGCCGATATCGCCATACACCACACCCAATGCTGCAAGCGCGAGTGCGGGCATCGCCGGCCGCTGATGCCCGCGCCCGCCGGAATGGCCCGCATCGGGCGCGGCGGATACTGACTGGCTCATGTCTCGCTCCAGTTTCGCGTTCTCGCGGTGCAACAATTGGCATAGGCCGATGCACGTGCGGAACCGATTCATGCTTTTGTCAGGCCTCGTTTTTTTCGAGGAGTCGCCTGCGTCCCCCACGCAACAGTCAGCGCCGTCGAAGCAACTTCCGTACGAGGAACGGGCGTCCCGTTGCCCTATCGCCGGACGCGCACTCGTATTGTTCTGATGTTTTGCGTACCTGCCTTCCGCGAACGTGACCTGTCTCTTTTCCTGAAGGACGGTGTGCCACTAATTCAACATATACCATCGGCCGATTGCCACGCTACTGATACATGAAGTGGCGACAGATTTATTTCGTCTCCACATACGCGAGGTGCGATTCGCATTACATAAAGCTTTCGATGTGATATGCTCGCCCCTGTCTTTGGGGAGTAGCCGGCTTCTACCCAGAAGCGCCTGCGTCAACATTCTCGGTCGCGCAGACCGTGGTGCAGGTAGCCCTTTGGTTGGCAAGACCATCGACACACCTCGCGACCGGTCGGGCGCGGAGGTGTGTCGCGGTTTTCCGCCCGACCTCGAGCCCTCCTCTCATGAATCCTGTCGCAACGCTGTTCCTTGCTTTCGCCATGTCCACCGACGCCTTTGCGGCCGCAATCGGCAAAGGCGCCACGCTCAAACGTCCTCACTGGCGTGAGGCTGTCAGGACGGGACTCATCTTCGGCGTCATCGAAGCGCTGACACCCCTGGTCGGATGGTTCCTCGGCAAAGCTGCAGCGCAATACGTTTCCGCATGGGATCACTGGATCGCGTTTGCGCTGTTGTTGGTCCTCGGCGCCCGCATGGTTTTCAATAGCTTTGCCGCCAAGGAAATCGAGGCGGCGAAGCCGTCGACGCATTCGTTCTGGTTGCTGGCGCTGACCGGCTTCGCCACGAGTATCGATGCCATGGCGGTCGGTGCGGGCCTCGCCTTCGTGGACGTCAACATCTATTCCACTGCCGCCGCGATCGGGCTCGCCACCATGACAATGGTCACGATCGGTGTGATGCTTGGCCGTGTCATCGGGCATGTGGCCGGCAGGCGTGCGGAGTTGGCGGGTGGCGTCGTGCTGATCGGTATTGGCAGCACTATCCTGGCTGAGCATCTGAAGATCATCGGCTAGACGGTGGTTGACGGCCGCCGGCTGCTCTCCACCTCTTGCGGCGCAATCGACGACTGGCGCGCGCGCCGCCTGTATCATGGCGGGCTTGCGTCCGACCTGAAGTCCGCGCAAACGCATCCACCCACGACAACCCAGAGGAAGATTGGCATGACGGCCGCAACGCAATTCGATCAGGTTTCCATTGTTAAACGAGCCAACGTCTACTTCGACGGCAAGTGTGTCTCGCACACCGTTCTCTTTGCCGACGGTACGCGCAAAACGCTTGGCGTGATCCTGCCCGGCGCGCTCAACTTCGGCACTGATGCGCCGGAACTCATGGAAGTGCAGGCCGGCCAATGCCGCATCCGCCTCGAAGGCAGTGACGAGTGGAAGACGTATGGTGCGGGCGAGTCGTTTTCGGTGCCCGGGAAAAGCCGCTTCGATATCGACGTGATCGAAACACTCGACTACGTCTGCAGCTATCTGTAAAACGTGTCGCGTCGTACGACGTTGGTACGGCGCGCGCATTCAAGCGTGTGATTGATGATCGCCGGTTGGGCATGAGCCACAACCCAACCGACGAAGAGACGATTCCGAATCGAAGTTTCCGTTGAGATCAACGGCGCTTCATCTTGATCACGCGCGAAATCTGACCAAGCGTAAAGCCCGTGTTCTGCACGTACTTGGCGTAGTCGATCGGAGCAGTAAACGATTCCTCGGTGACGTAATCGCCCATGTAACGGAATCGATCAGTCGCTGTTCGGACAAAAACAGGCAGTGGGTCGGTCTGTCGCGCGAGCGTTCGGCCTGCCGCTCGTGCAGCGGCGCTGCCATCGCAGACGATCACATCCGGTGCATACGGGTTGAGATCCTGACGCAATCGCGCAGCGACGACCTTGCCGCCCTTCACGGGCAAGAATGCCTGTTTGCATCCTCCCGTCACCCGATGAATATCTTCCCGAGAATACTCTTTTCCAATATCAAACATGATTTTTCTCCCAAGAATGACGCCTGGCTTTAAAGCAGTGGCATCAAGCGGAGCGATGATATCGGCCTGTACCTAAATCCCTTGTATAAAGCATGAGCTTCTTGATAAAGAAGGCATGCTGGTTGAGCGAAACAGCGAGACATGCGCCACAGATTGACCTGGCTGCATCCGGGACTCGTCGCGCGTTTCGATACGCCGTATTAACAGCATTCACCCTGCGGTTATATACGTTCGTTATACGGTTGATGACAGAATCTCGAGGTGACACCGAGCGAGGTTTCGTAGACGGTTGCCGCAAGCGCTTGTAGGAAGACGCCGAGGTATGTAGAGGGCGAAAACCGCACGAAGTGTATGGATCGCCCAGACGCCGAGGCTATGTTTCTACGAGCGCTTGCGTCAACGTTGCGCTACTGATGACGCGTCATTTATCTCTCACTCACTCCGCCACGCACTGACGCGTCTCGACGCTGCTCAACATCGCTTCAAAACCCTCGATGGGAATCGGGCGGCAGAAATAATAGCCCTGATACGCGTAGCATCCCGCTGCCGCGAGGAAATCCCGCTGAGCCTCCGTTTCGACTCCTTCGGCGATCACGCCCAAACCGAGGCTGCGCGCCAGTGCCACGATGGTCCTGGCAATCACAGCGTCGTTGGGATCGACGAGCACGTCTCGCACGAATGAGCGGTCGATTTTCAACTGGTCCAACGGCAGGCGCTTCAAATAGGACAGCGACGAATAGCCGATGCCAAAGTCGTCCAGTGCGAAGACAATGCCTTTCGCTTTCAGCGCGCCCATCTTCTCGATGATGTCCTGCACGTTGTCGACCAACACGCTTTCCGTCAGTTCCAGTTTCAACCTGTCGGGCCGCGCGCCGGTTCGAGCGATGATCGTCAATACGTTGTCCACGAAGTCAGCTTCGCGGAACTGCTGGGCGCTGACGTTGACCGCAATCGTGAGATGCGCCATATCCGGCCGCGCAGCCCATTGCGCCAGTTGCGCGCAGGCAGCCTCCAGCACCCAGCTTCCCAGCGCAAGGATCAATCCGGTTTCTTCGGCCAGCGGAATGAACTCGGCAGGCGGCACGACACCGCGCTGCGGATGCTGCCAGCGCACCAGCGCTTCCGCGCCGGTTACACGAGTACCGACGACCTGCGCCTGATAATGGAGCAGAAACTGATTGTCCTCGATTGCATTGCGCAACCCCGCTTCCAGCGCGGCGCGCTGCACCACGACGGTCTGCATGTCCGGATCGAAGAAACGCACGGCATTGCGTCCTCTTTCCTTGGACTTGTACATCGCGAGGTCGGCCTGCTTGAGAAGCTCGTCGATCGACGCTTGATGCCCTCTGAACACGGTGGCGCCGATGCTCGCGCTAGTGCGGTATTCGATTTTGCCAAGGTGATAGGGACTACCCAGAACGGCGAGAATTCTTTCGCCCACGGCCTCCGTCTGGTTGGCCGCTTCCTGCCGGTTCTTGTGCAGGTTGCCGAGCACCACCACGAACTCGTCGCCGCCCACTCTGGCCACCGTGTCGCTCTCAAGCACGCTGTCCGCCAGACGCTGCGCGACTTGCTGCAGCAGCAGATCGCCTTTGTCGTGACCCAAGGTATCGTTCAACGTCTTGAAGTGATCCAGGTCGATGAACAGCAAGGCGCCACACGCTTCGTTCCGCGCGCTGGCCGTGATTGCCTGCCTCAGGCGATCCAGCAACAGGGTGCGATTGGGCAACCGGGTCAGTGCATCGAAGAAGGCCAATTCCTTGATTCGCTCTTCCGCGATCTTGCGTTCGGTAATGTCGTGATGCGTGCCGACATAGTGACTGACGATTCCGTCGTCGCTCATCACGGCGGAGATCGTGAGCCATTTCGGATACACCTCGCCGTTCTTGCGGCGATCCCAGATTTCCCCTTGCCACCCACCGGCGCGATGAATCGCTTCCCACATCTCCTGAAAGAATGCGGCGTCATGGCGGCCGGAGCGCAGCACGCGCGGTGTCTGGCCCACGATTTCCTCGGCCGTATAGCCGGTGCATTCGGTGAAAGCCGAGTTCACGCGCAGAATGGTGGCGCTCGCGTCGGTGATCATCATCGGCTCCATCGAGTCGAAGGCGACAGCGGCAATTCGCAGTTCAGCCTCGACCTGTTTGCGCTCGGTAATGTCGCGGCCGCTCGTGCGAAAGCCGATGAACTTGCCCTTGGAATCGGTAATCGGAACCCAGGACGCGGACAGCCACATGAGCGAGCCGTCCTTGCGAACGCAGCGAAACTCGAGGTCGTCGCCGCGCAAGCCTTGTAGTGCCTTCTGAAACTCGGGTGCAACGCGGGGAATGTCCTCGGGACAAATCACGGTGCCGGCAAAGTCCGGCATTGTCATGCACTCGTCGACGGTATATCCGATGTACGCCTCCACCGCCGAATTGATCCAGCGCGGCTTGCCGTCGGGTCCCCACCAGATTTCCCAGTTGACCGTACAGTCGGCAATCGCGCGGAATTTCTCTTCGTTCTCGCGCAATTCTTTTGTCATTGCCGAGGCAAGCCGCATCGCGCGGCCGCGGCCGGTCATCATCAGCCAGGTGAGCAGCGCCAGCAACAGGCTGAGGCCTGTGCCGGTGCTGGCAATCGGGAGCGCGGCGTTGCGGCCGAAGCGAGCCTTGAAGTCGTCCTGGGCGCTCATCGACAGTGTCCAGTCATGTCCGCCGACAACCAGATATTCGTTGGCCGACATATCCGCAGCCAGATGATGACCGGGCGCCTCAGGCGTTTTGTGCAACAGCGCGGCGGCCGACGTTTCGACGCCATCGTATATAGCGATCGTGAGGCCGGGCGGTTGCTCGCCGTACAGGCTGGCAATGACATCGTGCATGCGGAACGAGGCATAGACCCAGCCGACCAGGTGCGCGCGGCGCTGGGCGACGCTATCTTGCGGCTGGCCTCGTGCGTAGATCGGCAGGTACATGATGAATCCGGGGCGAGCGTTGCCGGCGTCCACCGACAGACGGACTTTCCCGGAAAGGGTCGCCATGCCGGAATCGCGCGCCTGTTCCATGGCGCGCCGCCGCACAGGGTCGGCCCATGCATCGAAACCGGGCGCCGCCCGATTGATGCCGACGGACGGCTCGCGCTGGATGATGGGCGCGTAGTTCTCGCGCGAGCCTTTGGGCTCGATCGCGTAGTCGGGCAACCCTTGCCGGCGGAGAGCCGCAATATGCTCGACCTTCTGCGTCGCCGGTACCCACGCGACGATGCCGATGGCCTGGATACCAGAGAAGTTGGCGTCGAGATTGAGCGTGCCGACGTAGTCGCGGAACTGATCGCGGTCGATCTCTCCACTAGCGGCGAACAGGCTTTGCACGCCGCGTAGCAGGAGTTCATACGTGCCCATGCGCTGCTCGATCCGGCTGACCGCATCGCCCATGGAATAGTTGAACTGGGATAAGAGTTCATGACGGGCGGCTTCCCGCTCATGGTCCCAAAGCATCCACGTCACGCTGAGCGCCGCGGACAGGACCAATAGCGGAAGCAGGACGAGGCGCGCCCAGTTCACGGCTGCGTCTTGAAATCGACCATCGAATCGGCGAGGTCAGGTTTGAAATATTTCTCGAAGATGCGCCGAACCGTGCCGTCCGCGCGCATCTCATTCACCAGGGCGCGCCACTTTTCGCGCTCGGCCGGCGGCAGTGCCTTCTTCGACATGATGAGGCCGTGACGAACGGCGGGGTCGTCGAATTCCACGATGGTGGTCACGTCGCGGATTTTCTTTTCATCGATCGCAGGGTAATCGAAAGGCTCGATGATCATGCCTTGAATGCGCCGGAGAATGAGCGCCTGATACAGCGGATCCAGACCGCCGGCCTGGCTGACGCGGTTTTCGGCCGACAACTTGTCGACCAGACGGTTGGCCGACTCACTGTAGCGGAAGCTGCGGATCACGCCGAGCTGAAACTGGTCGTTGTGCTCGAAATCGGATAAACGATGGATTCCAGCGTCCTTGCGCACCAACAGATAGTACTTGTTGCTGAAGTACCAGGCGAAATCCGCGTACTCATTGCGCTCGTCGTTGGCAATGCCCGACAGGCTGAAATCCAGTCCGCCGGATTCAATCAGCTTCCAGATCCGGGCCCGCGACATCAGGCTGACTCTGATCTGGCAACCGCTGCGGCGGATCAACTCGTCAGCGAAGTCTTTGTCGATCCCGGTGTCCGTGTCGACGGAATAGAGCAGACCGTGATCGTGTAAAGCTAGCGTAAACGAACGCGAACATTCGGGACCCGCGGCCATAGCGCTACCCATGCAGCTTAGCGCCAGTAGCAAACCCCCGAGGCAATGTCGAATCACAGTGTCTCCGTCGTACGAAGATGACTTGAGTACCACATTCAATTTTCCCAGCAATGACGCCGGCGACGCGATCCTGCTATTGGGTCACTTTGAATGCGGCTAATTAGATGCCATTTTTTTTGCGGACTGGCCAGCATACACCTGTCCGGCCGGGACAGCGGAACATTCAAACCGTAGGCGCTCTTCTCGCAATATCGGCAATGCGCTGCTGTTCTTGAGGGGATGGTTGTTATTTTTTGAGTGGAAGCGGATTCTGTCGGTTTGGAGAATTCCGATGATCAGACGGCTGCTTACGATTACCGCGGTATTAGCGGGCGTTGTCATGGCGACTCCGGCTCGCGCTGACGCAGGTTCCGACAAGGCCGCCATCACGGACCGGCTGCGAGGCTGGGCAGAGGCATTCAACGCCCGCAATGCAGCGGGCGTCTGCGATGTGTTCGCGCCTGACCTGGTTTCAACAGTCCCTGAAGTGCTCGATGGTAACCGGGATACGCTCTGCACGAAGCTCGCCGCGCTGCTGGCGAAGCCCGAGTTGACTCTTCACTACGATAGCCCGGACATCCGCGAGATCATCGTTTCCGGGGATATCGCCGTAGTGCGGCTGTTCTGGACGCTGACAGCACGCAAGGGTGCTGAGCAAAGCGTGACGCACGAGGCAGGGATGGATATTTTTAAGCGGCAACCGGATGGCAGGTGGTCCATCGCGCGGTTCATGTCGTTCAGCACGACGCCGAATAGTGTTCTTCGGTGAGCGTTCGGTTGATGCACGCGCCAACCTGGTGCCGACCGAACCCCGCCCTCCGCCCTCCGCCCTCCGCCCACCAAGCACACTCCACCAACCAATGGCACTATTGCCCCCACCCTGCTAGATTTCTACTCAGCCGAATCATTGATCGGGAGAGTTCGATGGCCGACAGACCGACTTCCAACGCCTCCACATTCCGTTCGCTAGTCCTGATTGCAATCGTCGTGATCGCGCTGGTCGCGGCCTTCGCCTTTACGGCCGGCTGGCTCTCGCCGGGGCGCCTGACGCCGGCGAAGATCGTCAACGGTCTGGCGCCGCCGGGCGGCGCAGCGCTCGGCTTCCGGCGCAATCACGCCAAGGGCATCTGCTTTACTGGCAGCTTCGAATCGAATGGCGGAGCTGCGGCCCTGTCCAAGGCGCCGATGTTCGCGCCTGGCTCGTACCCGGTCACGGGACGTTTCAACCTCGCTACGGCGGATCCCAAAGCGCCGGACGCCACGGTCCGGGTGCGGGGCCTCAGCCTGCGCATCGTCGCGCCGAATGGAAGCGAATGGCGCACGGCGATGATCGACGCTCCCTTCTTCCCGGTCGCCACGCCGCAGGCGTTCTACAGTCTGCTTCAGGCCTCGGCCAACGAGAGCGATCCGAACGCCATGAAGAATTTTATCGCCGCACACCCGGAGTTCGGCACGTTTGTCGGGTGGGCCGGCAGCGCGCCGTGGACGGCCTCGTACGCGCAGGACCGGTACAACAGCCTCAATAGCTTCATCTTCACCAATGCCGCGGGAGAAGACCAGGCCGTGCGCTGGTCCTTCGTGCCCACCGCGCAGCCCGAGGCGGTATCGCCTGACCAGTTGAAGACGAAAGGCGCCGACTTCCTCGCCGCGGATATCACGCAGCGGGTGCAAAGCGCGCCGCAACGCTGGACTTTGGTCGTCACCGTCGCCAATCCCGGCGACCCGACCGCTGACCCCAGCAAAGCCTGGCCGGAAGATCGGCGCAAGGTAGACGCGGGGACGCTGGTGGTCAACGCCATCGAGCCCGAGGCCAACGGGCCGTGTCGCGATCTCAACTTCGATCCCACCGTCCTGCCGTCGGGCATGCACGTCTCGGACGATCCGTTTCCGGCCGCGCGCTCAGCCGCCTATTCCGTATCGTTCAACCGGCGGACCGCCGAGGATAAGGACTATCCGCGCCATCCGGGAGGAGCCACGCCATGAGCCCGATTCACGATCGCTTCACACCGCTGCAACGCGCGCTTCACTGGCTCATGGCGATTTGCATTCTGGCGATGCTGTTCATCGGCGTCGGGATGGTGTCCACTGTTCGCCCGGATTATCTTTCTCTGGTGTCCATCCACAAGCCGCTGGGCATCGTGATTCTCGTGCTGGCGCTGATTCGGCTGGTGGTGAGGTTAACTCGGGGCGCCCCGCCGCTGCCAGCGTCGATGCCGGAACCGATGAAACTCGCCGCGCGCCTGTCCCACCTCGCGTTCTACTTACTGATGATCGGGCTTCCGCTGATCGGCTGGGGCATGCTGTCGGCCGCGGATTATCCGGTCGTGGTGTTCGGAATGCATTTGCCGTCCATCCTGCCGCATAGCAACGGTTTGCACACGCTGCTGTGGAACGCGCATAGGACGCTCGCGCTGTGCTTCTTCGCGCTGATCGTGCTGCACCTGGCGGCGGCGCTTCTGCATGCGCTAGTGAGACGTGACGGTGTGTTCGAAGCGATGGCGCCCTGGTCGAAACGGTGAGATGTACGCCTCCAAAGATTGAAACGATGCGGGCGACCTGAACAGGCCGCCCGCATCAAACCCTCTCGTGTTACCGCATCGCCACCTTTACCGCACCTTCCCCTGTTTCCACGCAGTCAGCAGTTGGTCGTACTTGACTGTCTCGCCTTTCGGCTTCTCGTTCGCCAGCTTCTTCCACGGTGCGTGCTGATCCGACAGCCATTTCGCCGGATCGCTTTCCGGATTCAACTCCGGCGCGCAAACCTTCATCCCCGCGCGCTGCAAACGGGCCAGCACCTGGTCCATTTCCTTCGCCAGATTGTCCATTGCGGCTTGCGGCGTCTTTTCGCCGGCGACGGCCGTCGCGACGTTCTTCCACCACAGTTGTGCCATCTTCGGATAATCGGGCACATTGTTGCCGGTCGGCGTCCAGGCGACGCGCGCCGGACTTCTATAGAACTCGATCAGTCCGCCGTACTTGTCCGCGTTCTTCGTAAAGTAGTCGCTATGAATATCGGAATCGCGGATGAACGTGAGACCGGTAATCGACTTCTTCAGCGAGACGGTTTTGGACGTGACGAACTGCGCGTATAACCACGCGGCGGCACGCTGGTTCGGCGGCGTCGACTTGAAGAAGGTCCACGAACCGACGTCCTGGTAGCCGTTCTGCATGCCGTCCTTCCAGTACGGACCGTGCGGCGATGGCGCCATCCGCCACTTCGGCGTGCCGTCCGCGTTGGTCACGTTGCCGGGTTTCAGCATCGAAGCGGTAAATGCGCTGTACCAGAAGATCTGCTGGGCGATCTTGCCTTGCGCCGGTACCGGTCCCGCTTCGTTGAACGTCATCCCCGAGGCTTCGGGCGGCGCGAACTTCTTCAGCCAGTCGATGTATTTGGTGGTCGCGAACACCGCGGCTGGACTATTCGTGCCGCCGCCGCGCGAGACCGACGCGCCCACCGCATGGCAGCCGTCCGGCGTGACACGCACGCCCCATTCGTCGACCGGCATGCCGTTCGGAATGCCCTTGTCGGCTTCGCCCGCCATCGACAGCCACGCATCGGTAAAGCGCCATCCCAACGACGGGTCTTTCTTGCCGTAGTCCATGTGCCCATAGACTTTTTCGCCGTCAATGTTCTTGACGTCGTTCGTGAAGAATTCGGCAATGTCCTCATACGCGGACCAGTTCACCGGCACGCCGAGATCGTATCCGTACTTCGCCTTGAACTTGTCCTGCAGATCCTTGCGCGCGAACCAGTCGGCGCGGAACCAATAAAGATTGGCGAACTGCTGGTCGGGCAACTGATAGAGCTTCTTGTCCGGCGCGGTCGTGAAACTGGTGCCGATAAAGTCCTTGATGTCGAGACCGGGGTTCGTGTACTGCTTGCCTTCGCCGGCCATATAGTCGGACAGCGGCATGATCACGCCATAGCGGTAATGCGTGCCGATCAGATCGGAATCGGAAATCCAGCCGTCGTAAATGCTCTGACCGGATTGCATCGAGGTCTGCAGTTTTTCGACGACGTCGCCTTCCTGGATGATGTCGTGCTTGACGGAAATGCCGGTGATTTCGGTGAACGCTTTGGCGAGCGTTTTCGATTCATACATGTGCGTGTCGAGTGTTTCGGACACCACGTGCACCTCTTTGACGCCAGCCGATTTCAGCGTCGCAGCGGTGTCGATGAACCACTTCATCTCGTCCATCTGCTGCTGCTTCGACAGCGTGCTCGGCTGGAACTCGCTGTCGACCCACTTCTGCGCTTCGGGCGTGCCGGCGATCGCTGCGTGGCTCGTCAAGCCAGTCGCGACGACCCCTGCCACGGCGAGCGTGACGATTCGTCTCCTCTGTTGCATGGCTTTCTCCTGTGTCTCCGCACCCCTTGGATCAACTGCCGAGGTCCGCCCGGGGCATCAACGGAACCGGTCTGTCCAGATACGCAAACCTTCAGGACGCAACGCTGTTCATCCTTTCCACATAACGATCAGCAGCACGAGCATCGATGCCGCGAAACCGGGCCACGCGCTCGCGCGTTCCGCGCTGATGCCGATCCACGCGAGATTGATGTACGCCGCAATCAGCAGTCCGATAAAGAGCCGGTCGCCACGCGTGGTGCCGATCGGCAGAAAGCCTTTGCGTTCGACCGTGGGCGAGCGGATTTCCCACACAGTCATACCCGCCAGCATCACCACGACGCAGCCGAAAAAGACCGCCACTTCCGGTGTCCAATACATCCACGTCAGCATCAGACTCTCCCCATCGCAAAGCCCTTCGCGATGTAGTTCCGCACGAAATAGATGACGAGCGCGCCGGGCACGATGGTCAGCACGCCCGCCGCCGACAGCACGCCCCAATCCATCCCCGCCGCCGATACCGTGCGCGTCATCACGGCGGCAATCGGCTTGGCGTTGACGGTGGTGAGCGTACGCGCGAGCAGGAGTTCGACCCAGCTGAACATGAAGCAGAAGAACGCGGTCACGCCCACTCCCGACTTGATCAGCGGCAGGAAAATCTTGATGAAGAAGGCCGGGAACGTATAGCCGTCGATGTAGGCGGTTTCGTCGATTTCGCGCGGCACGCCCGACATGAAACCTTCGAGAATCCACACCGCGAGCGGCACGTTGAACAGCATGTGCGCGAGCGCGACCGCGATATACGTGTCCATCAAACCCACGCTCGAATACAGCTGGAAGAACGGCAGCAGGAACACCGCGGGCGGCGTCATCCGGTTGGTGAGCAGCCAGAAGAACATGTGCTTGTCGCCGAGAAACCGATAGCGCGAGAACGCGTACGCGGCGGGCAACGCGACCAGCACCGACATCACCGTGTTCATCAGCACGTAGATGATCGAGTTGATATAGCCCCAGTACCAGGACGAATCGGTGAAGATGACCTTGTAGTTATCGAGCGTCACGTGATGCGGCCAGATCGCAAACGCCGACATCGTCTCTTCGTTCGTGCGCAGCGAGATCGACAGCATCCAGTAGAGCGGAATCAGCGCGAACAGGATGTACACCGTCAGCACGACGACGCGCATCCAGCGGTTATTGCGCATAGTCGTCTCCCGTGGTTGCCGGGCCGCCTTTACCCACGCGCTCCATCCAGTTATAGAGAATGAAACACAACAACAGGATGATCAGGAAGTAGATCAGCGAAAACGCCGCCGCCGGGCCGAGGTCGAATTGGCCGACCGCTTTTTGCGTCAGGTACTGCGACAGGAACGTGGTCGAATCGCCTGGGCCGCCGCCCGTCAGCACGAACGGCTCGGTATAGATCATGAAGCTGTCCATGAAGCGCAGCAGCACGGCGATCATCAACACGCCGCGCATCTTCGGCAGCTCGATATAGCGGAATACGGCGAAGCGGCTTGCGCCGTCGATTTCGGCGGCCTGATAGAACGCGTCTGGAATCGCGCGCAAGCCTGCATAACAGAGCAGCGCGACGAGCGGTGTCCAATGCCAGATGTCCATTACGAGCACCGTGATCCACGCGGCGCCCGGACTGGCCGTGTAGTTATATTCGATGCCCGCGTGATTGAGGGCATAACCGAGTAGACCGATATCCGGCCGCCCGAAAATCTGCCAGATCGTGCCGACCACATTCCACGGAATCAGCAGCGGCATGGCCAGCACGACCAGCGACGCCGACGCGCGCCAGCCGGATGCGGGCATCGCCAGTGCAAGGCCGACGCCGAGCGGGATCTCGAACAGCAGCACGCAGGCGGAGAAGATAATCTGCCGTCCGAGTGCGCCGCGCAGGTCGTCGTCGTTGATGATTGCGCGAAACCATTCGGTGCCGACGAACACATGCTGCGTCGGGCTGATGATGTCCTGCACCGAATAGTTGACCACCGTCATGAGCGGCAAGATGGCGGAAAACGCGACGCAGATGAACACCGGTACGACCAGCAGCCAAGCCTTCTGGTTGACGGGCTTGTTCATCGCGCGATCCTTTCATCGTTGCTGAAGAACACGGTTTCCGCTGTGGCGAGCTTCAACCAGACCGCTCCTTCCTCGACGCGTAGTTGCGGTTCGACCTTGGCCCTGAAGACGTGGCCATCGCATTGCGCGGTGACCAGTTGGTAATTGCCGAGTTGCTGTACACGCAGCAGGTGTGCTTTCACCGCACCGGGTTCACCATCGCTCACCACACGCACGAACTCCGGGCGAATGCCGAGCGTCAGCGTGCCGTTGGCGTGCTTCAGCGTTTCGAGCGTGGGCGGGTCGAGTCGCAAGTGCTGCGTGCCGATCTTGATGCCGTCGGCGTTCAGCTCGATCGGGCAGAGATTCATCCCCGGACTGCCGATGAAGTAGCCGACGAACGCATGATCGGGTCGCAAAAACAACGCACCCGGATCACCCTTCTGCACAACGCGGCCGTTCGTCATCACCACGACTTCATCCGCGAAGGTCAGCGCCTCGACCTGATCGTGCGTCACGTAGATCAGCGTCAGCTTCAGTTGCTGATGAATCTTCTTCAACTGGCGACGGAGGATCCACTTCATATGCGGATCGATGACGGTCAGCGGTTCATCAAACAGGATCGCGGCGACGTCCTTGCGCACGAGGCCGCGTCCCAGCGAGATTTTCTGCTTCGCATCCGCCGACAGATTGTTCGCCTTGCGCGGCAATTCACGCGTCATGTCGAGAATTTCCGCAACTTCGTGAACGCGCTGTTTCACGTCGCGTGCCGACATTTTCCGGTTGCGCAGCGGGAACGCGAGGTTGTCGAACACGCTCATCGTGTCGTAGATCACCGGGAACTGGAACACTTGCGCGATGTTGCGCTCGCGCGGGCTCTTCGCTGTGATGTCGCTTCCGTCGAACAACACCTTCCCTTCCGACGGCGTCACGAGCCCGGATACGATGTTCAACAGCGTGGACTTGCCGCAACCCGACGGCCCGAGCAACGCATACGCGCCGCCGTCTTCCCAGACCATGCTCATCGGTTGCAACGCGTAGTCGTCGAGCGTGGCGGGGTTGGGGGCGTAAGCGTGCGCGAGATTCTGGAACTCAATGCGCGCCATGAGCGGCCTCCGGGCCAGACACCAGCGTCGTGTCCGCGCCGAACACAAACAGTTCGTCGGGGTCGATGTACACGTCGAGTTCCGTACCGAGATCGATCTGATGCACCCCTTGCAGTTGCGCGACCAGATCGATGCCGCCTTGCCGAGTGTGCAGATGCAGGTAGGTTTCAGAGCCGCTCAATTCGGCCAGTTCGAGCCGGCATGGCACGGCAACGGAGCGCTGCGTCCGAGGCGCGAGTCGCAGATGGCCGGGCCGCACGCCGATGCGGAACGTTTCGTTCGCGCTGACAGCGCGCGCGCTGGCCCGACCGAGCGGCACGTCGATGCCGATCGGCAGGCGCGCGGTGCCCTCGGGGGTGAGATCGCTGGCGAGCATGTTCATCGGCGGGTCGTTGAAGACGGCCGCGACGTCGATATTGGCGGGCGCGTTGTACACATCGAGCGTCGGGCCGTGCTGCAGCACGCGCCCCTTGTCGACGATCGCCGTGTAGCCGCCGAGCAGCAGCGCTTCGAGCGGTTCGGTCGTCGCGTAGACGACGGTGGTTTTGCCGTCCGCGAACAACGTCGCCAGTTCGACGCGCAATTCCTCGCGCAGCTTGTAGTCGAGATTGACGAGCGGTTCGTCCAGCAACACCAGCGACGAGCGCTTGACCAGCGCCCGCGCCAGCGCGCAACGCTGCTGCTGGCCGCCGGACAGTTCGCCCGGGCGCCGTTGCAGCAGGTGATCGATATGGAGTTTGGCGGCGACTTCGTGGACGCGCCTTTTGACTTCGTCGGCGGCCGTCTTTTGCAGCTTCAGCGGCGACGCGATGTTGTCGAACACCGTCATGGCCGGATAGTTGATGAACTGCTGATAGACCATTGCGAGGTTGCGCTGCCTGACGCTGACGCCGGTCACGTCGTTGCCGTCGGCCAACACCCGGCCCGAAGCCGGGCGGTCGAGTCCGGCCATCACGCGCATCAGGGTGGTCTTGCCTGCTTGCGTCGGTCCAAGCAACACGTTGATCGCGCCGGGGACAAGCCGCAGATCGACGCCGTACAGGTGCGTCTGAGCGCCCGAAACGACTGTCACCCGCTCCAGTTCCAAGACCAAATCGCTCTCCTTTGTTCTAGTGCGTCTCCGGTGCTGCGGGTGCCTTTTTGTACGTCTTGGGGCGAACGGCAAAGCGCGCCCCTTTTTCTGAAAGGAAATCAAAACAACAGATTCGATGTTCCTTTTTGTTCGTTTACGTTTAAATCGGTGTTAACCATACAATCGGTCGACAATGAAGTTCTCTGGCGTTTACCGTATCGAGAACGATTGCTTTCGTTGAATATTTTATTTCACACCAATCGTAATCTGGGTGTCAGCGTAACAGAATGGCAATCAGTCTGACGGATTGCCTGCTTGCGCCGCGCGAATAAGACGCAGGTTTGATGCGCATGGTCAAATGGGGCTTTTGGGGAGAAATGCATGAGTGCCGTCAACGATCAGGAAGCTGGTGACCGGACCGTCAAGCTCTATTCAGTACGCGACTTTTTCCGCAGGCCCGAGAAACACCAGTTCACGATTTCGCCGGACGGCCGACATCTCTCGTTTCTGACTCGGCACGCGGGCCGTCAGAACATCTTCGTTCAGGAAATCGGCCTCGATGGCTCGCCGCTTGGGGATGCGCAGGCGCTGACCAACGAATCCGAACGCGACGTGCCGGGGCACGCCTGGAAAGGCAACGACCGCATTCTGTTCGTCAAGGACTTTGGCGGCGACGAAAACTTTCACGTGCTGTCGGTGCCGATCCACGGCGGCGAGCCGGTCGACCTGACCCCGTTCGACGGCGTCAAAGCGAGCATCGTCGACGATCTCAGGGACGATGACCGCCATATCCTGATTCAGATGAACCGGCGCGATCCGCAGGTGTTCGACGTGTTCCGCGTCGACGTCGTCACCGGCGCGTTCACCCCGATCGCTGAAAACCCCGGCAACATCATGGGTTGGATGACCGATCACGCCGGGTGCCTGCGCGTCGCGACCGCCTCCGACGGCGTCAACACGACCCTGCTCTATCGCGATACCGAGACCGAACCGTTCCGCCCGATCCTGACGACGAACTTTCGCGAAACGGTGTCGCCGCTGTTCTTCACCTTCGACGATCAGCGTTTGTACGTGCTCTCCAATCGAGGCCGGGACAGGACGGCCATCTTCGAGTTCGACCCGCAAACCGCGCAGGAAGGCGAACTGCTGTTCGAAACCGAACACGTGGATGTGAGCGGACTGGCTTATTCAAAACACCGGCGCGTGTTGACGGCCGCGTGGTATGTCGATGACCGCATGCATCGGCACTTCTTCGACGAATGGGCTCGCTCGATCCACGAGGACCTGGGTCGTCAGTTGCCCGGTCAGGAAATCGCGGTCACGAGCATCACACGCGACGAGTCGCGCGCGATCGTGCACGCTTCGAGCGACCTTTCGCCGGGCTCGATCTGGACATACGACATCGCCAGCCGTCATCTTTCCAGGCTCACTGAGCTCATGCCCTGGCTCGACACCGCGGACATGGCGCGCATGGAACCGATCCGCTTCGTCGCGCGCGACGGTCTGCAGATCAACGGATATTTGACATTGCCGGCAGGCATCGAACTCGGGCAAAAGCCGAAAAGCCCGCTCCCATTGATCGTCAATCCGCACGGCGGACCTTGGGCGCGCGATTCGTGGGGCTTCAACTCCGAAGCGCAATTGCTCGCCAATCGCGGGTATGCGGTCTTGCAGCTGAACTTCCGCGGCTCGACGGGCTATGGACGCACGTTCTGGGAGGCGAGCTTCGGTCAATGGGGCAAGTCGATGCAAAACGACATCGACGACGGTATCGACTGGCTCGTCGCGCAAGGTCTGGCCGACCCCGCGCGCGTGGGCATCTATGGCGCGAGCTACGGCGGCTATGCCGTGCTCGCCGGCGTCGCATTCACACCCGATCGCTATGCGGCTGCCGTCGACTATGTCGGCGTCTCGAATCTGTTCACGCTACTCGAATCGTTGCCACCGTATTGGAAGCCGATGCTCGACATGATGTACGAGATGATCGGCAACCCGCAAACCGAAACGGGCAAGCAGGCGCTGCACGATGCATCGCCGCTATTCTTTGTGGAGCGAATCGTGACGCCGCTATTCGTCGCGCAAGGTGCGAACGATCCGCGAGTCAAACAAGCCGAAAGCGACCAGATCGTGCACGCGCTGCGCGAGCGTGGGATCGACGTCAAGTACATGCTCAAAGACAACGAAGGGCACGGCTTCCGAAACGAAGAGAATCAGTTCGAGTTCTACGAAGCCATGGAAGCCTTCCTCGCGCAGCACTTGGGCGGCCGCTCGGCGGCGTAGCGCCGAAGGATCAGCACCGGCCGGTAGTCGACACCGGCCGGGAAGCTATTCCCCGTGATAGGACGCGAGAAACTCGTCGGACGCCACCTCGTCCGCGAGCGCCCGCAGCGTTGCGGCCGAGTCGCGGCCCAGCACGTCTTCCACGCGATTATTCGCTTCAGCCCACAGCACCAATGCCTCCGAGAGGCGCTTCTTGCCAAGGCGGGTAAGCACGCCGTGCTTTGTCCGCCTGTCTTCGGCGTCCTGACGCAATTCCACCAGTCCATCCCGCACCAGCGGCCTTAGCGCATGCGTTAGAGCCGAAATCTGGATGGCCAGCCGAGCCGCCAGGTCCTGCAAGGTCGGTCCCTGTTCACTGCCGCTGGCGGAGAAGCGTTCAATTTCCGCTATCAGGCCGATCTGGGTGGCTTTGAGGTCGAGCGGCGCCAGCGCCTCGTCATATAACTGGCCCAGTCTGCGCGCGGCGCGCCGCAACGCCGTGTTCGTGCACGCGAGTTCGCCGAGGATATCCCGCTCATCAGTAGCTGGCCGATCCAGATCGTCTGGGTTCGCCAGTGAATCAATTTTCTTTCCCATACGCATAGGATGGTTGAGTACTGCACTGTTGACAAGAGGGCGACGTCCGGTTATATACTTGAGCCCTCAATCATTATAGTTGAGTACCAAACTAATGGAGTCACACATGACCAGTTCACGGAAAGTTGCTGTTGTCACCGGAGCGTCGTCCGGTATTGGTGCTGTCTACGCCGACCGCCTTGCCGCTCGCGGCTATGATCTCGTCCTTGTCGCACGGCGCGCCGATCGCCTGGAAGCGCTCGCTGCGAAGGTATCCGCAGCGCACGGTGCCAAGGTCGAGTCAATTGTTGCGGACCTGACGAATGACGCTGATCTGGCGCGGGTCGAGAAAGTTCTCGCCACCGATCCGGCCGTGCGCGTTCTGATCAACAACGCAGGTCTCGCGCGACTGCGGCCGGTCGGGCAATCCTCCGCGGAGGACACGCGCTCGCAGATCGCGCTCAACATCACGGCCCTCACCCGGCTGACGCAGGCCGCCGTGCCGGCATTCGTGTCGCGAAACGAGGGCGTCATCGTCAATATCGCTTCCGTGCTGGCGATCCACTCAATGCCCGTCAGCGCCGTCTATAGCGGTACCAAAGCGTTCGTTCTGCAATACAGCCGTGGACTCCAGCAGGAACTCGCGGAGACTGGCGTGAAGGTGCAGCTCGTCCTTCCGGCATCGACCGCAACCGAAATCTGGGACGAATCCGGCATCCCACTTTCGGCGCTGCAGAAAGAGTCAGTGATGACGACAGAGAACCTGGTCGATGCGGCTTTGTCCGGATTCGATCAGGGCGAAACCGTCACGTGGCCATCAGTGGCCGACGCGAGCCTGTGGGATACCTACGACACTGCGCGCTCGGCATTGTTTGCCGCAACGCAGGTCGGCAAGCCGGCCCCGCGCTACAGAATCGGTTGATTGTCTTCGAGAGCGCAAGGGGCTTCTGACCAGTGTCTTTCGCCGCAGCTGCGAGGGCGCTGGCCAACCCGGCAGCAATTCTCTGGGACCATGCCGATTTACAGTCCTCTCAAGAACGCAACTAGCAGGTCATTCACTTCGGCCGACCGTTCGCGCTGAATCCAGTGGCCCGCTCCATCGAGAATATGGGAACCACGCAATCCGGGCAGCACGCGCGTCAGATTCTCGATGCGAGCCTGCGAGCCCGGAAACTTGAGAACATCGTCTCTCGCGCCCGCCACGAACATCGAAGGCTGCCGGATCACGGCCCCTCGCCATGCGGCCATCAGTTCCGACGAGCGTCGAATGCCGCGGTACCAGTTCAGTCCGCCTCTAAAGCCGGTGCGCGCGAACTCGCCCGCTACGTATGCGATCTCTTCGCTGGTCAGCCAGCCTGGCAGCGTCTGGGGGTCAACCGTGCTGTCGAGAAAACCTGCACCGGGCGCCAGTATCCCTGCCACAACGCGCTCGGGTCCATCGCCCGACATGCTGAACGTGATCCGTCGAATCGCGGCTTCGGGGTCGGCCTCGAACTCGCTCTCGGCCACACCGGGCGTCTGAAAATACTGCATATAGAATGTTCGTATTCCTTGACGATCCAGTGCACTGAGCAAATCCTCCGGCGCAGGCGGATAAAACGGCACGCTCATGCCGACAACGGCACGGAACAGATCCGGCCGCATCATCGCCGCGTTCCAGGCCACCGGCGCACCCCAATCATGGCCGACGATCACCGCCTCGCTCTCACCCAACACGTTGACGAGTTCGACCATGTCGCCGACGAGATGCAGCATGGTGTACGAGTCCGCATCCGGCGGCGCATCGGTCCCGCCATAGCCGCGCATATCCGGCGCGACGGCACGGAACCCCGCGGCGGAAAGCGCCGCCAACTGGTGTCGCCAGGAGTACCAGGACTCCGGAAAGCCATGACATAGCAGCACAAGCGGGCCGCTGCCCTGGCTGGCTACACGCATGCGCAGTGCTCCCACCTGCAGCGTCTCGAGGCGAAGTTCGTCCAAGGTCTGCTCCATGAGGTCAGTTTAGAGTAGCAAGCAACGCTGGCAGCCTGGCGGCGGCTGCTGCGGCCTTGGCCCCGCTCTCCTGCAACAAGGCGAGCTTGGCGGTGTCGTCGGGCCGCATGCCACGCATGATCGCGTTCTGGCTGTTCAGCCGGCATTGCGACAGCCAGGCGTTCAAACCCGCGTTCTGCCGCCAGCTTGTCATGTTAGCAAGGGTCACCGCCCACATGCGTAGCCAGTCGATCGGATGCTCGGGGCTGGGCACGAGGCGGCACAGCGCGTTCTGCTCGTCCGGATCCGCGACATGGCTCTCGACATACGCAATCAGCGCGGCGCTGAACACCGGTTGGCACCAGCGCACCATCAGCAGATTGATCTGGTCGCCGTCGAATATAGGCAGCGCGGGCGGCATCTGGATCGCGCGGGCGGAGCAGTCGATGTAGAGCGTATCGGGATCGGCGGGTAGCGAGCCTCGATCGAGCGTGATCTGCGTCGACTGCACCGATTGCAGATGACCGAGACGCACAATGTCTTCAATGCGCCGGAGTTGTTCCAATTCCGCTTGAGAAATGATGGCGCATCGGTACATGCTGGGTTCGACTGCCTTGTCGATGCGCACGAGCAGCCCGCGCCGCTCCAGCCTGGCAAATAGATCGGGGATCGAAGTCGCCTCGGCGATGGCTTCGAACTGACCGATGGTGCTGCCGATCGTCCTCTCCAGATTCTCCGCGCCGGGCTGCGTGTTGGCGCGGTCCAGCAGCCACGCATCGCGCGGCATGATCCAGCGGATACGCGACGGCGCCACTCCGTTTTGCAGCAGCCAGAGGCAGGCATCCATTCCAGTTTTACCGGAACCGACCACCGTATAGCAGGCATGCGGACCTTGTATGTCGGGTAGCCGGTTCAACGGAATGCAATTCACGTCTGCTGCAACCGTGTACTTGGGAGGATGCGTCGACGGCACTTCTGTCCGCGCATGAGTGGCGTTCACGAGTTTCCTGCGCGCAACGACTTGCCGTTCGTCGCCATTCATCAACGACTTGAAGTGATGCGTGCCGCCTACGCCCGCGCTGTATTCGCTCATTGGAAACCATTGAACGCGGCCCGAGGGCAAGAAGCGCTGCCGCATCACCTGGTCGAAATGGCTCAGCACTTCCGCGCCGCTCGCCAACTCGTACATGCCTATGTTCAGGCCAGTCTCGTCTTTGGTCCAGGTGCTCAGCTCGCGCGAGTTCACGCCGTAAAAGGCGGACGGCTGGTGCAGACCGACGAATGGATAGGCGTCGTTCCAGTGACCGCCGGGACGATGGTGTCTGTCAACCATCACCACGTGGGCATCGGTCTCGCTGAGCAGCGTGTCGACGAAGGCCATGGCAGTCGCGCCCGCGCCGATGACGAGGTAGTCGGTTTCGATCGGTTGAGTGTCCATTGTCTCTCGCTCCCGATGCGTTCTACGGCGGCAACGCATTGCCGATGAATCATGTCGGTGCCGTATGTAAGCGCTCCAGCGAATCAATAAACCTCAATCGATCATTTTGCCGAGTTGCCCATTCGCCCACCTCAAGGGGATACCCGCACGCGTAGCTCGATGTTGATCCGCTCATGAATGGCCTCGCAATGACGAACGAGCGCGGGACGCGAGAGCACGTACTGTTTCAGCGGCGTGTCGATCTCGTAGAAGTAGATGTTGGCGACAAAGCCATAGATCGCCGCGTCGACGGCGGCAGGCTCGGGTCCAAAAACAAATCCGTCGTCGCCGAGCAGATCCGCCACGACACGCAGATCGTCGATACCTCTCGCATAGACCTGCTCCGGCTCATAGCGGCCAATGCCTTGATAGTGATACCGCAACCGGTTGTATTCGCGCGCGGCTTCGAGATCGCTCGCGCTCACGTCTGCGTGCGTTGCGAGAATGGCGTCGCGGAAAGACGGCCAGAAGCGGTCGTCGCGCCAGCGTGAAAAGCTCATCGGCCAGTACAGGTCGTCGAGCGTTCGCCGGACCAGAAAGTCGAGATTCAATTGCCCCGGCGAGAGCGCGTGGTCGATGCCTAGATCGTATCGACGCTTTAAATGCACGATGATCCGGTCGCTATCGCCAATCGTTTCTTCACCGTCGACCAGATACGGCAACTGTCCGCGCGGTGCAAGGCTCGTGTCGAGGATGTGACGATGCTCGAAATCCATCCCGCACAGACGCATGAACGCGAATACCTTGAGACCGAAGGGATTGTTGTCGGCGACGCCAAACAGGTCGGGATACGAATAAAGCGTCAGCATGAGGCGCTCCTCGCCAGGGGCCGTCACTCTACGCGGAAGTCGCTACTGCGGCGCGCGGAAGTAAGCGGGTACGATGCTCCCAAGCTTACTCGACTCGCGGTTGAACGTCATGTAATCGGCGTGTGCGTCTCGTGCGCGCGCGAAGACGATATCGACCTGATCGGCTTTTTTTCCAGGCGCCGTACACAAGCTCCCGAACTCAGTGACCCAGACCGCTCTTGGCGAGTTGCTGCTCCACGAACTGGGCAAACAGTGAATGCAAATGTGTCGTCGGGTGAAGGTCGTCGGCAAACATGTACGTCTGGTCCGCGTTAGAGCTCACGTACGTAGGCGGCGAGCACAGCAAGGACGTATTATTGGGCGTTTTCTTGGGGTCGCAGGCCTGCGCCGTGTTCGAAACGGTGAAGCCATTGGCCTGAAAGTTCGCGATGATCCCGTTCAACCACGTGTAGGCATCGATCTGGATGACTTTCGCTTGCAGGCCACTGGTCTGCAACGCGGTGGTCAGGGTATCGTTGAACAGTTGCGATAACTGGGTCAAGTTGGCCCCGCCATCGGACGACGTGATGCCGTCCGGCGAGAGTCCGACATTCGGAAGATTGACAACCACGACGTGCACACCGCCGTTCTGGACGATCTGCCCGATTATCTGAGCGAGGGTGTTGGCCGCCGTCTGCACGGTCGGCGCCGCAGCCGGCAGCGGCCCGGCGCGAAGCACGTCGTTCGCGCCCGCCCAGACGAGCACCAGTTGATTGGCGTTAAAGCTGCTGTGCGCGGCCAGATAGCTCGAAACCTGCTGATTGACAGGCATTTCGACGTTGCCGATCACCGCAGTCAGAAAATCGGATTGGTTTGCCGGCGTCGCTACCGTGGCGCCGCCTTCCGCATAGCCGAGGCCGCCCTGCGCACTGAGCTTATGCGTAATGTCGATCGTGTATGCGGCCTTTAGCGTGTCGCCATAGTACTGCGCGACATTCTGAGTCCACACTTGTCCGGGATTCGTCGTGAAACGCCCGCCGCCGACAGCGCTTGCGAGCGGCGCGTAGGTGCCGACGTCGGAAAGACTGTCGCCGAACGAGACGATTTGCAGATTGATGCCGCCTGCCGGTGTGGCTGCGCTGCCGCTATTATTCGAGTCGCCTCCGTGCCCGCCACACGCCGCGAGCAGTGAGATCGCCGCGGCAAAAATTGCAGCGCGTACCTTGTCATTTATTCCATGCATCGCAGCGTCTCCCTAACCGGCCGGAGAGCTGTGGCCGCTTTGCGGCTTAACCGCGCGTCGCTCTCCCGATAAGCACTCCATTCAAGCAAAAAGCGTGCGCTGTCGCAGTTGGCGTTGCCGGGTTGTCATGCACGCTCTCGAGCGCGGCGGACGACATGAAGCAGTTACGGGGAGTACGACCGTCGTCAATTAAAGGATTCCATATCAATTCAGCGCCGGGATTTTCCGCATGTGCCTCATGACTTATCGGACACATCTGCCAGCGTAGAATCACACACTCACTTCGAAACACGCGCTCCCTATTACACACAAAACGGATCCGACATGGAAATCAAGTGGATCGAGGACTTCATCGCACTCTCCCAATATCAAAGCTTCTCGCGCGCGGCGGAGTTCCGCAATGTCACGCAGTCAGGGTTCAGCAGGCGCATTCAGTCGCTTGAGCAGTGGGTGGGCGCGGACCTGATCGACCGCAGCAGTTTCCCTCCGACGCTGACGCCAGCCGGGCAACTGTTTCGTGAGGCCGCGGTCGACATATTGGGCAAGCTGTTCGATACGCGAGCCATCATTCGCATCGATCAACGCATGGCCGGCAAAGGCTTGCAGATTGCAGCGGGTCATACGATCGCGCTGAGTTTCCTGCCCGCCTGGTTGAAGGCGCTGACGGCACGTTTCGGTGAGGTCCGTGCCCGCGTGATACCCACTAATGTCCACGACTCCATTCTGATGCTCGTGAACGGCAACTGCGAACTGATGTTCGCCTATCATCACCCGGAGCTTCCCCTTCATCTCGACCCGATCAGGTATGAGCATGTCACCGTCGGCGTCGATGTACTGCTGCCAGTCTGCCGGCCAAATCCACGTGGTGCGCCCGTCTTCCGGTTGCCGGGAACAGCGGCCCGTCCATTGCCGTTGATTTCGTATACAGAAACCAGCTATTTCGGCCGCTGCCTTGCACTGCTTTTGAGCCGGGTCGACACGACGCCGGCTTTGCGGCCTCACTACGAGTCCGATATGGCGGAGGTCCTCAAGAAACTGGTCCTGGAAGGCGAAGGAGTCGCGTGGCTTCCCAAAAGCTCGATCGTCACCGAACTCGACTCGGGCGAGCTGGTGCTCGCGGGCCGCGACACATGGAATCTTGAAGTCGAACTTCGCGCCTACCGTGATGCGTCGAATCGCAATGAGTTTCTCGACACGCTCTGGCGCCACCTTCGCGCCGCGTCACCTGCGGTCGATTAGGGGTTATCCCGCGTTATGCGAGTTTCGCATATCCCCATGCAGGACCCGCATCGAGTCTTTTTCGATCATCTCTATCATCCGTCCATACACAGAAACGCCGCGTCGCTAACGACGTTTTTGCCTCCTGCCAGCGTACTGCGGTCACGTCTGACCCTTGTGCGCATCCCTCGGACTGATGGAAATGAAAAACCGCCTAACTTTCTATATTGTGGTCGGCATGGCGCTCGGCGTGATTGTCGGCTACGTGTGCCACCGGAGCGCCGCCGGTGCTGCGGAAGCGAAGACCATCGCCGGTTACTTCTCGATCATCACCGATATCTTCTTGCGGCTCGTGAAGATGATCATCGCGCCGCTCGTCTTCGCCACGCTGGTGTCCGGTCTCGCCGGCATGGAAGGGACGAGCGACGTGCGCAGAATCGGGCTCAGGTCGGTGGGATGGTTCGTGTGCGCCTCACTGTTCTCGCTCGCGCTCGGCCTCGTCCTTGCGAACGCGCTGCAACCCGGCGCGGGACTGCATATGACGCAGACCAGTTCCGATGTGGCCACGGGCCTCAACACCGCGGGTCTGAACTTCAAGGACTTCGTCACGCATGCGTTTCCCTCCAGCATCATCGATGCGATGGCTCGAAATGACATCCTGCAAATCCTCGTCTTTTCGGTCCTGTTCGGCGTCGTCCTGAGCGCCATCAAAAAGGACCCGCGTGTCACACCGCTGATCGCCGCCATCGATGCGCTCGTACCTACCATGCTGAAGTTGACCGACTATGTGATGCGGCTCGCACCCATCGGTGTTTTCGGCGCCCTGGCATCCGCGATTACGGTGAACGGCCTGGATGTGCTGGCCACGTACGGCAAGCTCGTCGGCAGCTTCTATCTCGGTCTTGTCACGCTGTGGATCGTCCTCATCCTCGTCGGTCATGTCTTTCTGGGCAAGTCGATCTGGAAGTTGCTAAAAGCCGTCCGGGAACCCGCCATGCTCGCCTTCTCGACTGCGAGCAGCGAGGCCGCTTATCCGCGTCTGACCGAGAAGCTCGAAGCGTTCGGTATCGACAAGAAAGTCGTCGGCTTTACGTTGCCGCTTGGCTATGCGTTCAATCTCGATGGCTCGATGATGTACCAGGCGTTTGCCGCGATTTTCATTGCGCAGGCGTTCGGCATCGACATGCCGCTCAGCGCGCAAATCATGATGTTGCTGGTCCTGATGTTGAGCAGCAAGGGAATGGCCGGCGTCGCAAGAGGTTCCGTGGTGGTGGTCGCCGCTGTTGCGCCGATGTTTCACCTGCCCCCGTCCGGCGTGGTGCTGATCCTCGCTATCGATCAGATTCTCGATATGGGGCGAACCGCCACGAACGTGATTGGCAACAGCATCGCGACGGCCGTTATTGCGAAGTGGGAAGCGAAGCGGGCCGTCAAGCAGTTCGCCGATGGTGACAGCGTTGCCTTGGGCCAACTGCAAGGCGAGACGAAATGATCAGCGCAAGCGTGCTGAGCGGGAAGAAGTTCGGCGTGGTGGGCGGCCTGGGTCCACTGGCGAGTGCCGACGTCTTTTTCAAGCTCGTCAAATCGACGCCCGCGTCGAGCGATGCGGAACACGTCGACGTCATCTTCGAACAGCATCCCTTTGGCGGCGCGGTCACGGGTAGCGAAGCGACGACTCAGCGCAAGCTGTACATCTTCGACATGATGAGCAGTTTCGAGAAGCGAGGCGTGACGACCGTCGTACTCCCGTGCTTTCTCAGTCATACGTTCATCGATGAGTTGAAGGCTAACTCGCCCCTGCAGATTGTCGATATGGTCGAAGCCGTGCGCAGCCATGTTCGCAGAAAATTTCCGACCGCGCGGCGAATCGGCGTGCTGACCTCGGACTACACCCGTCGAAAAGGATTGTTTGAGAAGTATTTCGCGGCACCGGAATTTGAAATCATTCATCCCCGTCCACGTGACGGCGTCGACCTCATCACCGAAGCGGTCTACGGCGCGAACGGCGTCAAGAGCGGAAACCTGTCCGGCCGGCCCGTTGCGCTTCTGCGCGAGGCGTGCGAGGACCTCATTGCGCAAGGCGCCAATATCATTGTGCCGGGCATGACCGAGGTCGCACTCGTGGTCGGGGAAATGGGTGCTTTCCGAGTGCCACTGATCGATTCGAATCTTGCCTATGCGCAGTACGTGATAGCGGGCGATTACGGTTCGCCCGAATCAATCTTCAAGGTGGGCGTGGTGGGTGGGGTCGGGCCCGCGGCTACGGTGGACTTCATGCAGAAGATCGTACGCAACACGCCGGCGAATCGCGACCAGGACCATATCAGGCTTCTGATTGAACAGAATCCCCAGATTCCCGATCGCACGGAAAACCTGATCGGTGACGGGCCCGACCCGACTATTTCGCTTTACGCGACCTGCAAGAAGCTCGAGTCGGGCGATGCGGACCTCATCGCTATTCCGTGTAACACCGCGCATGCATTTGTTGAACGCATTCAGCCGTATCTCGGCATACCAATCGTCAATATGTTGACGGTGACGGTCCGCCATCTCCGCGAGACGTTTCCGCTGCTTCGTTCCGTCGGCGTGCTGGCAACTTCGGGCACGATCGCAAGCGGCGTCTACGAGAAGGCTCTTGAATCAGGAGGATTGCAGCAAATCGTGCCTCGCGCGGATTTGCAGGCGCGGGTGATGGAAGCGATCTACGGCAAGGAAGGCGTGAAAGCGGGATTTACCACCGGGCAGTGCCTGGACGATGTCTGCGCCGCCATTGACGGGCTCATTGCGGAAGGCGTCGAAGTGATCATCCTGGGATGCACCGAGTTGCCACTTTTATTGCCACAGAAGAGTTTCGTCGGCGCGACCGGCATGCACGTCAGTCTGGTCGACCCGACCGATGTCCTGGCACAGCAATGCGTGGCCCTGGCAACGGCGGCCGCGGAACGGCCCACTACCCGATCGGAACACTCACCCGGTCAAATTCGCTGACTAACGCGACATGCCAACGAACACAGTAGACGCCTGTAGAAAGTAGTACTGCCTGATGACGTCGACATGCGACGTCTTTCTTTGCGCTGTTAAATCCTTATAGGACACTGGACATGAACACCAAGACTACCCTTCAACAGGCTGCCTGTCTGCGTAAGTCGAGCACAACGCTAGCCGCTGTGCTTCTGGTATGCGCTGGTTCCTTGTACGGCACCAGCGTTTGGGCTGCGGAGACAACCTCTGATAACGCGGCCGCTACCGATGCGGCAAGCCCGGCCGCCGCCTCGCCGCGGATTCTCGTTTTGGCGACCGGCGGCACGATTGCCGGCACAGCCGACCCGCGTTCGGCCATTGGCTACAACTCGGGCAACGTCAAAGGTCAGGAACTGGTTCGGGCGGTTCCAGGCATTGAGAAACTCGGGAGCATCACCTCTGAGCAGATATCCAATGTCGGATCGCAGGATATGAACGACGAGATCTGGTTCCGGCTCGCGCGCCGCATCCAGGAGGCCTTCGATCGAAATGAAGCGGATGGGATCTTGATCACCCACGGCACGGATACGATGGAAGAAACGGCATTCTTCCTGCAAAACGTCGTGCGCTCGGATAAGCCGGTGATTCTGGTGGGGTCGATGCGGCCCGGCGGATCGACGAGCGCGGATGGCCCCAACAATCTCTACGAAGCCGTGGAAGTAGCAGCGAGTCCGAAAGCGCGAGGTCGAGGTGTGATGGTGGTCATGAATGATCAGATCCACGGGCCGCGCTGGATTACCAAGACCAACACGACAGCCGTGCAGACTTTTGCTTCGCCGAACGCGGGTGTAATCGGCTATGTAGATCCGGCCAGCATTCGTTTCGTCGCGCCCGCGCCTGCTCTTGCCTCGACACGCGATACCCTTGGCTTGCCGGCAAATGGCCGTCTACCGCGTGTGGAAATCGTCTATGCGCACAGCAACATGGACGGAGCGCAGATCGATCACGCTATTGCCGATGGAGCCAAAGGTATCGTGCTGGCGGGCGAAGGCGATGGCGATGCATCCAAGGAGGCGCTGGCTGCCCTCGACCGGGCGGCGAAAAAGGGCATCGTGGTTGTCCGCTCGACGCGCGTGATGTCGGGGTTCGTCAACAGAAACGTGGAAGTCGAGGACGACAAGCGTGGTTTCGTCGTCTCGCTCGATCTGAATCCACAAAAGGCGCGCTTGCTCACCCAGTTGCTGATCGCGAACGGTACAACCAATCCCGCCAAAGTCCAACAGGCGTTCTCCGGCACGTTTTGACGGGGGTGCGCGGCACGAGCCAATCTTGGACGGCCAAGCGGCCGTCTTCGATTGGCGAGCCGTGACAGCCGATCCGCTCGTTAGTCTCGCGCCCTGTCGATCGCGCTGACAGCCAACTCCCGCGCAAGGTCCGCGTACAGTTCGGCCCACTTGCCTATCAAACTGGGATCATCGGTCAGGAAAAGCGGGTGTTCGGCCCAGGCGCTGACATCCGCACCTTTCCAGGCCATTTCGAATATCCGCAACTCCTCATCCTCGCTGACGCCGACGTCGACCAGTTCGCCGAACGAGGCGAGGTTGGACAGCGACACCTCATGGGCCGCAATGCCGTGGATAGCACCCAGCGCGCCGGTCGCCCGCTTTCGAGCATCGTCGCGGCCACCGGCAAACAGGAACACGATGCTTTCGTCGTGCGCGTTGTTGAATACCGCCCGATACAGCGAGGTTTTGCAGCGATGGCTCAGTTGCGTGCCCATGGTTGCCCCCGGTTCCGAAAACTGTTCGTCGTTTTGCTCCGCCGCCTGGGTCCCGCTGATTGGCGTCTCCAAACGCTGCTGCCGGTCGCGGTATCTGTCGCTGCTCCAGTACAGGTAAATACCGCACACGACCAGGCAGGCCACCGCGAGAATCCCGACGCCCCCAAGTATCGCCAGATCCGCATGCGCCATTTCAGGCCTCCTCTAGTCTCGCGCGTGCCTCGCCCGCCATTTGCTGGACCATGCCGGCACGCCATCTATCAGAATACGGCGGCCCCGCTCGATTTTTTAAACCGTCCCACGCACGAAGCGGACGTGGGCGGCGAAGAATCGGTCCGCTCGCACCGCCGACGTGGCCATGATCCGCGAGCGTAGGGACGATGCTTCGAGTATCTGATGGGAGTTGTTATTGATCAACAGAGCACACCTCTCTATTGACCAATCGGCCCCGCTATAGGACGCTATTAGGCTGACGGCAGTGCACCGGACGGCTGTCACGCCCGCTCCGATCTTCCGAAACTGCGCCTCCGCATACGCCGGGCCTAGGTCGCGGCAACAAAGTCCAGCGGCTCCTTTTGCAGTTCAGCCGCGATGAAGTCGACAAATGCGCGACCCGCCAGGCGGGTGGCTCGGTCACCGGCCTTGTCTACGATGTAAAGACAGGCCATGTCGAAACGGTCGTCCCTTCTGCACCGCTGCGACCCGACTCGGATCAATGAACGTCAACAAGGCTCGGCGGCATGCGCAAGCTCTCGCGCATGCCGTCCACCGCATCTACACACCAGCCAGCGCCGGCAGATCCACCTCATATGAAACGCGTTCGCGCCAGCTACTCATCTCTGGCTGATGAACCACGCGACTCTGACGCGGCGCGCTTTCGACACGTCTCGGCAATGGCGCCGGATAACGCGCACGTTTCTTCTCCAGAATGGCCTGGCTCAAAAACTCAGCGCTGTAGGCATTCAACAAGTGCGCATGATGCGCTTCGATATAAGCGGCAATCTGCGCCTGTTCGCCTTCGATCATGGCCAGTAACGCCAGCGTCTGCGCATCCCAACGAAAGCGCAGGCCGAGTTCGTCGAAAGCGGCGTTATAGGCGCACAGCTGCGCCTGGATTTCGGCATGGTGCACGCTGTCGCCAGCGTCGAATTGCAAGGGGTTCATGGTCGTCTCCATCAGGCAGGTGGCATGACCAAAGAGTAGAAGAGCCCATGAATAAACAATAGTTAAAGTTTTTTCGAAAAACGATAGTGCTTTGTTTATATATTGGTTTACCCCAAGTAACCTCAGCGGCCCGATCTGCGCACTTAAACAGTGGAGCGTCGCCCTCAATCAAGCCATGGCTAAGGGCGACAGTCCATCCATTAGGAATACCTAATGCAAACCATAAAATGTTTTAACTTTTACTTATTACTGTTCTCGCGCAGCATCCCCTCAGACGCGCTGCACGACCTATTGCCTCTCACCCGGCGGTTTTGCGTTTGACGGGTAAGGGTTTTCGTTAGTGCAGCTCCCTCTGGCCGACCATTGGCGCCTCGTTGCCCGCAAACTTAGCGGCGATGAAGCGGTTCGATCACGTAGGTCCAACGCGCCGCTTGAGCGCGACGGAATATACAGGAGACGGAGACATGGGCTATTCCAGTGCATCGGAAAGAGGCCGTACTGCATTCACGCATCACCGCTGGGTGCAACTCGCGATCGGCATTGTGTGCATGGGACTCGTCGCGAACCTGCAATATGCGTGGACGCTGTTCGTCGTACCGATGGACAACGCCCACCATTGGGGACAAGCGGCGATCCAGACCGCGTTCACGATCTTCATCGTCACCGAAACCTGGCTCGTGCCCGTCGAAGGTTGGCTCGTCGATAAGTTCGGGCCGCGCCCGGTCGTAATCGGCGGCTCGCTGTGCGCGGCGCTCGGCTGGATCATCGACGCGCATGCGAGCAGTCTCGCCGCGCTGTATGTCGCGGCAGTCATCGCCGGGATCGGCGCGGGCTGCGTGTACGGCACCTGCGTCGGCACGGCGCTCAAATGGTTTCCGGACAAGCGCGGTCTCGCGGCTGGTTTGACCGCGGCGGGTTTTGGCGCTGGCGCGGCCGTCACCGTGATTCCGATCGCCGACATGATCCAGCGTTCCGGCTACCAGCACACGTTCATGTTCTTCGGCATTTTCCAGGGCGTCTGCATTCTGCTGCTCGCCACCATGCTGATCCGGCCGAAGCCGCCCGCAACCGCCGTCGCCGCTAAACGCATCGTCGCTAGCAAGATCGACTACACGCCAGGCGAGATGATCCGTTCGCCGCTCTTCTGGGTGCTGTATCTGATGTTCGTATTCGTCGCGGCCGGCGGCATCATCGCGACCGCGCAGCTCGGGCCGATTGCGAAGGAATACGGCTTTGCCAAGCTGCCTGTGAATCTGATGGGCGTCACGCTGCCGCTCCTCACGATGACACTGTCTATCGACAACCTGTGCAACGGCTTCACCCGTCCCTTGTGCGGCTTTCTGTCGGACCGCATCGGCCGGGAAAACACGATGTTCATGATCTTTCTCGGCGAAGGCGTCGCACTGCTAGGACTCATGCAGTTCGGCCATAACCCGTACGCCTTCATGTTCTTCGCGGCCGCCGTGTTCCTGTGCTGGGGCGAAATCTTCTCGATCTTCCCGGCGACCTGCGCGGACACGTTCGGCAGCAAATACGCCGCAGCCAACGCGGGAACGCTTTACACCGCGAAGGGCACGGCATCGATGCTGGTACCGCTTGCATCGGTGCTGTCGGTGAACGGCGGATGGAGCACGGTGTTCATCTCGGCCGCCGTGGTGTCGATCGCGGCAGCCGTGTCCGCAAAGTTCATCCTCGCCCCCATGAGAAAGCGCTGGATCGAAAACTCAGGCGCGCCGACCAGCGTGGTCATCGCTGAGGCAAGGCTGCAGCCGTCGTCCGGCGGCACGCCTGATTGACTGACCACGTGAGCGCACCGCTCGCAACAAACCACACAACGCCCCGCCACCAAGGAGAGATGTCATGGCAGAAGCCGACCAGCCCACAACAGACGAAACGTCGACACAACAGGCGACCGAGACGACCGACGGATTCCATCTCGTCATCGACGCGCTGAAACTGAACGACATCAACACCATCTTTGGCCTGGTCGGCATCCCGATCACCGACCTGGCGCGGCTTGCCCAAGCCGAAGGCATGCGTTTCATCGGCTTTCGCCATGAACAGCACGCAGGCAATGCGGCGGCCGTTTCCGGTTACATGACGAAGAAGCCGGGCATCTGCCTGACGGTGTCGGCACCCGGCTTTCTGAATGGACTGACCGCGCTCGCCAACGCGACCACCAACTGCTTCCCGATGATCCTGATCAGCGGTTCGAGCGAGCGCGAAATCGTCGACCTGCAGCAGGGTGACTACGAAGAGATGGATCAGTTGAATGCGGCCAAGCCGTACGCGAAGGCCGCGTATCGCGTGCTGCATGCGGAAGATATCGGCATCGGCGTGGCGCGGGCAATCCGGGCTGCGGTGTCGGGCCGTCCGGGCGGCGTGTATCTGGACTTGCCTGCCAAGCTGCTCGCGCAAACGCTGGACGCCGTGAAAGCGCAGCAATCGCTGGTACGCGTGATCGACGCCGCGCCGCGTCAGTTGCCCGCACCGGAATCGGTCAAGCGCGCAATCGATGTGCTGAAGAGCGCCAAGCGTCCGCTGATCCTGCTCGGCAAGGGCGCGGCGTACGCGCAGGCCGACGCGGAGATTCGCGCGTTCGTCGAACAAAGCGGCATCCCGTATCTGCCAATGTCGATGGCCAAGGGCCTGCTGCCCGATACGCACGAGCAGTCGGCGTCGGCGGCTCGTTCGTTCGTGCTGCAGGAAGCCGATGTCGTCGTGTTGATCGGCGCGCGTCTGAACTGGTTGCTCTCGCATGGCAAGGGCAAGACGTGGGGCGCCGAGCCGAAGAAGTTCGTCCAGATCGACATCTCGCCGACGGAGATCGACAGCAACGTCGCGATTGCCGCGCCGGTGATCGGCGATATCGGCTCGTGCGTGGCGGCGCTGCGCGAAGGCATCGATGCGAGCTACACGAAGCCGAGCGCCGAGTGGACCGGCGCGATCGCCGAGCGCAAGAACAAGAACCTCGCCAAGATGGCCGCGACGCTCGACAAGAATCCGTCGCCGATGAATTTCCACAGCGCGTTGCGTGCGATCCGCGACGTGCTGAAGACGCGCCCGGACATCAACGTCGTCAATGAAGGCGCGAACACGCTCGACTACGCGCGCAGCATCATCGACATGTACGAGCCGCGCAAGCGCTTCGATTCGGGCACGTGGGGAATCATGGGCATCGGCATGGGCTTCGCGATCGGCGCGGCGGTGACGAGCGGCAAACCGGTTGTAGCGATCGAAGGCGACAGCGCGTTCGGCTTCAGCGGCATGGAACTCGAAACCATCTGCCGATACGACCTGCCGGTCTGCACGATCGTCTTCAACAACAACGGCGTGTATCGCGGCACCGACGTGAACCCGACTGGCGGCAAGGACGTCGCGCCGACCGTGTTCGTGAAGAACGCGCGCTACGACAAGATGATCGAGGCATTCGGCGGCATCGGCTATCACGCGACCACGCCCGAAGAGTTGACGAAGGCGCTGCTCGAATCGATCGCTTCGGGCAAGCCGAGCCTGATCAATGCCGTCATCGACGAAGCGGCCGGCACCGAAAGCGGCCGACTGACCAATTTGAATCCGCAAAGCGCGGCAATGAAAAAGTAGTCTGGGCAACCACGGAGATTTCAACATGAGCAAACCTCTCGAAGGCATCAGGATCATCGACTTCACGCACGTTCAGGCGGGCCCCGCATGCACGCAGTTGCTCGCCTGGTTCGGCGCGGACGTCATCAAGGTTGAACGGCCGGGTTCCGGCGACGTGACGCGCAATCAGTTACGCGATATCCCCGATGCGGACGCGCTGTACTTCACGATGCTCAACAGCAACAAGAAGTCGCTCACGCTGGACACGAAAAAACCCGAAGGCAAAGAGGTGCTCGAAAAGCTGATCCGCGAATCGGATGTGCTGGTCGAGAATTTCGGCCCGGGCGCGTTGGACCGGATGGGCTTTTCGTGGGAACGGCTGAACGAACTCAACCCGAAGATGATCGTCGCCTCGGTGAAGGGCTTCAGCGACGGCCACCACTACGACGACCTGAAGGTCTACGAAAACGTCGCGCAATGCGCAGGCGGCGCGGCCTCCACCACCGGCTTCTGGGACGGCCCGCCGACCATCAGCGCCGCGGCGCTCGGCGATAGCAACACCGGCATGCATCTGGCCATTGGCATTCTGACTGCATTGCTGGGACGCGACAAAACCGGCAAGGGCCAGAAAGTCGCCGTGTCGATGCAGGACAGCGTGCTCAACCTGTGCCGCGTGAAACTGCGCGACCAGCAGCGGCTGGAGCGTGTCGGCTACCTCGAGGAATATCCGCAGTATCCGCACGGCGAATTCAGCGATGTGGTGCCGCGCGGCGGCAATGCGGGCGGCGGCGGCCAGCCGGGTTGGGTGCTCAAGTGCAAGGGCTGGGAAACGGATCCGAACGCTTACATCTACTTCACGATCCAGGGTCACGCGTGGGAACCGATCTGCAAAGCGCTCGGCAAGCCCGAGTGGATCGATGACCCGGCCTACAAGACGGCGGAAGCACGTCAACCGCATATCTTCGACATCTTCAAAACGATCGAAGGCTGGCTTGCCGACAAGACCAAGTTCGAAGCGGTCGACATCCTGCGCAAGTTCGACATTCCGTGCGCACCGGTGCTGACGATGAAGGAACTGGCCAACGATCCGTCGCTGCGCGCGAGCGGCACGATTGTCGAAGTGCCGCACAAGAAACGCGGCTCGTATCTGACTGTCGGCAGCCCGATCAAGTTTTCGGATATGAAGCCGGAAATCACCGCCTCGCCGCTGCTGGGCGAACACACGGAAGAAGTGCTCGCGAGCCTCGGCTACAGCAAGCAGGACATTTTCAACCTGCGCGAAGTAAAAGCGGTTTAAATGGTGCTATGCAAGGCCGGGTATAAGCCCGGCCTTGCCGATGCGGCGTCCCTGGCGGCGCCGTATTCTATTGAGCATTCGTGTTTTCACATTGGGGGAGCGCCATGCAGCAAGCCATCGACTTCCAGCAACTTGCCAACGCAATCGGCGACGCGATCATCATTTCAGACGCCCGCGGCAGCATCACATTCTGGAACCCCGCGGCTGAACGCATGTTCGGCTTCACGCAAAGCGAGGCGCTCGGCAACTCGCTGGACCTGATCATCCCGGAACGTCTGCGCGGCCGCCATTGGGACGGCTATCAGAAGACCATGGCAACAGGCGAAACCCGCTATGGCAACGACGTGCTGCGCGTCCCCGCCGTGCACAAGGACGGGCGCTCGCTGTCGATTGCCTTCACGGTCGCCTTGCTGCACTCGCCGACAAACGAACTCACCGGCATCGTCGCAGTGATCCGCGACGAAACCAGCCGCTTTCAGGAGGATCGCCTGCTGCGCAAGCGGCTTGCCGAACTGGAGGCATCCGCCGGCGCGTGAGCGCGTCGTTGCCCCAGTCCTTCGCCGTTCCCGCCGTCGTCTTGCCGTCCGTCGCTGTAGACTCTGCCAGATCGCGTTTTCAATCACACCGGATCAGGCAACATGGACCGCATCGACGCAATGAAGGTGTTCGTCGCCACGCTCGACGAAGGGAGCCTGGCCGGCGCGAGCCGTCGGCTCGGCCGCTCGCCCGCCGCGGTTAGCCGCGCCATTGCGTTCCTGGAAGAACATGTCGGCACGGCCCTGCTGCATCGCACGACACGCACGATCAAACTGAGCGAAGCCGGCGAGCGATATGCCGCCGCCTGCCGGCGCATTCTCACCGATCTCGAAGAGGCCGATCTGCTGATCGCCGGCGAGCGCTCCGCGCCGCGCGGGCTGCTCACGATCACCGCACCGGTGGCCGCCGGCCAGGACATGCTGCAGCCGATCATCGACGAATTCGTCGACCGCTATCCGGCGGTCTCGGTGCGCCTGAATATGCTCGACCGCCCGGTGAGCCTGATTGACGAAGGGATGGATCTGGCGTTGCGCATCGCTCATCTGCCCGATTCGACGCTGGTGGCGATCCCCGTCGGCGAAGTGCGGCGGGTCGTTGCCGCGTCGCCTCGCTACCTGGCGAAGCACCCGCCAATCACCGAACCTGCCGATCTGGCCCAGCATCAGATCATCTCCATGACCCACTTCGGCCTGGATTCGTGGAGCTTTCCGCCGCCGAACGGCTCGACGATTCCGCGCGTTGTGCAATTCACGCCCCGCTTTATCGTCAACAGTATTCAGGCGGCCGTGGCCTCGGCGGTCGCGGGACACGGCGTCACCCGCATGTTTTCCTACCACATCGCCGAACAGGTCAAGGACGGCTCGCTCAAGATCGTCCTGAGCGACAACGAGCCCGCTCCGCTGCCGGTCCACCTGCTGACGCCGCACGGGCGCCTTGCCGTGCCCAAGGTGCGCGCGTTCGTCGATTTCGCGGCGCCGCGCCTGCGCCAGCATTTCACCCAATCCCAGCGGATTACCACGCGAAATTGAATCGTTTCGCGGAAGAATGTCTACCGTGCCGCGTGGATTCTCTCTTCAATCGGTTCAATCTAGACTTAGTCCCATCGAGATCACCTAGCGCAAGCGGTCGGCCGTCCCGGCCAGTTCACTGACGCAACCGACGCCACGCTCGACTCGAATCGGCAATCTTCGCAACGGGCAAACATCCTGCACGTGGACGGCGGCCACAGCGCCGGCGCTCCAGGCATCGCTCGTCCCATTGCGAGGCATTCCGCATTCAGTTTGCAATCCTCATGAGAGGCATTGCGAGCCGTGACCTTCGTACCTATCGTGTCGAGCCCGCCAGCAAGACGAGTCGGCACGCAACCGAACAGTGGAGGCAGTGATGCAACGTGCAGTCGTCAACGAACCGATCCCGCCGGCATTCAATGTCTGGCGCGGCACGCTGGCAGGAGCCAGCGCGAGCCTTGTCGGTATCGGCCTCGCGCGCTTTGCTTATACCCCGTTATTGCCGGCGATCGTCAGCGCGCACTGGTTTCCGGCGTCGACCGCTGCCTATCTCGGTGCAGCCAATCTCGGCGGCTATCTGGCGGGCGCGCTCGCAGGCGGTTGGCTGGCACGGCGTTTCGACGCCACGTTCGTTCTGCGCGCGATGATGCTGCTCGTGACCGCCGCGTTCGTCGCCTGCGCGTTTCCGGTTTCGTTTCTCTGGTTCTTCGGCTGGCGCTTCGCATCCGGCCTGGCGGGCGGCGCGCTGATGGTGCTGGCCGCGCCGACGGTCCTCGCGCACGTCACCCCATCGCGCAAGGGCTTTGCGAGCGGTGCGATCTTCAGCGGCATTGGTCTTGGCATCGCGGCATCCGGGACGATCGTGCCGATACTGCTGCGTCAGGGCTTGATTCAAACGTGGCTGGGACTTGCCGCGATCTCCCTCGCGCTGACGGCCGTCGCGTGGAACGGCTGGCCCGGCCGAGGCGAATCCGCCGTGCAGCACACGGCGCATCACCGAGGGCATGGCCGGTCTTATCCGGCTGCATCGATGCGCGCGCTCTACACCGAGTATGCGTTGAACGCCGTGGGGCTCGTTCCGCACATGATCTTTCTGGTCGATTTCGTGGCACGCGGCCTCGGCAAGGGCCTCGATGCCGGCGCGCAATATTGGGTGCTGTTTGGACTCGGCGCGATTGTGGGCCCGTTGCTGAGTGGTCATCTGGCTGACCGTACCGGGTTCGGCCCGGCGCTGCGCGTGGCCTATCTCCTGCAGATCGTCGCGGTCGCGTTGCCGGCTGTCGTGCGCGGACCTGCGGCACTGATCGTGTCGAGCGTCGTAGTCGGCGCGTTCGTGCCGGGCATCGTCGCGCTCGTGCTCGGCAGGGTCAATGAATTGCTCGCCCATCATCCGGCTGCCCAGAAAGGCGCCTGGAGCGCGGCGACCACCAGTTTCGCCGTCTTGCAGGCCGTCGCGGCGTATGGCTTGTCGTTCCTGTTCGCGCACGACGGCGGCAACTACGCGACGCTGTTCGTGATCGGCGCGGCGTCTTTGGCGCTTGCTCTGGCGGTGGATCTGTTCGCGGCGCTTCGCTTCGGTTCGAAGCAAGCCTAGCCACACCGCTCCACGCGTTTCTATCCACTACTCGAACTGTGAGAACCCCATGACCTCCGATATCCGCTCTCTGCAAGCACTTGGCGTGCAACATCCCATCATTCAGGCGCCGATGGCAGGCATCTCGACGCCCGCACTGGCCGCCGCGGTTTCCAATGCCGGCGCGCTCGGCTCGATCGCCGTGGGTGCGAGCACCGCGCAGCAAGCGCGTGAACTGATCGTCGCGACACGCGCGCTCACGAGCAAGCCGTTCAATGTCAACGTGTTCTGCCATCGGCCGGCGTACAGCGATCCGCTTCGCGAAGCGACCTGGCTTGCGCATCTGCAGCCGCTGTTCGCCGAGTTCGGCGCCAGAACACCCGCTGCGCTCAAGGAGATTTACACGAGCTTTGTAGTCGACGAGGCACTGCTGCAAGTGCTGATCGAAGAGCGTCCCGCTATCGTCAGTTTCCATTTCGGGCTGCCATCGCGCGAATGGATCAATGAACTGCATCGCGCCGGCATTCTGCTGTTCGGTTGCGCGACCACGCCGCACGAGGCCATGCAGATCGAGCAGGCCGGACTCGATGCGATCGTCGCACAAGGTGCGGAAGCAGGCGGTCACCGCGGCGTCTTCAATCCGGACGATGACGCGATGATCGGCACCCTGGCACTGGTCAGGCTGATCGCAAAACAGTCGACGCTGCCGGTCATCGCCGCGGGCGGCATCATGGACGGTCAAAGCATTGCCGGCGCACTGCTCCTCGGCGCTCGCGCCGTGCAGATGGGCACCGCGTTCGTGCTGTGTCCCGAATCGGGCGCGGATGCCGCCTACCGGAGCGCACTGACCACCCAACGCGCGTACCGGACGGCCGTGACGGCCGCGATCTCCGGCCGCCCGGCACGTGGACTGAGCAACCGGTTCTTTACCGACGTCGACTCGCCGGACGCGCCGCCGCTGCCGGACTATCCGATTGCATATGACGCCGCCAAGGCGCTGAACGCCGCGGCCCGCGCAAAGGGCAGCACCGAATTTGCCGTCCAATGGGCCGGCCAGGGCGCGCCGCTCGCGAGAGCATTGCCTGCGGCGGAGCTGGTTGCCACGTTGGTGAGCGAACTTGCCGAAGCAGAGGGCCGGTCACGCTCGCAGTCATTTGCCGGGACGACGATATGAACACCCCTCCACAAGTTTCACTGCCGTCCGCTCAGGCAACGCGCAGTCTCGATTATTCCGCGCGACATGAGCGTTACTGGCGCCGCAATCTGGCCGTGTGCGTATTCGGCTCGTTCACCACGCTCGTCAGCCTGAGCATGCTGCTGCCGTTCTTGCCCATCTACGTCCAGCAACTCGGTGTGCAGTCGCAGTCCGCCGTCATCCAGTGGTCGGGAATCGCGTTCGGCGCCACGTTTTTTGGAACTGCGATCACCGCGCCCGTGTGGGGACGGCTTGCCGATCGTTATGGCCGCAAGCCGATGCTGGTGCGCGCGGCCGTCGGCATGGCGGTGGTGATGTCCTTGATCGGCATTGCGCACAACGTGCATCAGCTCGTCGCCCTGCGCTTGCTCGCGGGCCTGGTGGGCGGCTACTCGTCGGCGTCGACGGTGATGGTCGGCACACAGGCGCCGAAGGAACGCGCGGGCTGGGCGCTGGGCGTGCTGTCGACGGGCGCGCTGGCCGGCAATCTGATCGGGCCGCTCGTCGGCGGATTCTTGCCGGGCTGGCTCGGCATTCGCGGCACGTTCTTCGCCGGCGGCGCCATGATCGCGGTGGCCGCGTTGCTCACGATTTTCGTCGTCAAGGAAGATTTCGACCCGGCCACTCATTCCAGCCGACGTCCCGCCGAGCACGCACCGGCGAGCACGCATCGCAGCAACTATCCGGTGATCGCCGCGTTGCTCGTCACTGCGATGATGGTGCTGCTCGCCAACATGTCGATCGAGCCCGTCATCACGGTTTATGTCGGCAGTCTCGGCGTGCCGTCGCTTCATCTGGCGCGCGTGGCGGGTATCGTGATGGCCTGTTCGGCGTTCGGCAGCATGCTCACGGCGGCGCGCCTCGGCGCCTTGGCCGATCGGATCGGCAGCTGGAACGTGATCGTCGCTTGCCTGGTGTTGACCGGTCTGGTGATGATTCCGCAAGCGTTCGTTCACGCGTGGTGGCAACTGGCGGGGTTACGCGCGCTGATGGGCATGACGCTAGCCGGTCTCCTGCCTGCGATTGCCAAACTGGCCCGGCATGCGGTGGAAGAGCACAAGACCGGTCAGATGCTCGGTTACCTGCAGTCGGCGCAATTCAGCGGACAGGTCGTCGGTCCGATTATCGGCGGCGTGATCGCTGTTCATCTCGGGCTGCATTCCGTGTTCTTCGTCACGGGCTCGTTGCTGGTGGCGTGCGCCGCGCTTGCGCAGTGGGCGCGGACTCGTCAGCAAGCGGTCGCTTGAGCGAAGAGACAGTCCTCATCATTGGCCCGCGACGGTTTTACCCGACGGATTCTTTACCCTCGCGTGCAATTGAGTGCGAATCTCGCTCGCGACCGCCGGCGGCAGCGGAATATAGTCCAGGTCCTCCGCCGCCTGATTGCCGTTCGTCAGCGCCCAGTCGAGGAACCTCAGTGTTTCCTCGCCGCGCTCCGGTTTGGCCTGCGTACTGTGAACCAATATATAGGTCGCGCCGACGACGGGCCACGCGTTCTCGCCCGACTCGTTGGTCAAGATCGGAAAGAGCGATTTGGACCAGTCGGCACTCGCGGCGGCGGCCTTGAATGTTTCCGGTCCAGGCTGAACCACGGCACCCGAGGCATTATCCATGGCCGCGTACGACATATGATTCTGCTTCGTAAAATCCCACGCAACGTAGCCGATCGCGCCGGGCAGATGCTGCACGAAGGTGGCCACGCCTTCGTTGCCTCTTCCGCCTATTCCGCGCGGCCAGCGCACTGAAGTCCCCTCGCCGACTTTGCTCTTCCATTCAGGGCTGACCTGCGCGAGAAAGTGCGTCCAGATCAGCGTCGTACCTGAACCGTCGAGCCGACGGACCACAGCGATAGGCGTGTCGGGCAGCTTGATCGTGGGATTGATGGCGGCAATGGCCGGAGCATTCCAACTGATGATTTTGCCCAAATAGATATCTCCCAGCACACGCCCGGAGAGAATCAGTTCGCCGGGCTTGATACCAGGCAGATTGATGACCGGCACGATACCGCCGATCACCGTTGGAAACTGGAGCAGGCCATTCTTCGCCAGCTCGTCGTCGCTCAGCGGTGCGTCCGACCCGGCGAAATCGACCTGGCTGACCATGATTTGCTTTAACCCTTCCGTCGAGCCGACACCGCGATAGCTCACCGTCCCGCCGCCCGCACGCTGGTAGGCGTTGGCCCATTTCGTATAAATCGGCGCGGCAAAGGTGCTGCCGGCGCCGGTGATGTCGGCGCTGTGCGCGGCGACCGTCAATAAAGCGCCGGCCACACCGGCCAGCAATGTTTGTGTATAGCTCACGAAAGACCTCACTCGGAATTGTTGTCAAAGCTCATGAAGTGAAGCTCGCCGGGTAACGACGCGTGGCGTGAAGAAACTATTGTCTGGCGGGCTCTTTTAAACTTTCTATTTCCACCGGTTTGTCGTCGCGCTGCGGTGTGCCAACTGAAAATAGGACATCCGCGGCGCTGAAAAACTAACCCTCCTCATTACAGGACGGTGAAGGTCAGGAGGCAAATTGAATCGCTCTATCACCACGGCATGGAAATGACTCGTCATTCCGATTCGCCATGCTGAACAGCGCAACCCCTCCGTTCAAGCGAAAGTTCGTTGGACAGTCGCGTGGAATTCGCTTCGAGCACAGTGCCGGCATGGCCCTCGAAATTTTTACGTTGTAGGATGGGTATCGCAGTTTGCTAAGTGACGTGGCACGCGGTACCTTACGTTCACCTCACTTCCGTCCGCTTTGGGAACTCACGCAACTCGAGCCGATGAACTCCACACCTCATACGCGTGATACCGCATCTGCATCTGCATCTGCACAAGAGCGGACCTCGGATAATCCCGGCAAACGCGCCGGCACGGCTTCGCCGGACATGTCGCCGGCCGTGGCGTTTTCGACGCTGGCCGCGCCAATGGTCGCGCAGGTGGCGCAACGCACCGGCACCCTGTGCGTCAGTGCCGACCCGGAAAGTCTGCACAAACTACGTGTCGCGCTGCGTCGACTGCGTTCGCTGTGGTGGGCCTACGATCCGCTCATCGACAGATCGCAGGCAAGATGGCAGCGGCGCGAATTCAAGGCGCTCGCCGATTCCGCCGGGCAGACGCGTGACTGGGATATCCTGAAACACTTACTGGCGGAAGACGCGCCGACGCCGCACTCTTTTGCGGTGCTCATCGAAAGAGTCGATCTCTTGCGCGGCGAAGCGCTTTTGCGCAGTCGCGCAACGATCGCCGCGGCAAACGTCGAAGCCATGCTCGCGCAACGAATAGCGGGCGTGATGCTGCAACTCGACGCCTGCTCGTTTGACGAACCGCTTGCGGCATTCGCCGCGAACCGTGTTGCGAAGGCGAAGCGCGCGCTGCGAAAACGGATGGAGCGTGTGCTTAGGAATCCCGACGCCGTATACGCAGAGGTCCACGCAGTCCGAATCGCAGGGAAAAAGATGCGCTATCTGCTGGAGTTTTTCGCGCCTCTACTCGAAAGCGGGAACGAGATCGGCGTCGTAGAGCTCACCCAATTGCAGGACGAGCTAGGAAAGCTCAACGACATCGTTTCCAGTGAAGCGCTGCTCCTTGAGCATACAACTCAGCTTGGTGGGCGCGGCGTTGTAGAAGATGCGATAGCACATTTGAGGCATCGCAAAGGCGACCACATGCAACGTGCCGACGCACTGTTACGCGCGTTCAGCGACACGTTTGCCGGCGAGTGTCCCGACGCCGGCATGCGCTGACGGTATCGCATGCGCAGCCGTTATTGCTGAGGTCGGACGCAACACCTCGCCACTACCGTTCCCTGCGCCGACGAAATGCCCACCATCCCGCGAGCCCCGTAAAACCGGCGACGAGTAACACCATCACCCAGAAGCCGTGCCGGTTTTCAGCGAGCGGAATACCGCCCACATTCATGCCGAAGAAACCCGCGACGATATTGATCGGCATCGCCAGAACCGTCACCAGTGTGAGCGTGAACAGCGTACGGTTGTTCTGCTCTTCGAGGCGGGAAATGATCTCCTCCTGCAACAGCCTGACCCGTTCGATCAACCCGGCCACATCCGAGAGCACCACGGAGAACTCTTCCGTCGACTCGCGCAGGTCCTGCACGTCCTCCGAATGCAGCCAGCGCGGCGGCCTTGCGAGCAGACGGAAGATCGCGCCGGGTTCAGGCGCGAGCATGCGCTGCAAGCGCGTCAGCATTCGGCGCATCGCGCCCAGATCGATCCGGTTCTGCGTCGGCCGCTGCGACAAGAACCGGTCCTCGATCCGATCGACGTCGGCGCTGGTTCGCCGGACGATCTGCACCAACAGGTCCGCCTGATCACGCATCAGGTGAACCAGCAATTCCGCTGGAGACCGGAATACCTCGCCTTCCCGAACGGATGCGCGCAATCGGTCGACCGAACGCAGCGGCTTGAGACGCGCGGTCACGATGATCCGTTGATTCGCGTAAATCCACAGCGTCGCAATCTCGGAGGGAATGAACTCCAGATTGAACATGACGTCGTTCACGACCGCGCGTAGCGCGCCGTCCGCATGTTCGATACGTGTGGAGTGCGAGCCTTCGCGCAACGCGTCGAAGAAAGTCTCGGGCAAGTCGAGCTGGGCTCTCATCCAGCGCTCGCTAGCGCTGTGCGCCAGATTGAAGTGGAGCCAGAGAAACTCGCTGCCTTCCTTCGCTGGGCCGTTCGCGTCGTGGGCCTGGAGCCATTCGGCGACTTCGTCGGCGTCGACGGAGCGTCCGGCGCGAGTCGAAGAAAACAGAAAGCCGCAGACCATGCCGGACGAGTCCGCGCCGTAGGTTTGCAGTAGCAGATCAGATCTCATAGGTCATTCATTCAGCGTTTGCTTCCCGTGCGGGATTGGCCTATCCAGCAATTTGCCGGCCGAAATCCGAACCGTGGCGATCGCCACGCAATTCCAACTTCAGGCGCCGCACAGATTGAACCGGAATCAAAGGCCTGAGCATATCGCGGCCGATCAAAAGAAGGTTAACCCGCTAGTTTTCACGACGTCGACTTAGCGAATGCTTAAGCTTAGGCAAGCGGATCATTTAACTTGAGTAGTCACAAGAACGTCATATTTCACCCTTAAGTTGCAGCCCATCGACGGCGACCGCGTCGCCATGAGGAGTCTCACCATGAATCTCAAGCAACTTACGCTGGTTGTGTGTGCGCTGTGTGCCAGCGCCGCGCACGCCGCCGACATCACAGGCGCGGGCAGCACCTTCGCCGCGCCGATCTATACGAAATGGGCTGACGCCTATCAAAAGACCGGCGGCGGCAAGGTCAACTATCAGGGCATCGGCTCGTCGGGCGGCATCAAGCAGATCATTGCGAAGACCGTGGATTTTGCCGGCTCGGACGCCCCGCTCAAAGACGACGAACTGGCCAAGGACGGCCTGTTCCAGTTCCCGACGGTGGTCGGCGGCGTGGTCCCGGCAATCAACGTGCCGGGTGTGAAGCCTGGCGAACTGGTGCTGTCGGGCGAAGTGCTCGGCAGCATCTATCTGGGCAAGATCAAGAAGTGGAACGATCCGGCGATCGTCGCGCTGAATCCGAAAATCAAGCTGCCGGATACCGACATCGCCGTGGTCCGCCGTGCCGATGGGTCGGGCACGAGTTTCATCTGGACCAACTATCTGTCCAAAGTGAGCCCGGAGTGGAAATCGAAAGTGGGCGAAGGCGCGACCGTGAACTGGCCGACGGGCACGGGCGGCAAGGGTAACGACGGCGTCGCCGCTTTCGTGCAGCGCCTGCCGGGCGCGATCGGCTACGTCGAATGGGCGTATGCGAAGCAGAACCACATGACCTATACCGCGCTGAAAAATGCAGCGGGCACAGTGGTCGTGCCGGCGACTGATACCTTCAAGGCCGCAGCAGCCGGCGCCGACTGGTCGAAGTCGTTCTACCAGATCCTGACGAACGAGCCGGGCAAGAACGCGTGGCCCGTGGTCGGCGCGACGTTCGTGCTGTTGCACACGACTCAGGACAAAGCACCGCAAGGCGCCGAGACGCTGAAGTTCTTCGATTGGGCATTCAAGAACGGCGGCAAGGCGGCCGACGATCTCGACTACATCTCGCTGCCGGAATCCGTGACGGCTGAAATCCGCACGCAGTGGAAACAGAAGGTGAAGGACGCATCGGGCAAGCCGGTCGCGCCGTAAGCGTCGGACTCATGGGGCGCGCGTTGCGGGCGCGCGCCTTTCTTCATCATACGTTTGAGCGGCTGGCACGCGTCAGGTCGTGACCTTCGACATGACCGCCGTCGCCGGATCGTAACGGTAGCCCTTCTGCGCAAGTTGGTGCGTCATCGTCGCGGCGATCAGTTTTTGCTGCATCTCTCTCGAGATCAATTCGTGGTCCGGCTTGAGCCGCTCCAGTTCGGATGAAAGCCGCCGGACGAGTGCCACTTCGCCGGTGCTGCGGGCGTCGATGAACAAGATCTTCTCGCTTGCCAGACCGAGCCGCTGTTTCAGGTCCTTTGCGTGCACGACCCACTGTTCGGCCGTGGTGCGAAGCTCGTTCATGGCCTTTGCATGAGCCTTGGCTTGCGCCGACACTTGACGTTGCAACGTCGCGACTTCCTCCGAGCTGTCGTTCTCCTCGGCGCGGGCTGCTAACTGCTGAGCGCGCTGAGTGTGTTGCGCGATAGCGGCGGCTTGCGACGCGACGCGCTGCTCCAGCTGCGCGACATGCTGTTCGGCCGCCTCCGCGCGTTCCTTCACAGCGGACGCATCCTGTGATAGCCGAGCGAGGTTGGCGCTGACCAGTGTCTTCGCCTCTGTCACGGCACTGATCTGCTCCCGCGCCTCGTCCAGTTCATGCGTGACGCGCTGGAACTCGCTGAGTTGGGCCGACGTTTCCTCGGCCCGCGCCTCGGCTGCCTCGCGCTCCGCTGTCAGCACAGCGCGGGCTTGCTCCAGTTCAGCTTCCAGTGCGGTGAGCCGCGCATGGTTCTCGTTTGCCTGCGCCTCGAAAGTTTTTGCTTGCGACGAAGCCGCTTCCAACTCCGCCGACAACCGGGCCGCTTCTTCCTGGCTGGCCTGAATGGCGCTGCTGAACTTTGCGATCTGCTGCTGGATCCGGTCGCGCTCTTCAGTGGCTCGCGCTATTTCATCGTTCTTGCTTGATATCTCTGCGGCCAACGCAGCTCGTGCCTTGCGTTCTTCGTCGAGCAAAGCCGTCGTGGCTTGCTGATCGTCAGCTTGCAACGCTGCGTGCTGCGCGAGCTCTACTACACGTGCCTCGGCTGCTTGCGCACGCGACGTAGCCGCGCTTAATTCCTCGGACAGTCGCGTCGCTTCTCCAGTCTTCGCCTGATGGGCGTCGCGCAAAGTGGCGAACTGCTGCCGCGTCTGATCGTGCTCCCCAGTCACTCGCGTTACATCGTCGTTCCTGGCCGAGATAACCGCGGTCAACTCTTCACGTGCTTTGCGTTCCTCTGAAAGCGATGCGTTCGTCGCTGTCAGCTTGTCGTGAGCCAACGCCGCACGCTGCTCGAGTTCTTCTATACGTGCCTCTGCCGCCTGCGCGCGCGATGTCGCCGCGCTCGCTTCCTGCGACCATCGTGCCACTTCTTGCGAGTTCGCCTGATAAGCGGCGTCCAACGTTGTGACTTGCTGCAGCGCCTGATCGTGCTCCTGAGTGACTCGCGTTAACTCATTGTCCTTGCTGGAGACAAGCGAAGCCAATTCCTCGCGTGCCCTGAGTTCCAATGCAAGCAGCGCCGTCGTCTTGTTCAGGCTGTCATCTTGCAAAGACAAGCGCTGCGTGAGTTCGTCCACTCGCGCCTGTGCTTCCTGCGCTCGCGACGAGACCGCGCTTGCCTCCTGCGACTTGGCCTCATAGGCTTCGCGCAAGGTTGAGATTTCCTGCTGCGCAAAATCACGCTCTTGAGCGACTCGCGTCATTTCATCGTTCGTGACGGAGACAATCGAAGCCAATTCCTCACGCGCCTGGCGTGCTTCTTCAATCGATGCCTTTGCATCTTCCAGGCTAGTATCTTGCAACGACACACGTTGCGCGAGTTCTACAACGCGCGCCTCTGCGGCTTGCGCACGTGACGAAGCCGCGCTCGCCTCTTGCGACAGCTGAGCCGCTTCTTGCGACTTCACCTGAAAGGCGTCGCGCAAAGTGGCGATTTCCTGCTGCGTCTGATCGCGTTCCTGCGTGACTCGCGTTACTTCATCATTCTTGCTCGAGACAAGCGCGGCCGACTCCTCATGCGCCTTGCGTTCCTGTTGAAGCAACGCGTTTGTATCCTCCATCTTGGCCTGGGCCACCGACGCACGCCGCACGAATTCCTCAATGCGCGCCTCCGCCGCTTCAGCACGCGACGTGGCCGCGCTCGCCTCATGCGACCATCGCGTCACTTCTTCTGTTTTCGCCTGACAGACGTCGCTCAACGTCGCGATCTCGTGCCGCGCCTGATCACGTTCCCGCGTGATCTGAGCGACTTCATCGCTTTTGTCCGCGAGAGAGGCGGCCAACCCTTCGCTCGTGAGCCGTTCCTCGTCGAGCGATGCATTCACCGTCTTCAGCTTGGCGTCTTGCGCGGACGCTTGCTGAACCAGTTCGCCCACATGGGTCTCAGCCGCTTCAGCGCGGCCGTTGGCGGTCGCGAGTTCCGCTTCGAGGCGTTGAGCGGCACTTTCCGACGCGCTCAGCGCGTCCGTCAGCGCGCTGAGTCGATTGCGCCCCGTTTCGATCTCATCAATCGTCTTTTGATATTCGGCGAGCGCCTCGTCCCGTTCCGCGAGGGCCGCTTCGAGATCCTGGTTCACCGTGGCGAGACGTTGGTTGAACGCCTTCTCCGCATCGTGTTGAGACGCCGCCCAGATCCGATCCGCGGCGCTGATCACCGTTTCGGCGAGGCCCTCCGGCAATCCGGGCTGGGCCTGCACTTGCGGCGTTTCCGCCTGCCGCGCTTCGCGCCAGCGTTGCAAGGCCGCGACTATCGCCACTAGTGAACCGCCGCGTACCTCTTTCCAGATTGTCACTGGCGACACTCTTCTGCCTTCTTCGACCATGCGGTCGGCGATTGCAGCGATCTGCTCATCGGTGATGGTGTCTGTGTCCGTGGACATATGCGCCTCAAGAATCAATGTAGCGGGGCGAAAGGTTAAATTTTCAATACGTTACTACGTCTGCGGACGTCCGGCGACGTTCGGGATACAAGCTAAATGACAGCTAGCAGGATGCGAACCGATGATATTAGGGCTCAACGGACTTCCCGAATGCATGGAACAACGGGCCATAAGGCGGCTATATCGTCGCGGATCGCTCGCGCAAGAGAGGTAGCGGCGATACCGGTAGAAGAGCTTGCCTTGTTAGCCCGCAACGACGTTGCAACAATGCAGGCGAACCGATTGGGCCGCCCGTCGGCGCGAAAGCCACGAAGCGGCGTCGACGTGACACACCTGATACCGAGGCATACGGCCATGCGCATTTCGTTTCTGCACACGATGGATGGAAACCGGCAAGTGTTTGAGCAGGCAGCCAAAACGCTTGGGCTGCGGGCGGAAGATCTTCAGCATGAAGTGAGGGCGGATCTTCGCGAGGCTGTCGATCAAGCGGGGACGTTCTCCGACGAGTTGCGAGCCCAGACAAACCAGCGCCTTCTCGCGCTGGCAGCCGATTCCGATGCTGTCATTCTGACTTGCGCCACGCTCGGGCCGGCCGTGGCCGATATCAGGAGTCCCCGTGTGCCTATCGTCCGAGCGGACGTCGCTTTGGCTGCGGCGGCAGCAGAAGCGGGCGGAAGAATCGTCGTGTTGTGTGCCGCTGAATCGGCAATCGAATCGACCAGGAAGCTCTTCGCGGAGCACGCAAGCAAAAGCGCGGCATCGGTGGAGGTCGTTCACGTTGGCCACGTTTGGGCGCTGTTCAGAGCGGGCGACGTTCAAGCATGCCTGGCAGCGACCGCATTGTCTGCGGATGAGGCGTATGAGGCGGGTGCGACCGTTGTCGCGTTCGCTCATCCGTGGATGGCGCCCGCCGCCGATCTCGTCCAGAAGGGAAGACGGCCGCTCGATAGTCCGAGCGCGGCGCTGCACGTTGCAACGCGGCGATTCAGCGAACGCTCGGGTCACGCCTGACCGGGATCGAAGCTAAATCAGCCGCACTTCAAATCCGCTCACCACGGCGATCGCTTGTCGCTTCGTCCAAAATGCACGACGCGTGACTCAGCTTCGTCCACGGCGAACACGGGCGCAGTTTGCAGTTGCTGTTCGTGCAAATCGAGAAGCCTGGTGATCGGCGCGCAGTCCGCTGCCGCGATCAGCCAGATGTCTTCACTCGCGCTACGGGCGGCTGCATCCAGAATACGTTCGGCATCGATATATAAATCACGCTCCAGCGCACCGAATCCGGCCTGCTGAAGATACCAGGCCAGGTAAAGCGCCTTCACCAGTTTCGCCAGCAATTCGCCGTTGCCCTTGCCCGCCTGAAATGCGGCCAAGGCGAGATGCCAGCGCAACGACTGTTCTCGCACGTATGTCGCGCTATGCGGCAAGAGCTTGGCTTTGCCAAGCGGCTTTCTGCGCGCCTGATTCCCCGTTGGTCGTTTTTTACGATTCTGAGACATGGATCGTTTATCTTGTCGATGCTGCTTTTAATTCCAGCATCGTAATGCATGCGACAAAGAAAAATCCACCATCAAGGCGACTTAACATAATCTATTGATATGCCATTCGCATACCAAGCTTTGTGATTAAATGAATTCGATCTAATGATATTTTGTAAGCATATGTTTTTATTAAAATTTCCATAATCAGTTGACCGAGATTGCCTCGCCGATCGGGGAATGACGTTACGAAGGCTAGCGGATGGTATGACAGCGCAGCGTGTAGCGCAATATCTTAGCTAATGCCTTCCGTCCAAACCGACGCGATTATCAAGCCCGCTATATAAAACGAGACTTGCAACCTAAGTTAATAGTTGGTCCAGCCATAGCACCGTCGCTGCCGGCCGTACGCAAAGACTAAAGTTTCCAATGAGAAAAACACGCGCAGATCCCACACGGTTCGATCGCGCTGATCCTTTCCGCCGCTTAAGCCAAGCGCGACCGCTCAAAGCGCCACCGATGGCCCCACCGCCTACACCCAACCCTCCCCGCGAAACTTGCGGCTCGCCCCAAATGTTATTATCGGAAACAACACCGTCCCCCTAAAGCGCGCATTCGAAGCATCAAGCCCCATGGACACCCATCTCGCCAAACCCGCCGATCCGTCCACCACCGACCTCGGCCGCCGTGTCCGCGCCGCCCGCCAGGCGCAGGATCTGACGCTGGAAACCGCCAGCCGCCTGTGCGGCGTGTCCCGTTCGACGCTCTCCAAGGTCGAAAACGGCCTGATGTCCCCCACTTTCGACGTCCTGCAGAAAATCGTCCTCGGATTGAAGATCGAAATCGGCGAGCTGTTCGGCTCGACACCGAAAGTCAGCGCCAGCGGGCGTCGCGCGCTGACCCGCAAAAACGAAGGCCAACGCCACGCGTATCGCGGCTACCAGATGGAACTGCTCGCCACCGACCTCGCGCACAAAGCGATGCTGCCGTTTCGCATCCGCATCTCCGCGCACACGCTCGACGCATTCGACGACTGGGGTCGTCACGAAGGCGAGGAATTTCTGTATGTGATCAGCGGCAGCGTGTGCCTCTATTCGGAGTTGTACGCGCCGACGCATCTGAACGCCGGCGACAGCCTCTACTTCGACAGCCGCACCGGTCACGCGGCGGTCTCCACGAGCGAAGAAGACGCCGAAGTGTTGTGGATGGCGACCAGCGCCGACATTCCGCAAGCGCCGGTCGCCATTGAATCGACGAAGAAGTAACGCAAGCACCTCAGTGCGCATGAATGCGCTTTAGCGCGCCGCCAACGCCCGCTGCGCAAGTTGCGCAATATGCATTGCGTGTCGCCCCGTGCCCTGCTCGATCTGCTCTCGGCAACTAAAACCGTTGGTCAACACGATCGTCTCCGCGTCCGCCGCACGCACCGCGGGAAACAACTTGTCTTCGCCGATCTTCGTAGACAGCGCGTGATGCTCCGCGTTAAAACCGAACGATCCGGCCATGCCGCAGCATCCCGTATTGAGCAGTTTCCATTTCACGCCGAGCTTGTTCAGCAGCGCGGTATCGCCCTGCATGCCGAACAGCGCCTTCTGATGACAATGTCCGTGCACGATCACGTCCGCGTCAAGCGTCGGCCAATCGAACGGCTGACGCGCGACGAAATCGGAGAACAGGAAAGTCTGCGCCGACAGTTTCTTCGCTAGCGGATGGCCGGGCAGTTGCTTCAGCAATTCGTCCTTAAACACCGACAAACAACCGGGTTCGAGACCGACGAGCGGCACGCCGGCGGCGATATCGTCCGCGAGGTCGTCGAGAATGTGCGTGAGCAGTTCGCGCGCGCGTTCGAGCAGGCCAAAGTCATACAGCGGACGCCCGCAGCACAAACGGTTCTTCGGCAACATGACGTGCCAGCCCAGTTGCTTTAAAACATCGGCAGCGGCCTGCGCGATCTCGGGCGTGAAATGATCGTTGAACGTATCCACCCATAGGATGACTTTCTTCACCTCGCCGCGAGCATCACGCGCCGTTTGCGGCGAACGCTGCGCGATCTGCCTGTACGTGGCATCCGCGAATCGAGGCAATTCACGCGTTTGCGCGACGCCGGCCAGCCACTTACCGAACGAAGACAAACCCGGCGCCGACGTCATGAAGTTCGTCAGACGTGGCAAACGCGCCGCCCACGGCGCCCATTCGCCGATCCGTCCCATGAACAGCGCCTGCCGTGGCCTGCGATTCGTCTCGTAGTAATGCGAAAGAAATTCCGCCTTGTACGAAGCCATGTCCGTATGCGTCGGGCAATCGGATTTGCAGCCCTTGCACGCGAGGCACGTATCGAGCGCTTCCTTCACTTCGCGGCTTTGCCAGCCGTCCGCGATCACATCGCCTTGCAGCATTTCCCAGAACAGATGCGCGCGGCCACGCGTCGAATATTTTTCTTCACGCGTCGCGCGATAACTCGGGCACATCGTGCCGCCATCGAGCGAGCGGCATTTGCCCATGCCGATGCATCGCTCGATCTCGCGCTGAAAACCGTCGCCCTCCTGGCTCGCGAACGTCAGTCGGGTTTGCAGCGTGACCGGCTTGTAAGCGGGCCCCATGCGCAGGTTCTCGTCGACGCGATATGCGTGCACGACCTTGCCCGGATTCAGACGATTGGCCGGATCCCAGATCGCCTTGAACTGCTCCATCGCCTGCATCAGTTCAGGGCCGTACATGATCGGCAGAAACTCGGCCTTCGCCTGACCGTCGCCGTGTTCGCCCGACAGCGAGCCGCCGAATTCGACCACCAGTTCGGCCGCTTCGCGCAGAAACTTGCGCCACGTCGCGACACCTTCCGCGCTGCGCAGATCGAAGGTAATGCGCGCGTGCACGCAGCCATCGCCGAAATGGCCGTAGAGACTCGTCTCGTAACCGTAGCGATCCACCAGCGCCTGGAACGCGCGCAGATAGTCGCCGAGACGCAACGGATCGACCGCCGCATCTTCCCAGCCGACCACCGGGTCCGGCGTGCCGGAATCGACCGATAACGCCACCGCCGACGCGCCGGTCTCACGAATCGACCACACCTTCGCCTGCAACGCGCGATCTTCGACGAGCATCGCCGACACATTCGGCCCTGCTTCGCCCGAGGCAAAGTAAGCGACGGCGGCTTGCGCTTCGCGCATCACATCGTCTTGCGTGTCCGCGCCGAATTCGAGCACGACCCACGCATCGCCTTCGGGCAGCAACGCGATCTCGTCCTTTTTCAAACCGCGCGCCTGCAAGCCGCGAATGATCGCGCGGTCGAGTCCTTCGATAGCGATCGGCCCGCAGCGCATGAAATGCGGCACGGCATCTGCGGCCGCGTAGATATCCGTGAAGCCGACCACGACGATCACGCGCTCGGCCGGGCTCTTCACGAGACGCACTTTCGCCTGCAAGGTGAGCGCGCAGGTCCCTTCGGTGCCGACCAATGCACGTGCGACGTTAAAGCCGTTTTCCGGCAGCAGTTGATCGAGATTGAAGCCCGACACACGCCGCTTGATCTGCGGGAATTTCGCGCGAATCTGCTCGGCGTAGGCGTCGCGCAGTTGCTTCAGCGCGGCGTAGATCTCACCCTGACGGCCACCTGCCGCGATGATGCGTTCGAGTTCCTGATCGGATGTCGGACCGACCCAGAAACGCGCGCCGTCGAAAGTCGCGATTTCCAGCGCTTCGACGTTTTCGACCGTCTTGCCGGCCATCACCGAATGCGCGCCGCACGAGTTGTTGGCGATCATGCCGCCGAGCGTGCAGCGGCTGTGCGTCGCCGGGTCGGGTGCGAAAGTAAGGCCATGCTGTTCCGCGGCATCGCGCAAGGTATCGCAGACCACGCCCGGCTCGACGACCGCGACGCGCGTGACCGGATCGACCGACACGACACGGTTCACATACTTGCTCGCGTCGGCGACTACCGCGACGTTGACGCACTGCCCGTTCTGCGACGTGCCGCCGCCGCGCGCGAGAAACGGCACGTCGTTGCGGCGGCAGGCGGCGAGCGTGGCCAACAGATCATCCACATCAGCGGGCACAACGACGGCGAGCGGCACTTGTCGATAGTTCGACGCATCCGCCGCATACAGCGCTTTCGAGCCCTGGTCGAAGCGCACTTCGCCGCGCACGTGGCTGCGCAGATCGGCTTCGAGCGCCTGCATCACAGCGGCGCTGCCCGCAAAAGGCGTGGCGATGCGCGGCGTCTTCTTCAACGCGCGGCGGCCGGCACCGTCCAACTCATCGACGCTTGCGCCTTGTTCTTCATCAAATGACGTTCCCACTGCGCTCCCCGTTTCTCGTGCCGATGCCGCCGATTCGCGCTCAGGCAGCCTGGCTCGCGGTCATCTTGAAGATGCCCTGTGCGTTGCCCGCGTCGAAACGCAGGTCCGTTTCCCAACGACGCGCGTCCTGATCGAAAGTCCGCTTGCGCGTAATGAACTCGTAAAACGAGCCCGGCACTTCACGCGTCACGATGCCGCCGTCAGCCGCGCGGAACTCGCGCTGAACGAGGTCCGCGCGATATGCAGTCTGAAACACACGGCCCGAGCGTGAACGCTCCACTTCTGGTTTCATCGGACGACCCTTGGCCTTCTCGTCGTCGGAGAGTTGAAAGACATCCGCGACGCGATCGGTGGCGTGATTGAAAGCGTTGCCTTCGGTCGCGATCCATGCCATCTCCGCCGATTCCTTCAACAATACTTCGTAATCGGCTTCGCGTGGCATGTCGTGCTGCCGCGCGAACGCGCCGACGATCACCGGCAGCAATTCATGCGCCGCGTCGAGCGGCAGCACGCCGTCGCGCTCGAGCTCCCACAACTGGCCGATGGCGCGAGGCGTCAACGGATCGCGCGACGCGCCGATCACGTTGGTCACGGCCTGCTGAAATTCTGCCGAGAACCGCTCGGGATGCAATTCGCTGACGAAGAACTGCGCGATTTCATCGGGCGCGTCGTCGTGCGCCCAGGCGCGGCCGGTCATGCCGAGGCGGTCGAGTGGATAGCGGCCGTTGATGCTGAAGCCGAGCGGACGAAGAATGCGTGCGAACGCGGCTTCACCCGTCGGCAGCGCGCCGCTGTGCGGCCAGCGCACCGTGCGCAACGCGCCGTGATCGAAGTACACGCTGCCGCCTGCCGCGATCGTCTCCTCGGTGTACTGGCGGCCGTTCGCCGAGCGCGCCAGCAGATCTTCGAACAGCGCCATGTTCATCGCCTGCGCGAGCTCGGCGCGCGTGACGATGCCGTCCTCCCATTCGTCCAGGATGCGCGGATGATTCAGCGTCGCGAAGAGCCGGGTGGTTTTGTCGGCGCCGAGCAGTTTCAGCAGCAGTTGTTCGACATTCGCATTCTTGATGTTTCGCATAGCGGCTCTCTCCGTAACTTTGACGGGCGCTGATTCACATGTTCGAGCAGACCTGCCGGTGCGGGTGCAAGCCGCAGGACGGCACGATCGAAGGCGTGATTATTCAAACCTGCCGGCTTGCCGTAAAGCGAGATAAAATCGCGACTTGATGCGTTTTTGGAATCAACGTGCGAAAGTTCAAGATCCCCAACATGGGCGCGCTGCTCGCTTTCGAAGCCGCCGCGCGGCACGAGAGCTTCACGCATGCGGCGCGCGAACTCTTCCTGACCGAGAGCGCGGTGTCGCGGCAGATCAATACGCTGGAGAGCAATCTTGGCGTGCGGCTGTTCGTACGCGTCAAACAGCGCGTGGTGCTGACGAAGGCAGGCAAGGTCTATAGCGCGCAAGTGCGGCGCTCGCTGGAACAACTCGATCGCGACACGCTGTCCATCATCGCGCACGGCAGCGGCGGCGGTTATCTGGAACTGGCCGTTCTGCCGACCTTCGCGTCGCAATGGCTGATTCCGCGGCTCGCGGCATTCAATAGGCAGTATCCGGACGTCCGCGTGAACATGGGCGTTCGAACCGGCACGTTCCCGTTCGCCGACACCCATTTCGAGGCCGCGATTCATTACGGCAAGCCCACATGGCCGGGAACGTCGGCGGATTTTCTGTTTAGCGAGGAGGTGGTGCCGGTGTGCGCGGCGAGTTTGCTGAAGCGGCCCGTTCAAGGCGCCGCTGAGCTTCTGGACTATCCGCTGCTGCATTCCACCACCCGGCCTGACGGCTGGGCGTCATGGTTCGCCAGCATGGGTGTCGACGACAACCGGACCATGCAGGGCGTGCGCTATGAACTCCACACCATGCTGATCAGTGCGGCCGCGGCCGGTCTCGGCATTGCGCTGGTGCCGCGCTTTTTCGTCGAAGCGCAACTCGACCAGCTTGGGCTCGTGATTCCGCTCAACGTGCCCGCGGTCGCCGACTCCGCGTACTACCTCGTCTATCCGACCGAGTTGAGTCATGGCAAGCCGCTGGCGAGTTTCCGCGAGTGGCTGCTGCACGAAGCCGCCGCCTACAGCGCGGTGAATCCTGAGTTGGCCGGCCCGCCCTATACCGGTTGAGCCGGCGTCAGATCAAACCTCAAGCGCCCGCTTGTTCGCGCGCCTTTGCCAGCGCGCTCAAATTGCCTTCGCCGAAGCCGTGATGACCTTGGCGCTGGACGATCTCGAAGAATATTTCGCCGGCGCGGCGCCGCACGAAGGTCTGGAAAAACAGCAGCGGCACGCCGTCCGCGCCGATCTCGCCGTCCACCAGCACGTGCGTGCCCTTGAGCCGCGCGACGTCGAGCCCATGACCCGGCAGACGCGCGTCGAGTTGCTCGTAGTAGCGTGGCGGCGGCTCGACGAACTCGATGCCGTTCGCGAGCAATTGTTCGACGCACGCGAAGATGTCGTCGGTCGCGAGGGCGATATGCTGCACGCCTTCGCCCGGATGGTCTGGCAGGTACTCATGCATCAGGTTGGTCCGGCTCGTGCCTTCCTCGTACAAGGGCACGCGGATCGCGCCGCACGGCGACACCATCACGCGCGATTCCGCCGAGACATGCCAGTTGGCGTGCAACTCGTGAATCTCGCGGAAGTTGAGCAGGTCGCGGTAGAAGTCGAGCCATTCTTGCATCCGGCCCTCGCCGACCGTTTGCGTCAGATGATCCACCGCGACGAGGCCGGTGCCCGCATGGCTCAAGTCGGCATGCGCCGTGTCGATTTCGATGGGCCGGAAGTCGATATCGAAGATCGAGATATCACCGAGGCCGCCACGCTGGCCGCCGCGGCCGCGCCAACGGTCGACGAAATAGATGTGCGAGTCGCCGATGCCCTGAATGGCCGGAATCAGCAGCTCGCCCGTGCCGATCTTTTCGCCTTCGAACGCCCATGCGCCGAGTTCGATCGCGCGGTCGAAGGCGCGCTGCGCGTCCGCCACGCGAATGCCGATCGCGCAAATGCCCGCGCCGTATTCCTCGGCATAGCGCGCGGCGAACGAATCCGGCTCGGCGTTGATGAGGAACTGCATCTCGCCCTGACGATAAAGCGTGACGTCCTTGCTGATATGCCGCGCAATCGCCTTGAAACCGAGTTTGGTGAAGGTTTCGCCAAGCGCCTGCGGATCGCGCGCGGCGAACTCCACGAATTCGAGGCCGGCGGTGCCGAGCGGATTGTGCTCAGGCGCCGACACGGCGCGCAGCGCGGCGTCTGGAGTGGGCAAGTCGCTGGGCATGGCAATCTCCTTTACAGTCTTTCGACGCTGTTCCTGCTGTTTCCGGTGTTCGGTGCAAGCCGCCGCCACATCCGCAGTGTGACACCACGGCTTTTGCACCGTGTTTGTACACCGGGTAGCCGGGCGTCCGCAACCTTCATTTTGTACCGGATGGTTCACACGACGGCGCGCCAGCATGCCTCGCGGCGCTCACCACCATGATTGAGTACCGGACGCCCTATTTGCGGCTCCGTTTCTGCACCCTTTTACCGGCCGCCTTATCCGCGCTCGACGCCATGCGCTGCTGCGCGACCTCGCGCACCGCCTCGATAAACGCCCGCCCGACCGGCGACGGCTGCGTGTCCGAGCGGCGGATCAATCCGACCGGCTCGCCGGTGCCGGCAAAGGGCAACGGCAAACGGACCAGCATGCCGTGCGCCAGCTCGTATTCGACAGCGCTCAGCGGGACGAACCACACCGCGTCGTTCTCCAGCGTCAACGCGCGGCCCGTCGAAACGGACAATACCTCGACGAACGCCGACAACGGCGGCACGCCCCACGCGCTCAACAGACTGTCCGCCGATTGCCGGATCAACGTGCCGAACGGCGGCAACACAACCGGAAAATCCTCGAGCGAGGTTGCCGGCAAACCCGCGCCCGCCGCGAGCGGATGCCCGGCGCGCACCACCGCGATCAACGGCTCGCTGAACAACTGCTCGAAACTGAGCCCGACCATGCGCTCGGGATCGGCCAGACGTCCGATCGCAAATTCGATCGTGCCCGCTTTCAGGCGCTCGAGCAATTCCGGGTTGGCGCCGGTCGCAAGACGCACGATCACGCGCGGCCACAGAGTGGCGAACTGCTTGAGCACCGGTGGCATCAATGCCGCCGCGACGGTCGGCAGGATGCCGATTTCCAGCGTGGCCGCGGCCGCGCCTTCCGCGCGCGCCAGCAGATCGACACCCTGGCGCAACGCGCTGACGCAGGCGCTCGCGTGCGGCATGAAGAGTTGGCCCTCGCGGGTCGGCACGGCGCCGTGGCGGCCGCGCTCGAACAGCTTCACCCCGAGAATCGCTTCGAGTTCGGCAACGGTCTTGGAGACCGCGGGCTGAGTGATCGACAGGCTGTCAGCGGCCCGCTGGACGCTGCCGAACTGCGCGACGGCCAGAAAGCACTGGAGATGACGGAATTTGACGCGGCTATCCGCGAGACTGCGTTGCATAACGGCAGGTTATACGAAAAGGGCGAAAACGTCATTTTGCATAACCTCTCAGGTTGGATAAAGTCTTTCCATAACGCCGTATCCCACAATTCCTCGAAGGAGACACTGATGGACGATTCCTTTCTCAGCGCGCGTGACTTCTCGTCGCATCCCGCTTACGTCTACCCCGGCTACGGTTCGTCGGTCAAACGCGGCCCGACGCGTCCGCTGATTCCGCTGAAGGAAAAGCTGCGCGACCAGCGCGTGCCGGTCTACGGCACCGATGACCTCGGCGCGCTCGACCACGACCTGACGCGTAACGCCGTACGCAATGGCGAGCCGCTTGGCGAGCGCATCATCGTGACGGGCCGCGTGCTCGACGAAGGCAACCGCCCGGTGCGCAACACGCTGGTCGAAATCTGGCAAGCCAACGCCGCCGGCCGCTATGTTCACAAGGCCGACCAGCATGACGCGCCGCTCGACCCGAATTTCCTCGGCGCGGGCCGCTGCATCACGGACAACGAAGGCCGCTACCGTTTCCTGACGATCAAGCCGGGCGCATATCCGTGGGGCAACCATCCGAATGCGTGGCGTCCGAACCATATCCACTTCTCGCTCTTCGGCGACCATTTCGGCTCGCGTCTCGTCACGCAGATGTACTTCCCCGGCGACCCGCTGCTGGCGTTCGACCCGATCTTCCAGGGCACGCCGGAGCACGCCCGTGACCGCCTGATCGCGGATTTCTCGCTCGACACCACGCAAGAGGCCTATGCGCTCGGCTACGACTTCGACATCGTGCTGCGCGGCCGCAACGAAACTCCGATGGAGCGCTAAGCCATGACGACCCTCAAGCAAACGCCTTCGCAAACGGTCGGACCGTACTTCGCGTATGGTCTGTGTCCGCAGCAGTACGATTTCGATTTCAAGAGCCTGTTCACGCCCGTTCTGGCTGACCGCGAAGCGGCCGGCGAGCACATCACGATCGTCGGCCAGGTGTTCGACGGCGACGGCAAGGTGATCGGCGACGCCATGCTCGAAGTGTCGCAGGTGGACGCGAATGGGCACTTCCCGGAGTCGCGCGACGAAATCCTGAAGACCGGCTTTCGCGGTTTCGCGCGTGTCGGCACCGGCACGGATCCGCATAAACGCTTCGTCGTGGAAACGGTGAAACCGGGCCGCGTCAGCCCGGATGAAGCGCCGCATCTGAATGTGATCCTGACCATGCGCGGCATGCTGCTGCACACTTTCACGCGCGTCTATTTCGAGGACGAAGCCGCGGCGAATGAGAAAGACCCCGTACTGGCAACGGTTCCAGCGGACCGGCGCGCCACGCTCATCGCCCGCCGCGAGCCGCATGTGGCTAACGTCTACCGCTTCGATATCTACATGCAAGGCGATAAGGAAACCGTATTTTTCGATCTTTGACGCGGTTTTTCTACACTTTCATATAGCTTTCACATACACTGAGCATGATCCTTCTAGCGACTGGATCGCGAAACTCCGAGTAGTTGAGCCCGCCTTGCGCGGGCTTTTTTTTGGTCTTTTTCGGCCTTCCTGTCTGATGAATAGCGCTTAGCGCAACGAACAGCGCAGCCAGCGGCTGATTCTCGTCACGTCGGCAATGTGATCGTGCGCGCCTGGCGCACCCAACACCACGATGTCGACCGGCCTGCCGTGCACCCTCATTCGCACGACAACACAGTGTCCGGCCTCGTTGATGAAGCCGGTTTTCTGCAGAACGATCGAGCGGTCGCCGCCTCGCACCAGCGCATTCGAGTTCTGATAACTCAGGCTAGCTCGCCCGCCGCCGGGTAAAACCACTTGCGCGCGATCGGTGGAATAAGCGCGAATCAACGGATAACGGCTGGCCGCGGCGACCAGCAACGACAAATCCCGCGCTGTCGAAACGTTTTGCGGCGACAAGCCCGTGCCGTTCACAAACGACGTATGCCGCATACCGAGCGCGCGCGCCTTCGCATTCATCGCGGCGACGAAGCCCGGACGGCCGCCCGAATAATCGCGACTGAGCGCGGCCGCAGCGCGGTTCTCCGACGACATCAGCGCAATATGCAACATGTCATGGCGCGACAGCGTCGAACCGACACTCAAACGTGAACCGGTGAACTTGTCGAAATCCTGGTCCTGAACCGTAACGTTAAGCGGCGCATTCAATGCATGCCTCGTATCGAGCGACACGACGGCTGTCATCAGTTTGGATACCGAAGCGATTGGCATGACTCGGTCAGCTTGCTTTTCAGTGAGTACGGTTTGCGTTCGTTCGTCGACGACGTAGACGGATCTGGCGCGCAGCAACGCGCGCGATTTCGGCGTATAGCCGCAGCGCGCCAGCAGGCGAAGCCCTTTATGCGGCATCGACGCGCGCGACGCTGATACATGTTGCGTATCGCGCTTTGCCGCCAACTCTGCAGGCCGCCTCGCGCCGCGCGCATCCCGCGCATTGCGCACAGCTTGCCGGCGATGTCTGGGTTTGACCTTGCTGGCATGCATCGTCCGTTCGGTGCCCGTCACGTGCTTGCGCTTGTGCGTGACACGACGCCGAGCCTTGCCGGGAGTGGGCTTCTTCGCTTTGCTCGAGCGTTTGGCTTTCGCTTTGGACGTGTGCCTCGTGGACGTTTCGACGTGCTGGCTCACGCGCACGGACGGCTGACGTGCAGGCTGGTGGGCCGCACCAAACGACCCGCCGATATTCAGCCACAACAGGCCGAATACCGCGAGACAGCGGAGCCACGCAGGGAAACGACAAGCAGGAAATTCAGATGAAGGAGTTCGACGACCGTACGGCATGCAGCTTCCAGTTCTGTGCCGCATGCGCCCGTAAGAAAGGGCACGGAATCGGCAACGACGCGCCGATCTTAAGGCAGATCGCGCATGCGATCAACGGCAAAGGAACGCGCCGGCAGGCTATGCGATAACCCCACGCAAGCGGCAGACGCCACTCTCAGCAACGGAAATGATCGATGTTCTGTCCAGCGTAAATCGCGCGCGCGAGCCAGTCCGGTTTATCACCGTGACCGTCCCACGTATTGCCGTAGGCGTCGCGATACATCACGGCCCGGGTCGCGGCCGCATCGGTTTCGATCGCTTCGGCGAGCGCTTCTATCGTAATGCCGTATTCGTCCATGCGTCGGCGGATCCATGCGACCAGGCGCTCACGCGCATTCCCGTCGAAGTCGAGCTGCCGTTGTTCTCCAAGCTCTTTCATAACGTACCGGTGTCGCGGCTAATAATGCTCGCGTTAGAAAAACAAAAGGCTTCGCTAAACAACGCGAAGCCTATGCGTGATTCAGATGGCTCGAGTGCGAATCGAACTCGCGATGCCTCTCCCGATGCGGGAGAACTCGCACCTGGAAATCATGCCCATTAAATCTTGGATTATGGGGAATTCGTCGGCAACCGGATCGAATTGCGCTCGTGTCTCGCCCCGTGGTTCGGAGCTGCTTCAGCGTATGGAAAGCGATTCTAGCATCCAATTTCTTTTGCTTGCAGCAATGAATTGTTAGTCCGCGTTGCAGGGCTTTTCAATTCCCATTGGGTTATCCAGACTGTTAGCAGAAGCGGCAATACTCATCGACAAGAAATGAGCGCGAAGCAAAGGGACAAAAGCAAAGCCTCGCACTCTCATGTTATGTTTCACTGATAGCACGCTAGCGCACAGGAGACACTCGACCATGACCGCTTCAACCGCCATCATCACCATCCTCGTCGCACTCCTGTTAGGCGCCATGAGTCCGGGACCGAGTTTCGTCATCGTCGCCCGTAATGCGATCAGCTTGTCGCGCGGCGATGGTCTCGCCACCGCCATTGGCATGGGCGTCGGCGGCGTGTTCTTTAGCGGCATCGCGTTGCTCGGTCTCTATACCTTGCTGGCGAGCGTGGAATGGCTCTATGTCGGCCTGAAAGTGGCAGGCGGCCTCTATCTGATCTATCTGGCGTCGAAAATCTGGCGTGGCGCCGCCAAACCGCTCGCCTTCGATGCCACGCAAGCGGTCCAGGCCAATGCCCGTAAATCTTTCTGGATCGGCTTGAGCACACAACTCAGTAATCCGAAGACAGCCGTTTATTACGGCAGTATCTTCGCGGCCCTGCTGCCGCAACATCCGCCGCTGTGGTGCTACTTTGCATTGCCGCCTGCGATCTTCGCTATCGAAGCCGGCTGGTACACCGTTGTCGCGCTGTGTTTTTCGAGCAAGCGGCCGCGCGAAATTTACCTGCAATGGAAAGCCTGGGTCGATCGCGTCGCCGCAAGCGCCGTCGCCGCGCTGGGATTGCGCCTCATCCTGACGGCACACAAAGTGGGTATCTGAAACGCGTTGCCGCTCGAACGGCTTGCCGTGCCGCGTCGCACGGCAAGCCGGGAACCAGGGCTCTATCGGCAAGCGCGCAGCGCAAGCCGTTCGCGGCACCCGGCAAAACAGTTACAAGATAAGTGTTGACGTTGATACACCTCGGCGGTTACTGTGGCATCCGAAGTTCAAGAAGTTCGATTGCTGTTCATCAATGTCTCGCTCCCTCAGCGGTATTCGTTGTCCTCTCCCTCCTTGACGCTTCACGCGCTCTTTCACAGAGCACATCTTTCTATTTTTACCTCAAGGATTCTTCATGGATACCGGTACCGTTAAGTGGTTCAACGACAGCAAAGGCTTTGGCTTCATCACCCCGGACAAGGGCGGCGACGACCTGTTCGCACACTTCTCCGAAATCAGCGGCGACGGCTTCAAGACGCTGGCTGAGAATCAGAAAGTGAGCTTCGAAACGAAGCAAGGCCCGAAGGGTCTGCAAGCGGCCAACATCAAGCCGCTGTAAGTTTGAAGGGCTCGGTGTCCGGCAACGGACATCGGGCTGCAGCGACATCCTCGCGGAGCTTTATCTCCCACAGTTTGCGCGTATCGCTTTGAGCTGCATGCCATTCAAGCAGCTTGCCTGAGCGCCAAACGCCTCGTTGCACCTCATTCTCCCCTCCGGCTTCAACGCCCATTTTTCGCTTTTCCGACTGCGTCAGGATTCGGCTCGCAATGGCTTGAATCAGCTCGTCCGCGCGACTCGTACAAGGGTCCGCAAGGCAGGCGCGCACTCGAACATCATTAAAATATAAAATGCAAAACAAACATATTCATCACTACAACGGCTATGCCGTCAAACCCTCGGCGCATCGTTTGCCCGATGGCACTTTTTCATCCAATCTGCTGCTCGAACGCGCCGACAGCGCGCGCACCGAAGGGCGCTACCAGTTCTATTCGCTCGATTACTTCACGAACGAAGAACAGGCTTTGCAGCACTCGGCACGCTGGGCACGTCATTGGGTCGACACGCGCGGCTAAGCGCGCGACCGGCGCGCAATCCTATTCGATGGCGCGCACGTGATCCACACAGCGCGCAGTACCGGCACAGGCGTACCATTCGGCACGCCATACTCATACGCGCAACCGCATCATGGCTTTTCTTCGGCCTTGATGCGCGCGCGCAGTTCGAACTTCTGAATTTTTCCCGTCGATGTCTTCGGCAATTCGCCGAAGCGCACCGCTTTCGGCAACTTGTATCCCGCAAGAAAGAGCCGGCAGTGCGCAATGATCTCTTCCGCGCTCACCTGAGCGCCCTCCTTGAGCTCGACGAAGGCGCACGGTACCTCGCCCCACTTCGCGTCCGCCATCGCCACCACGGCAGCTACGGACACCGCAGGGTGACGGTACAGCGTGTCTTCGACCTCGATGCTCGAGATGTTCTCGCCGCCGGAAATGATGATGTCCTTGCTGCGATCGCGAATGCGGATATAGCCATCGGGCATCCGCACGCCAAGATCGCCGGTATGGAACCAGCCGCCCTGGAAGGTGGCGTCCGTCGCACGCTCGTTCTTCAGATAGCCCTTCATGCAGATGTTGCCGCGGAACATGATCTCACCGATGGTCTCGCCATCGGCGGGCACGGGCGCGAGCGTGTCCGGGTCGAGCACGGTCACCGCCGCTTGCAGGTGATAGCGCACGCCCTGCCGCGCGTTCAGTTCGGCGCGCGCGCTGTCGTCGAGCGACTCCCACTCTTCCTGTTTTGCGCAGACCGCGGCCGGCCCATAGGTTTCGGTGAGTCCGTACACGTGCGTGAGATCGAAGCCGATCTCCTTCATCTTCGCGATCACCGCCGGCGCGGGCGCCGCGCCCGCCACCATCGTCGACACGCGATGCTCGATGCCCTCGCGCCATTCGGCCGGCGCGTTCGCGAGCGCGCTCTGAACGATCGGCGCGCCGCAATAGTGCGTGATGCCTTCGCGGCGAATCAGATCGAACACCGTCTTCGCATCGAATTTGCGCAAACAGACGTTGACGCCGGCACGCGCGGCTACCGTCCACGGGAAACACCAGCCGTTGCAGTGGAATAGCGGCAAAGTCCACAGGTAGACCGCGTGCTTGGGCATATCCCATTCGAGGATATTGCTGAGCGCGTTCAGATACGCGCCGCGATGGTGGTAGACCACGCCCTTCGGATCGCCGGTCGTGCCGGAGGTGTAGTTCAGCGCAATGGCATCCCATTCGTCGGCCGGCAGGGTCCACGCGAATTCGGGGTCGCCGGATTGCAGGAACGCTTCGTAGTCTGTCGCACGGATGAATTGAGCCGGATCGGCGGGCATCGCGTCCGCCACGCTGATCACGCGCAGGTCCGGAAATTCCAGCGCGGCACGATGCGCGAACTCGCCGTACTCGGTATCGACGATCAGCGCCTTCGCCTCGCCGTGGCGCAGCATGAACAGCAGCGACGACACGTCGAGCCGCGTGTTCAGCGTATTGAGCACGGCGCCGGCCATGGGCACGCCGAAGTGCGCTTCTATCATCGGAGGAATGTTGGGCAGCAAGGCCGCGACCGTGTCGCCACGCTGAATGCCGACTCGCTGCAGCGCGCTGGCCAGACGCCGGGCGCGCTCGTAGGTCTCTCGCCAGTTCCGGCGAATCTCCCCATGGACGACCGCAGGCCGCTCACCGTAGACTTCCGCTGCGCGCACGATGAAATCGATCGGCGTTAGTGGGACATAGTTGGCCTCACGGCGCTCGAGGCCTGCTTCGAACATGTGCTTCATCGGATCGTCTCCAGAGGCGCTGGTCGCGCCGTCGATTATTCTGACTGATGAACTAGGCTAACAATTGCCATGGTGAACTGTCTGTCATTCAAATGACAGAGTGGCGCGCCCTGGCGCTGCCACATCCACATTCGCCCGAAAACCCGCAAGCTGCCATGAACGACGCTCCGCTCACCGCCCCCGCCGACGCCCGCCCGCGCAAGCCGGAACGGGTCGCGCGCGCGGATCTGCCGGGCCTGTTCGCCACGTGCGCGTGGTTCCGGGCGCTCGCCGCCGAGCATCAGGCCTTGGTGCTCGCCAGCGCGGACGCGGAGCATCTGGAAGGCGGCGCATGGATCGCGCGCCGCCAGGAGCCGTCGGACTACTGGATCGGCGTGCATTCCGGTCTCATCAAACTTGCCATCTATAGCCCTTCGGGACGCAGTTGCACGCTGTCCGGCGTGCCGCGCGGCGGCTGGTTCGGCGAAGGCAGCGTAATCAAGCGCGAACTGCGCAAATACGACGTGGCGGCGATTCAGCCCTCGCTGGTCATGTTCGTGCCGTCGGAGACGTTCCACACGCTGCTGGAGTCGAGCCTGCCGTTCACCGGCTTCGTGATCCGGCAACTGAACAACCGCATGGGCGAATTCATCGCGTCGATCCAGAATAGCCGGTTGCTCGATGTCGATGCGCGCGTCGCACAGTCGCTCGCGCAATTGTTCAACCCGGACCTCTATCCCGACACCGGCCGCACGCTGGCCATTTCGCAGGAAGAAGTCGGCCTGTTGGCGGGCGTGTCGCGTCAGCGGATCAATCAGGCGCTGCAAAACCTCGAACGGCTGCAAATTTTGCACCTCTCGTATAACCAGATCGACGTGCTCGACCTCGAACGCCTGGGCGCGTTCGGCCGGGAACAGATCTAGCGCCCAACGCCCTACCAGCCCCGTTTTTGCCCCGCATGTTTCGGCGGTCGCCTGCGCGCGGCCGTTCGACTGTTTTTCGAGCAACCGGATAAAGAAAGCGCCGCACGCGCCGTTATGCGAGCTATGCAGCGCAGATTGCAGCCTCTCCCTATTCCGAGCTCAACGTATTGTCGAATCCGATAATGAACCGTCTGACACTGAAACAGAAATTGTGGGTGCCATTGCTGCTGTGCTGGGCTGCGCTCCTGATCGTGACCGTTGTGAACGCGTACGAAGCACGTAACGGTCAAATGGACGCACGGCGCGCGGATCTGGCCGACGTCACGGACATGGCGGCATCGATCGTCGCGGACTATGCGAAGCAGGCCGACGCCGGCAAGCTCTCCGCCGACGAGGCGAAGCAACAAGCCATTGCCCGCGTCAATGCCCAACGCTACGGCGCATCCGGCTACGTGACGATCGTGCGCAGCGATTCGGTCATGATCGATCATCCGATGAGCCCGAAGCTCAACGGCAAGGACATGAGCGGCTTTCGCGACGCCAAAGGCAACGCGCTGTATCACGACATCGCCCAGGCCGGCGGCTCGGCGACCGGCGCCGGCTACCTGCGCTACTGGTGGCCGAAACCCGGCGAGACGACGCCTAGCGAGAAGATCGGTTATGTGAAGCGCTTCGTCCCGTGGGGCTGGGACTTCATCGCCGGCGCTTACATGGACGACATCGAGGCGCAGTTCTACACGACACTCGCGCGCTCGGCCGGCATGCTGGTGGTGTTGGGCGTGATGGTGTCGTTCGTGGCGTCGCGCGTGGTGCGCAGCGTGTCGCGCTCGATCGGCGGCGAGCCTTCCGCGGCGGCTTCGATTGCGATGCAGATCGCGCGCGGCGATCTGGCCACGCGCATCGACTTGCGCCGCGACGACAAGTCGAGCCTTCTGTTCTCGTTGCGTGAGATGCGCGATCAACTCGCGGCCACCGTCGCGCGGATCAAGACGTCGGCGGAGACGATCACCGTCGCTTCGAAAGAAATCGCCGCCGGCAATCTGGATCTGTCGAGCCGCACCGAGGAACAGGCCGCGTCGTTGCAGCAGACTGCCGCGAGCATGGACGAACTCACCAAGACCGTCACGCAGAACGCCGACAACGCGGCGACCGCGTCCGAACTGGCCGGCGACGCGTCGGCCATCGCCGCGCGCGGTGGCCAGGTGGTCAACGACGTCGTCGAGAAAATGGCGGGCATCACCGATAGTTCGCGCAAGATCGGCGAGATCATCGGCGTGATCGAGGGGATCGCGTTCCAGACCAACATTCTGGCGCTGAACGCCGCGGTGGAAGCCGCGCGCGCCGGCGAAGAAGGCCGCGGCTTCGCGGTGGTCGCGGGCGAGGTGCGCAATCTCGCGCAACGCAGCGCGACAGCGGCCAAGGAGATCAAAGTGCTGATCGATCAGTCGGTCGCGCAAGTCGGCGAAGGCTCGACGCTCGCGGGCAAAGCGGGTAGCACGATCGGCGAGGTGGTCGACGCGGTGCGCCGCGTGACGGCCATCATGAACGAGATTTCGGCGGCTTCGAAGGAACAGAGTTCAGGTATCGGCGAAGTCAATCTCGCGATCCGTCAGATGGACGATGTGACGCAGCGCAATGCCGCGCTCGTCGAGCAGGCCGCCGCCGTGGCCGGTTCGCTCGATGAGCAGACCGAACAGCTGCGACATGCCGTCGCCGTATTCAAGGTCGAGCAAGCTGCGTGATTGAGTGACGGTCGGTCTTTCCAGATCCGCAGGCCTGCTGACCGATAAAAGAAAGGCTGTCGCCGGGAACCCGGCGACAGCCTTTTTATTTGCCGTTGCGAAGCCGCAATCTACGCGGCACTCACACCGCTCTTTCGCGTAACAGGCCGCTCCAGAATCGCGTCGGTCTCGAACAGCGTGAACACGATGTCGGCTAGCACGCCCGACTTCTTCCAGCGCAGATAGTAGCGATGCGCCGTCTGATACGGCGCGTAGCGCTCCGGCATCGCGCTCCAGGGCGCGCGTGCGCGCAGCACCCACATCACGCTATTCACCACCCAGCGGATATCGATGCTGGGACGCCCACGCCGAGGTCCAAGGGACTTCATTTCAGGCAGCAGCGGCACGATGCGATGCCATTGCTCGTCAGTGAGATCGTGATTGGTCGGCAAATGAGGTTGCGTCTTTCGGGCGGAATTATCCATGCGGTAAAAGCGCGCGGCCGCCGCGTACAGGCTGGCGTGGCCGCGAAATAGCGTCTATCAATCAATGGATTTCAGACTAACCGAAGCACGCTTCCGCGAAGGTTAACTCTTGTCAGACGGACCCGAATAATTGTCAGAAACTGCAATAAGTTATTGCGCTAAAGGACTTTTGGCGCGACGAGGGTGCTGGTCTATCATCGGCGCGCCGGCGCATGGTCAGCTTGCGCGTGCCGGACTTGAATGAAAAATCCATAACCACATAAGCAGGAATGCCAGTGAGACAAATAAGACTCCTCAAGACCGCCGCCATCGTGGGTGGCGCCGCCCTCGCGATGACCTCCGAGCAAGCCTCGGCACAGAGCTCGATCACGCTGTACGGCGTCGCTGACGTGAGCGTTCGCTATCTGACGAACTCCAACGCCAAAAACGATGGCCGCCTGTTCATGACGAACGGCGCGATCACCAATAGCCGCTGGGGTCTGCGCGGTTCGGAGGATCTGGGCGGCGGGCTGAAGGCGATCTTCGATCTGGAAAGCGGCATCAATCTGCAGGACGGTTCAGCCTCGGACAGCCAACGGCTCTTCAACCGCAATGCGTATGTGGGCCTGAGCAGCCAATACGGCACGCTCACGCTGGGCCGTCAGAAGACACCGTTGTTCGACCTGCTCGGCGACACCTACGACCCGCTCACGGTCGGCAACTACTTCGAGAACTCATGGCTGCCGGGCGCGCTCGGCGCAGGGCTCTATGCGGACAACGCCATCAAATACACCGGCACGTACAAAGGCCTGACCATGGCCGCGATGTACTCGTTCGGCACCAACTCGGAGTCGACCGGCGCGGGCGGTTTCTCCGGCCAAGTGCCGGGCCATCTCGGCGCGGGCTCGATGTACGGCTTCACGTTGTCGTATGTGGCCGGCCCGTTGAGCGTCGCAGGCGGCGTGCAGCAGAACAGCGACAACAGCAATCACAAGCAGACCATCTTCAACGCGAACGCCGTGTATGCGTTTAGCACGGCGAAGGTGTACGTCGGCTATCTGCATTCGAAAGACGACACCGGCTTCGTCGATAGCGCGCTGGCGCAGCAGACGCTCGTGCCCGGCGTGGATATCCTGAAGGGCTCGGGCCGCGTCGACAACGGTCCGTTCGCCGGCGTGACGTGGCAGGCAACACCCGCACTCACGCTGACGGGCGCAGCGTACTACGACCACATGTCCAATGCGGCGATCGGCAACGGACAACTGGGCAGCGGCAATCGCTATACGTTGGTGGCGCTGGCTGAGTACGCATTGTCCAAGCGCACCGAGGTGTACGGCACGGTCGATTTCGACAAGGTATCGGGCGCTGCGTCGGTCGAATTACCGGGCAAGAGCAATCAGACCGGCGTTGCGCTCGGTCTGCGTACGATTTTCTAAGGCACGCAGGGCCGCTCGAGCCCAGCAAGGCGCGCGGCATCCGGCATATTCACGCCGGGCGCCGACCGGCGAAAACGTGCGCGCATAAAAAAAGGTGCCGCGAACGGCACCTTTTCGTACAACAACCAGCTTCTGCTGAAGCTTAGAAGCGGTGACGCAGACCGACGGTAGCAGCCGTCTGGTTCTTCGACGACGACGGCAGTTGCGTGTTGTCGCCGCTGTAGATCGAAGCGACACCGCCGTCGCCCATTGCGTGCTGGTACACGGCTTGAGCGTAGACGTCCGTACGACGCGACAGCGAGTAGTCAGCCTGCAGGCCGATCTGGTGGTAGCGCACCGACTCCGAACCACCGTTCGCACCAACGCCGTAGCCCTTGCCGTCCGTGAACGTGTAAGCAACGCCCAGGCCCAGAGCCGGGGTCACGTTGTACTTGCCGTTGACTTCGTAGTTGTTAGCGCGCAGCGATTGCTGGCCAGCCGTGAAGTTGTCCGAACGCGATTGCGTCCACGCCAGACCGACGGTAGCCGGGCCGAAAGCGTACGAACCAGCAACGCCGAATTCACGTTGACGGAAGTTGCCGACGTTGCCTGCCAGTGCGTTGACGTACGAACCGTCCGAAGCACCGGTGTTACCTGCGCCCGGGTTGTTTTGCTGTGCGTAAGCAGCACCCAGGTGCAGACCTTGCCACTGGTATGCAGCACCAACGCTGTATTCGCGGTTGTTTGCGAATGCGCCAGCCTGGTTCGAGAAGCCGTACGTGCCGCCGAACGTGAAGCCAGCGTAGTTAGCGCTCGAGTACTTGATCGAGTTGTTGACTGCGTAGCCGCCGTTCGTGTTCAGGTTGTCGTTGTTGAACGGGTGCGCGAAGTACGTACCGCCCCAGCTGCCCGTTGCGGTCAGCGGTGCCAGGTAGTCTTGAGCTGCGTCATATTGACGACCCAGCGTGACCGTACCGAATTGCGCGCTCGACAGACCGACGAAAGCTTGACGGTTGAACATGCCGTTGTTGTTAGCGAACTTGCCGTTGTTGATGTTGAAGCCGCTTTCCAACGTGAAGATTGCCTTCAGACCGCCGCCCAGGTCTTCCGAACCGCGCAGACCGAACATGCTTTGGTTGATGCCGCCGCTACCAGCTGCCCACTTCGAATTGTGGTTGACGTTGCTCGTGTAAGTCAGGCCCGCGTCCAGCAGACCATACAGGGTCACGCTGCTTTGTGCGTGAGCGACGGAAGCGAACGATGCGGCAACCGCAACGACGATGAGACTCTTTTTCATGCGTGGGACTCCTGTTCGATAAATTTACGCGGGGAGCGGGACCTGCCTCGGCAGCGCATGCATCGCACCCACTGCCGCCCTGTTCGCCGACCCGTTTCGGATCAGCCGGGCACCCTTGAAACGAAGCGTGAGTGTAGGGGGACACCCTGGTAGCGAGGCCGGCAATTCACGCAACAGGATTTTTCAGAATCAGCAATAATCTAATTGCCGCAGGCATTAAGTCTTTGTTTTTCCGGCATTAATTGCAAAATTAGGCAAGTGTCGCACCTGCTCTGAACATAAGTAATTTGCAACTTCTCAATATTGTCAGTTGTGTGTATGCAACAGGGTTTTCATATTCCTGTCGTAATCGGGTCGGAACGATTAAAAAATCAGAAACTTCTGACTGCCCGAAAATGAGGCAATTAGGCCGCACGCATTCAGTTCAATGTAAATTTATTTTAGAAAACCTGGAACTTAATTGAATGAATGGAGTCGTTTGATTCAAACCGGATTAGCCAGTGTCATTGAACTGGTCATTAATGTCTTTGCGGAGTGGAATGAATTTAATGGAAGTTGCGGGGGCGATTCCGCGCACTTCGCAAGCCCGCGTGTCGAAGGGGAAAGCCTTCAGCACGGGCGTTGCCCGGAGGTGAGATGCGGCGCCGACCGCCGCGTGACAAAAACCCGTGCTGAAAGCGGATGGCACACATCGAACAGCCTTCCGCCTCCATTAAACGGCACGAACGTGCGATTTTTTACACGGAGTTTCCCTAGTTCCCGGCAAGCACGGCCTTATGGCTTGTCGTGCGATCGCCGGAGCGCGTCCTCATCCTCGGGAGAAGCGCCCGGCGCAAGCGGATCGGCTTCGGGCGGCACGCCTGGCAACGGACGCGGCTGCTCGTCGGGTTCATCGAGCGGCTGGTTGGCGGGGTCGGCAACGGGGTCGATAGTCGGATCGGTTTGCATGATGAGCGTCCTGAGGATGGGAATATCTCCCAACACTCAGCGCGCAACGGCTATTCCCGAGGTTCCGGCGCCACGGTCAACTCGCTCGGCCTTGCGCCGCCGTCTCGATCGGTTGATGTCCGGCTGTAGAAATTGCCCCGTGTACGCCGAAACTTTCAACGCCCAATCGCGCGACTGAACACGCCGCGCCCTGTCACGAGACTAATGGCGATCCGGCCGCGAGCGCGGCATCTCGTCGCCCGAACCGGTCAGGAACGGCTCCAGCCCGAACAGCCAGGCAAAGCAGAAGGTGGCGCGCGTCAACGCACTGACCTGCTGTCGTTGCGGCGCACTCTCACCGGCGCCTTCCAGCGGAGTGGCCAGCAAGGGTCGAGTCTGCACAAACTCAGTAGCGGTGTGGTCAGGTCGCATGATCGTTCTCGTTATTGATATGGTTTGGACGCCGAGCTTATGCAAACGACGTGCCACTCGCACTGACCGACCTCGGGCCGACTGCTACTCAGATTAGCGCCGCTATCGCAAATGGCGTCTGTGCGCCGGAGCGCGAAACGGAAGCAACGAGATGACGAGCCGAATCCTGCAAAAGAGGGATTAAATCGAACGGAGTTTGCGCCGGCAACGGCAGAAGGAATGACGATATTGCCGCGACGTGAAATGCGCCGCTTAACACGCTCGCTTAACTCACAACATCCGATCTGAAGCGCTTTGGAAATCCCGCCAATGCTGTGACGAACATCTTTCACCCAACCGGATAGAAATCCGCCATGCGTAGATTAATAGCGCAGCGAAAGTGACATATTGCCGCGCCCGATATCCGCTTCACGCCATAAAAACAAAAAGGGTTCCGACATTATCGGAACCCTTTCTTAGCATCGATGGTGGGCCGGGTCGGATTCGAACCGACGGTGTCCTTTCGGAGGCGGATTATGAGTCCGCTGCCTGCAACCAGCACGGCGTCCGGCCCAAGAAAAAAGACCCGGTCGTGAAGGCCGGGCCTATTCGTTGATTGGCCGACATACTACACGAAAAAGGGGCCTTCGCAACCGCTTCGCTACGGCGAAACAACCGCGAGGCCCCTTCAAACCGCTACATCATTTGCAACCAACGCCAGCTTCGATCAATTCCCTTCGAGGAACGACTTCAGCTTGTCCGAACGGCTCGGGTGACGCAGCTTGCGCAGCGCCTTCGCCTCGATCTGACGGATCCGTTCACGCGTCACGTCGAATTGCTTGCCGACTTCTTCGAGCGTGTGATCGGTGCTCATCTCGATACCGAAACGCATGCGCAGCACCTTCGCTTCACGCGGCGTCAGCGAGTCGAGCACGTCCTTCACGACATCGCGCATGCTGGCATGCAAAGCGGCGTCGGCCGGCGCAACCGTGTTGTTGTCTTCGATGAAGTCGCCCAGATGCGAATCGTCGTCGTCACCGATCGGCGTTTCCATCGAGATCGGCTCCTTCGCGATCTTCATGATCTTGCGGATCTTGTCTTCCGGCATTTCCATCTTCTCGGCCAGCGTTGCCGGATCCGGCTCGAGACCGGTTTCCTGCAGAATCTGACGCGAGATGCGGTTCATCTTGTTGATCGTTTCGATCATGTGAACCGGAATCCGGATCGTGCGCGCCTGGTCCGCGATCGAACGCGTAATGGCCTGACGGATCCACCACGTTGCATACGTGGAGAACTTGTAGCCACGACGATATTCGAACTTGTCCACCGCCTTCATCAGGCCGATGTTGCCTTCCTGAATCAGGTCGAGGAACTGCAGACCACGGTTCGTGTACTTCTTCGCGATCGAGATCACGAGACGCAAGTTCGCCTCGGTCATTTCGCGCTTCGCCTGACGCGCCTTCAGTTCACCCGCCGCCATCTGACGGTTGGTTTCCTTCAGGTCCTTCAGCGGCAGCACGACACGCGCTTGCAGATCCAGCAGACGCTGCTGCTGTTCGCGAATGGCCGGGATGTTCCGCGTGAGGATCGCGCTATACGCGTGACCTTCACCGACGATCTTGTCGGCCCATTCGAGATCCGTTTCGCTGCCCGGGAAACGCGCGATGAATTCCGCACGCGGCATGCCGCACTTGTCGACCACCGTATGCAGGATCTGACGCTCGACCTGACGCACTTCGTCCACTTGCGCACGCAGCGTGTCGCACAGACGCTCGACGGTGCGCGCGGTAAAGCGGATCGTCATCAGCTCGTTCTGGATCGTTTCCTGTGCCTTCAGATACGACTTGGACTTGTAGCCTTCCTTCTCGAACGCGCGACGCATCTTGTCGAACCATTCGCTGATCATCGCGAATTTTTCGAGCGACGCACGCTTGAGCGCTTCCATCTGCGCTGCGTTGGCCGTAGCTTGCGCCGTGCCGTCGTCTTCTTCCTCGTCCTCTTCCGCGTCCTCTTCGACTTCCTCGTCTTCGCTCTCAATCGCTTCCGCTTCCTGCGCGGAGAAGCCGTCCGCGTCTTCCGCGTTGGCGTCGATCAGGCCGTCGACCAGTTCGTCGATGCGAATTTCCTCGTTCGCGACGCGCTCCGCCATCGCCAGGATGTCGGCGATCGTGGTCGGGCACGCGGAGATGGCCATCACCATGTGCTTCAGGCCGTCTTCGATCCGCTTGGCGATTTCGATTTCGCCTTCGCGCGTGAGCAGCTCCACCGTGCCCATTTCGCGCATGTACATGCGGACCGGGTCGGTGGTGCGGCCGAATTCCGAGTCGACGGTGGACAGCGCAACTTCCGCTTCCTCTTCCACTTCGTCGTCCGACGAAGCCGCCGGCGCGTTGTCGTTCAGCAGCAGCGTTTCAGCGTCCGGGGCCTGCTCGTACACCGCCACGCCCATGTCGTTGAACGTGCTGATAATGCCTTCGATCGCCTCGGTCTCGGTGAAGTTGTCCGGCAGGTGGTCGTTGATTTCAGCGTACGTCAGGAAGCCGCGCTCCTTGCCGAGCTTGATCAGCGCGCGCAGTTTGGAGCGGCGTTCCTCGAGTTCCTCGACCGTGCCCGGCTGTGACGACGCGAAAGCGTCTTTCAGCAGCGCTTTTTCCTTTGCACGACGATCGCGAGCCTTGGCCTTTTCCACCTTGGCTGGAACAGCCGCGGGGCTTTCTTCGCTTTGGGTTGCGTCGTCATCGACGGGTACTTCGTTCAGCTTTTTCGTCATGGAGTTCGCCGTACCGGCTGTAGTCTCGACTCGCGGCTGGTGGACAACAGCCGTTTGAACCGTGGATACTGGAACCTCGCGCACTACCGCATCGTCCTGCGCGGCAGCCGCTTCCCTTGCGCTTCTGACACCCGACCCCTTCGTGGCCGGTACTGCTACAACTTTCGCCGCCCTGTCCGGCTCCGCTCGCGCAGCCGACGTGGTCGAGGACTTCTTCCCGGCAACCGGTGCAACGCTAACCGCAGACGTTTTTCTGGTGGAAGAAACTAACCTGGCCTCGGTGACCTTTCTGGTCCGCTCCGTGGAGCTTGTGCCTGTTGTTTTCTTTCCGCCCGTAGTTCCGCCCGTAGTCTTTGCCATCGCATCGCCTTTTCGCCTTTGCTAGGAAAACCCTTGAAAAACAAACCGCTGGAAACCTTTTATTATACCACCCAGGCTTCCTGCGCTCCGCCTACAGCCCGAGCTGGCGCTTCATGTCAGCCCGCTTCCGATTAAGCTCCGACAGCTCCGCAAACTCCTCCGGCGTGTGCCGGGATTGCCGCGAAAGCTGCTCGAGACGATCGCAGTAAGCGTCGTACCGCATCTTCAGGATCGCCGCCTTCAGTTCCTCGCCGACAATCCGTTCCTGCTCGCGCCGTTCCTCGATGACGGTCGCATCTTCCGGGTCCTTCAGCAGTAAATCCCGGACGTTTTCATCATAGTCTAGAATTTTGCGAAAGATTTCCTCGAAAGTTGGGGCGTTCGCGCCGTTTCGCAATAGGTCGGACAACAACTGAAACTCTGCCGAATCGCCCAGCGCACGCGCGTGCGTCGTCACTTCCTCGAACAACTCGCCGTGCCGCGTGACCGTGAGAAGAGCCTGTTCGGCCTCTTCGTCCAGCACGGACACCGTGCGCGGATACATCACCAGATTGCGCAGCGTTTTTTCCTCGATCCCGGTCACACTGCGCCGGTCTTTGCGGGCCGGCGCAGCGCGGGCCGCCGCCGCGATGCGCGAATCGACCTCGCATAGCGCGGCGACCTCGTCGAATGGCACGTCGAGCCGGTCGGCGAACATATGCATGATCTGGGCGCGCAGCGCGTTGGCCGGCAGCGCCTGCAGCAGCGGCTTGGCGTCGAACAGCGCGCGGGCCCTGCCTTCCGGCTGATCCAGCTCCTTGCCGGTCAGCACCTCGTTCAGCATGAACTGCGACAGCGGCATGGCCCGCTCGACCTGCTCGGCGAAACCCTCGGTGCCGAATTCACGCACATAGCTGTCCGGATCGTGCTCGGACGGCAAAAACAGGAACCGGATGGTCCGGTTGTCCGCCGCATGCGGCAAACAGGCGTCCAGCGCACGCCGGGCGGCGCGCCGGCCGGCCGAATCGCCGTCGAAACTGAAGATGACCGTGTCGGTCTGGCGCATCAGTTTCTGCACATGAATCGGCGTGCAGGCCGTGCCGAGCGTGGCGACCGCGTTCTGGAACCCCAATTGGGCCAGCGCGACCACGTCCATATAGCCTTCCACGACCAGCACGTAGTGCTGCTCGCGAATTGCCAGACGCGCCTCGAACAGCCCATACAGCTCGCTGCCCTTGTTAAATAAAGGCGTTTCGGGCGAATTCAAATATTTGGGCTCGCCGCCGTCCAGCACGCGGCCGCCGAAGCCGATCACCTGACCTTTCACATTGCGTATCGGGAACATGACGCGCTCGCGAAAGCGGTCGTACCTGCGGTTCTGGCCCTGAGCGTCGGACTTTTCGCTGACGATCACCAGACCCGATTCGACCAGCGAATCGTCGCGGTAGTTCGGAAAGGCCGCTTCGAGGTTCTGCCAGCCGTCCGGGGCATAGCCGAGCCCGAAACGGGCCGCGATCTCGCCGGTCAAGCCGCGTTTCTTCAGGTACTGGATCGCGACCGGCGCGCTGCGCAGTTGCTTGCGGTAGAAGTCGCAGGCGGTCTGCATGACATCGGAAAGCGCGGTGGTAACCGCTTTGGACGCCGCCGGCGCATAGCCGCCGCCGGAACCGCCGCCGCCATAGCCGGGCGATGGCTCATTCGGCACCGTCAAGCCGACCGACTGCGCCAGTTCGTTGACCGCTTCCGGAAACGATGAACCGACGTGTTCCATCAGGAACCCGATGGCCGTACCATGCGCGCCGCAGCCGAAGCAGTGATAGAACTGCTTAGTCGGACTAACCGTAAACGAAGGGCTTTTCTCGTTGTGGAACGGGCACAGCCCCATGAAGTTCGCGCCGCCCTTTTTCAACTGCACATACCGGCCGACCACGTCGACGATATCGACGCGGTTGAGCAGGTCCTGCAGGAATGACGGAGGAATCACAGTAAATGACGCTGCCTAAAAACTCAGCGCCGCGCGCGCCGTCGAAATAACGGCATGCACAGCGCGGAAATACGGGAATTTACTTCGCGAGCGCGGCTTTGACTTGCGCCGAGACAGCGGTCATGTCGGCACGGCCGGCCAGCTTCGGCTTGAGCACGCCCATCACTTTGCCCATGTCCTGCGGGCCGGCTGCGCCGGTTTGCGCCACCGCGGCCTGCACTTCGGCGACGATCTCCGCCTCGGACATCTGTTCCGGCATATAAGCAGACAAGATCGCCAGCTCGGCCTTTTCCTTGTCGGCCAGATCGGTGCGGCCAGCGGCTTCGAACTGGCTGATCGAGTCTTTGCGCTGCTTGATCATCTTGTCGATGACCGCGGTGATCGCGGTGTCGTCGAGCGTGATGCGCTCGTCGACTTCGCGCTGCTTGATCGCGGCGAGCAGCAGACGGACCGTGCCGAGGCGCTCGGTCTCACGTGCCCGCATGGCGGCCTTCATATCGTCGTTGATCCGGTCCTTGAGACTCATCACTCACCTGAATGCGTTGGAATTTGAAAAACCGGCCAGGCTAATTGCATCAACACGCGCATCAACACGAATACCCGCTTGGGACTGCTTCCTCAAGCGGGTTGGCACACTGTGCGTTATGGTTGCGACCCTGCCGGCTGGCCCGAAGGGCCGTGTTTTCCGTGATGGCACCTGTCGTGCCCTCACCGGTTGAATGTCGCCGCTCCGTTCAACGGGAACCGCGGCAACGCCAGAATCAGTAGAACTTCTTTGGCAGCGTCTGGCCACGCAGACGCTTGAAATGACGCTTCACCGCAGCCGCCTTCTTACGCTTGCGCTCAGCCGTAGGCTTTTCGTAAAACTCGCGAGCGCGAAGTTCCGTCAGCAAGCCGTTTTTCTCCATGGTGCGCTTGAACCGGCGCATGGCGACTTCGAACGGCTCGTTGTCTTTTACGCGGATGGTCGTCATTTTTCAATAACGGAACTTTGTAAAGGTTCAGGAGTATAGCAGAGCTTTCTCACAAAGCCAGAGCGCCGTCAAGCCCCTCTGGCATACTCCGCGGCCGCCTGGCCGGCCGCCACACCCGATGCCCACGCCCATTGAAAGTTGTAGCCACCCAGCCAACCGGTTACGTCGACAGCTTCGCCGATGAAGTACAAGCCCGGCGCGCGCGCGCTCATCATCGTCGATGACGACAGGTCGCGCGTGTCGATGCCGCCGCGCGTCACTTCGGCTTTGCGATAGCCTTCCGTGCCGTTGGGGGTGAGCGTCCAGCGCGACAGGGCTTCGCCGACGCGGCGCAGGGTTTTGTCCGGCAAATCGGCCACGCGGGCTTCGGCGGAAATCTGATGGGTTTCCAGCCAGACATGGGCGAGCCGCTGCGGTACCCATTCCGACAACAGATTGGCGATCTGACGCTTGGTGCCGGTTTTCGCCTCGAGCAAGGCGGTCGTGGCGTCCTGGGCCGGCAAGAGGTTGATGTGAATCGGCTCGCCGGGCTGCCAGTAGCTCGAAATCTGCAGCACACCCGGGCCGGAAAGGCCGCGGTGGGTGAGCAGCAGGTCTTCGTTGAACTCGGCGCCGGTCTTCTTGTTGCCGGTCGCCAGTTGCACTTCCAGCGAGACACCGGACAGCGCCGCGAACGGCTCCCAGTCGGCTGCGGCGAAGGTCAGCGGGACTAGCGCGGGGCGCGTGTCGATCAGCTTGTGGCCGAACTGTTTGGCAAGACGGTAGGCGAAATCGGTGGCGCCGATCTTGGGAATCGACAGTCCGCCCGTTGCGACCACGAGCGCGCGCGCCATGATTGGCCCCGACTGCGTATCCAGCGTGAAGCGCCCTTCCGGGTCCTGCCGCACCTGCTCGACCGACAGCGGCGTGCGCCATGCCACGCGGCCCGCGTCGCACTCGTGCTTCAACACATTGATGACCGCGTCGCTCGATTGGTCGCAGAAGAGCTGGCCTTTATGCTTCTCGTGCCACGTCACGTGATGGCGCTTGAGCAGCGCCATGAAGTCGCGCGGCGTGTAGCGCGCGAGCGCCGAGCGGCAAAAATGCGGGTTGGCCGACAGGTAATTGGCCGGGCCGGCATACAGATTCGTGAAGTTGCAACGGCCGCCGCCGGAGATGCGGATCTTCTCCGCGAGACGCTGCGAGTGGTCGATCAGCACCACGCGACGGCCGAGTTGCCCGGCCACGGCCGCGCACATCATGCCGGCCGCGCCTGCGCCGATCACTGCGATATCGAAGGATTCCATGGGGCCGCATTGTACCCGCGCGTCGGCGGCGCCTTGCCCGCACTGCTATACTTTCAGGCTTGCCTTCTCACTGTCGGGCGCCTGGGTTTTGTTAATCCGGCGTCCACTCAAGCGACCCATCATGCTCGTTCTCGGCATCGAAAGCTCTTGCGACGAAACCGGTCTCGCGCTCTACGACACGGAGCGCGGCCTGCTTGCGCACGCGCTGCATTCGCAAATTGCGATGCATCGGGAGTACGGCGGCGTGGTGCCGGAACTGGCGTCGCGCGATCACATCCGGCGTGCGCTGCCGCTGCTCGAAGAGGTGATGGAACGCGCCGGCGCGGCCCGCGGCGACATCGACGCGATCGCCTATACGCAAGGCCCGGGTCTCGCGGGCGCGCTGCTGGTCGGCGCGAGCGTCGCCAATTCGCTGGCCATGGCGTGGGACAAGCCGACTATCGGCATTCATCACCTCGAAGGGCATTTGCTCTCGCCGTTGCTGGTGGATGAGCCGCCGCCGTTCCCGTTCGTCGCGCTGCTGGTGTCCGGCGGTCACACGCAACTGATGCGCGTGACTGACGTCGGCGTCTACGAGACGCTCGGCGAAACGCTGGACGACGCAGCCGGCGAAGCCTTCGACAAAACCGCCAAGCTGCTCGGCCTCGGTTACCCGGGCGGCCCGGAAGTCTCGCGCATGGCCGAATTCGGCACGCCGGGCGCGGTGGTCCTGCCGCGTCCCATGCTGCATTCCGGCGACCTGGATTTCAGCTTCAGCGGCTTGAAGACCGCTGTCCTCACGCACGCCAAGAAGCTCGGCGGCTCGAATATCTGCGAGCAGGCGAAAGCCGATCTGGCGCGCGGTTTCGTCGACGCGGCTGTCGAGGTTCTGGCGGCGAAGTCGCTGGCCGCGCTCAAGAAGACGAAGCTCAACCGGCTGGTCGTCGCGGGCGGGGTCGGCGCGAACCGGCAATTGCGCGAGGCGCTTTCCGCTGCCGCGAAGAAGCGCAATTTCTACGTGCACTATCCGGACCTGTCGCTGTGCACGGACAACGGCGCGATGATCGCGCTGGCCGGTGCCTTGCGACTGCAACGCTGGCCCGATCAATCGGGCAAGGACTACGCGTTCACGGTGAAGCCTCGCTGGGATCTGACGTCCCTCGCACGCTGAGTTCGACATCGTTACGCCGTAAAAAAAGCCGCTTCAAGAAGCGGCTTTTTTGATGCAGTCGGCAAACGCGCGTATCAAGCCACGCGCTTATCCCGCTCGATCACCGCGTACGCGCTGTGATTGTGAATCGACTCGAAGTTCTCGGCTTCCAGCACGTAGGCGACGATCCGCTCGTCCGCATTCAGACGTTGCGCGACATCGCGCACCAGGTCTTCGACGAACTTCGGATTTTCATAAGCACGCTCGGTCACGAACTTCTCGTCCGGGCGCTTGAGCAAGCCCCACAGTTCGCACGAGGCTTCTTCTTCGGCGATACGAATCAGTTCTTCCACGGCCACATCGCCTGCCAGTTCGGCGTTGATCGTGACGTGCGAGCGCTGGTTATGCGCGCCGTACTGCGAGATCTTCTTCGAGCACGGGCACAGGCTCGTCACCGGCACCAGCACTTGCAGGAACAGACGCGTCGCGCCGTTGCGAGTGTCACCCGTCAGCGTGACTTCGTAGTCGAGCAGGCTCTGCACGCCCGACACTGGCGCGGTCTTGTTCACGAAGTACGGGAACGACACCTCGATGCGGCCGGCCTCGGCTTCGAGCTTTTCGAGCATGGCGGCGAGCATGGTGCGGAACGTGGCCGGCTCCAGCGGCGCCTTGTTCTCTTCGAGCAAGGCGACGAAGCGCGACATGTGCGTGCCCTTCTGCTCAGCCGGCAGATGTACGTCGAGGTTCCACGTACCAACCGTCGGCTGCACCTCGCCACCTTGCGTGCGCACCGTCAGCGGATGGCGCACGGCCTTCACGCCGACACGCTGAATCGGGATCTGACGAGTGTCGGGCGTGCTTTGCACGTCGGGCATCACAAAGGCGGGATTCATCTGATTCATTTCTTGTCCTTTCAGGAAACGCCGGACCGCCCTGAGTCTTCGCCCCGAAGGAAGTCCCCTTCGGGATTCCCTCGTGAGGGCTGCCGCAAAGCGACAGGTTCGGCGGCTCCCAGCGGCCGCGCGAATCAAGGCGCGCAATGGCGAACGCCGGCCCCTGCCGGCGTTGGATGATGGGCCCGAAGGCCCACCGATTCAAAGTGGAGATTGCTTATGGCGGCCATGGCACGGCGGCCGCACCGCGAGCGGCGACGCTTTACGCGACGCGCTTCACCGACGACTGTCCGCCGACCGCGCCGCTCGACAGGAAGCGCTCGCGGATCGACTTGGTGATACCCGCGGCGTCGAGACCACACGCGGCGAGCAGCTTGGCCGGGTCCCCATGATCGATGAACCGATCGGGAAGGCCCAATTGTAGTACGGGTCGCATAACCCCACTTTCAAGCAGGGCTTCGACGCAGGCCGAACCCGCGCCGCCCATTACGCTGCCTTCTTCGACCGTGACGATGGCGTCGTGCGTTTCGGCCAGTTGACGGACCAGATCGGCGTCGAGCGGCTTCACGAAGCGCATGTTGGCGACCGTTGCGTCCAGTTGCTCGGCGGCTGCCAGCGACGGCGCGACCATCGTGCCGAATGCCAGAATCGCAATGCGCTTGCCAGCCGGCTGCGACGTTTCACGACGAATCTCACCCTTGCCGAGCGGCAGCGCCACCATCTGCTTGACGGTGGCGACGCCCGTGCCGGCGCCGCGCGGATAGCGCACCGCCGTCGGGTTCGGTTGCTGCAACGCCGTGTACAGCATCTGGCGGCATTCGTTTTCGTCCGACGCGGCCATCACCGTCATGTTCGGGATGCAGCGCAGGAACGCCAGGTCGTAAGCGCCCGCGTGCGTCGCGCCGTCCGCGCCGACCAGACCCGCGCGGTCGATGGCGAACACCACCGGCAGGTTCTGCAGCGCGACGTCGTGAATCAGTTGGTCGTAAGCACGTTGCAGGAAGGTCGAGTAGATCGCGACCACCGGCTTCATGCCTTCCGCGGCCAAACCGCCGGCGAACGTCACCGCATGTTGCTCGGCGATGCCGACGTCGAAGTAACGGTCCGGGAAGCGCTTCTCGAACTCCACCATGCCCGAGCCTTCGCGCATAGCCGGCGTGATACCGACCACACGTGCGTCCAGTTCAGCTGCGTCGCACAGCCATTCACCGAATACCTGCGTGTAGGTCTTCTTGGACGGCGTGCTGGCCGGCTTGATGCCTTCAGCCGGATTGAACTTGCCCGGGCCGTGGTACAGCACCGGATCGGCTTCGGCCAGCTTGTAGCCCTGGCCTTTCTTCGTCACGACGTGCAGGAATTGCGGACCGCGCAGTTCCTTGATGTTCTGCAGCGTCGGGATCAGCGAATCGAGATCGTGGCCGTCGATCGGGCCGATGTAGTTGAAGCCGAACTCTTCGAACAGCGTGGCCGGCACGATCATGCCCTTGGCGTGCTCTTCGAGCTTGCGCGCGAGGTCGAGCATGGGCGGCGCGACGCGCAGCACGCGTTCGACGCCGGCACGCGCGGCGGCGTAGAAGCGGCCCGACATCAGGCGCGCCAGATGGCGATTCAGCGCGCCGACCGGCGGCGAAATCGACATGTCGTTGTCGTTCAGGATGACCAGGAGCGGCACGTCGTCTTCGACGCCGGCGTTGTTCATCGCCTCGAACGCCATGCCGGCCGTCATCGCGCCGTCGCCGATCACGGCGATGCCCATGCGGTTGTCGCCCTGCAGCTTGCTTGCGACCGCCATGCCGAGCGCGGCGGAAATCGACGTGCTGGAGTGCGCCGTGCCGAACGTGTCGTACTCCGACTCGTCACGTTTAGGGAAACCCGAGATGCCGCCCAGCTGACGCAGCGTGTGCATCTGGTCACGGCGGCCCGTCAGGATCTTGTGCGGATAGGTTTGATGGCCGACATCCCAGACGATCCGGTCGTGCGGCGTGTCGAACACATAGTGCAGAGCAATGGTCAACTCGACCGTGCCGAGGTTGGACGAAAGATGGCCGCCCGTCTGCGATACGCTGTCGAGCACGAAGGCACGCAACTCGTCGGCAAGCGGTTGCAATTGGCGGCGATCGAGGCGGCGCAGGGCTGCCGGGTCGTCAATGGTTTTCAGCAAGTCGTACATCGTCGTTCCATTGTAGGAAAACTTACGCGCCCGCACTTCATACATGCGCTTCGCAACGGAGGCGCGCGGCGGCGGGCTTTCGCGTTCAGCTAACCCGGTTCACCACCAGGTCGGCCAATTCGGCAAGACGCTGCGCGCGTGCGCCAAACGGCGCCAGCGCGGCGTGAGCGTCGCTGCGCAGCTGCGCTGCGAGCGCGCGCGACGCGTCGAGCCCAATAATCGACACGTAGGTCGGCTTGCCGTCCTTCGCGTCTTTACCTGCCGTTTTGCCGAGCGTCGCGGAATCGGTCGTGACGTCGAGAATGTCGTCGACGACCTGAAACGCGAGGCCGACAGCGGCCGAATACGCGTCAAGCGAACGCATGGCGTTCGCATCCGGCGTTTCGCCCGCCAGTGCACCCATGCGCACCGCGGCGCGCAGCAACGCGCCGGTCTTCATGCGGTGCATGGTTTCGAGTTGCGTGCGCGTCAGCGTGTGGCCGACACTCGCCAGATCGATGGCCTGCCCGCCGCACATGCCGATCGAGCCGCTCGCCAGCGCCAGTTCGCGCACCAGCGCGGCCTGCTGCGCCGGGGCCAGAACGTCCGACGTCAACGCGACGAACGCCTGCGATTGCAGCGCGTCGCCGACCAGCAATGCCGTCGCTTCGTCATATTTGACGTGTACCGTGGGCTTGCCGCGACGCAGCGCGTCGTCGTCCATGCACGGCATGTCGTCGTGGACGAGCGAGTACACGTGGATCATTTCCAGCGCTGCCGCCGCCGCGTCGAGGCACTCGGCGCGCGCGCCGGTCAGCTCGCCGGCCGCGTGGCACAGCAGCGGGCGAACCCGCTTGCCGCCGCCCAGCACCGCGTAACGCATGGCTTCATGCAGCGTGGCGGGCTCGGTCGCCTCGCTCGGCAGATAATGTTCCAGTGCCGTTTCGACGCGCTCCAGTACCGAGCGCATCCATTGTTCGAATGTCATAGGTCGTCCCCGCTTTCAGTAGCGGCTGTGCCTGCGGTATTCATGGGCAGCGGCTTGAGCGTCTCGCCGTCGAGCACGCGCACCTGCTGCTCGACCTTCTCGAGCTGCTGCTGGCAAAACGCCACGAGAGCCGCGCCGCGCCGGTAGGCGGTGAGCGATTCCTCGAGGCTGAGATTGCCGCTTTCCATGCGTGCAACCAGCCCTTCCAGCTCCGCCTGGGCGGCCTCGTAATTCTCGGGCAGCGGCGTGGTGTCGACGCCTTCGGCTGGCGTGGCTGCAGTATCTTTCGACGCGGTCTTCGCCATGAATAGTCGCAAAATTAAAACAAGTCGGACATTCTACGGCAAAAGCGATATTTCCGAGCCGCCCGCCGCCCTACGCCCGCCTTCCCGCTGCGCGCCGTCCTAGCAGTCTCGCAGAAAAAAAACGATCGGTCTGCGGCGAAAAAGCCGAACTTTCCTGAGATTTTTGACCCAAATCAGGCACTTAACGGCCCCAAAGAAGGGGAAACAGGTATAATTGCGGGCTCCCTAAATCGAATCTTCGATGGTTGGGTTGTTCACTGCTTTCACGTCTTCACGGGAGTGGGAATGTCCAATCTGAGCAATGCATTGCAGTTGCGGTCTGTCCACAGCCAGCTGCCAGTCACGGCTTACTTTGACGAAGCGCTTCTAACGCGCGAAATCGAAACCCTTTTCAAGAAAGGTCCTCGTTACATCGGCCACGATCTCATGGTGCCCGAAGCGGGGAATTATTTTGCTTTGCCGAGCGAGAGCGAAGGGCGTGTGCTCGTCCGTAACCAGCAGTCACAAGTCGAACTGCTGTCGAACGTGTGCCGCCACCGGCAAGCCATCATGCTCAACGGCCGCGGCCAGACGGAGAACATCGTCTGCCCCCTGCATCGCTGGACGTACGACCTGAACGGCCAGCTCCTCGGTGCGCCCCATTTTGCGGATAACCCCTGCCTGAATCTCGGCGCCACGTCGCTGCAGAACTGGCAAGGCCTGCTGTTCGAAGCGCAGGGGCGCGACGTCGCGCGCGATCTGGCGCGCCTCGGCACCAAGGAACACTTCGATTTTTCGGGCTTCATGTTCGATCACGTCGAAGTGCACGAGTGCAACTACAACTGGAAGACCTTTATCGAGGTCTATCTGGAGGACTATCACGTCGCGCCGTTCCATCCGGGCCTCGGCAGCTTCGTCAATTGCGACGACCTGACGTGGGAGTTCGGCGAGTGGTACAGCGTGCAGACGGTCGGCGTGCACAAGGATCTGGAGCAGCCGGGCAGCCCCACGTACCGCAAGTGGCACGACGAAGTGCTGCGCTTTCGCGGCGGCAATCCGCCTGAATTCGGCGCGATCTGGATGGTGTACTACCCGGGCATCATGATCGAGTGGTATCCGCACGTGCTGGTGGTGTCTTGGCTGATTCCGCGCGGTCCGCAGAAAACCACCAACGTGGTGGAGTTCTATTACCCTGAGGAAATAGCGCTGTTCGAGCGTGAGTTCGTCGAAGCCGAACGCGCCGCCTACATGGAAACGGCCCGCGAAGACGACGAGATCGCGGAACGCATGGACGCCGGCCGCCATGCGCTGATGAATCGCGGCGAATCGCAGGTCGGCCCGTATCAGAGCCCGATGGAAGATGGCATGCAGCACTTCCACGAATTCCTGCGGCGCGAACTCGGTACGATCTGAGTGGCGCCGAACCAGATTCACCAGATTCTTCCGGCAGGATCAATGCATGGAAAGACGGGCTTCGACCCGTCTTTTTTTGTTTAGACTTAGAGGATAGCTTGGCCATCCGTAGGCGGCGCCAAGCCGCCGAGCGGAGCCGCCATCGCCCGCATCGAGCTTTGCATGGGACCCGAGCGAGCGCTAAAGCGCTAACTCTGATCGACAGGAGACGTCATGCCCCACACTCACTACACCACTCTGATTTCCGCGACCAATCTCGCGGAACGGCTTGCCGCCGCGCCGGGCAGCGTGTTCGTCATCGACTGCCGGTTCGATCTGGCCGACACGGAAGCCGGCGAAAAAGCCTATCTGGCCGGGCATCTGCCGGGCGCGCATTACCTGCATCTCGATCGCGATCTGTCGGGGCCGAAGAACGGTCACAACGGCCGCCATCCGCTGCCGGATCGTGCGCGGCTGGTGGAGACGCTGGAGTCGCGCGGCCTGAAGCAGGGCCAGCAGGTCGTCGCGTACGATGCGCAAGGCGGCATGTACGCCGCCCGTGCATGGTGGCTGCTGCGCTGGCTCGGTCACGACGCGGTCGCGCTGCTCGACGGCGGCCTGCAGGCATGGGAAGCCGGCGGTCATCCGCTGACGCAGGACGCGCCGGCCCAGAACACCGGCGACTTCAAGGCAGGCGCGCCGCTGTCCGTCACGGTCGATGCGCAAACGGTCGAGCGCAATCTCGGCTCGAAGGAACACGTGGTGGTCGACGCCCGCGCAGACGATCGTTATCGCGGTGAGAACGAGACACTGGATCGCGTCGGCGGCCACATTCCCGGCGCGCTCAACCGCTTCTTCAAGAACAACCTCACCGCCGACGGCCGCTTCAAACCGGCTCATACGTTGCGCGAGGAATTCCACGCGCTGCTCGCCGACACGCCGCCGGAACACGTGGTGCTGCAATGCGGCTCGGGCGTGACGGCATGCGTGAATGCCCTGGCGATGGAAGTTGCCGGCCTGCACGGCGCCGCGTTGTATGCGGGATCGTGGAGCGAGTGGAGTTCCGACCCGAAGCGGCCCATCGCGACGGGCCCGAATCCTTGAGCGTCCCAGCGAAAGCCACAGCACGTCGTTAGCAAAAAGCCGTTGCCGCCCCGAAAGCGGCAACGGCCTTTTTTATCGCAAGCGAGGGAGCGGGGACCGCCTCAAGCCACCCCATGCTGCTTGAACCACACCAGCACACGGCGCCAACCATCCTCGGCATCGGCCTTCTTGTAGCTCGGCCGGTAATCCGCGAAAAACGCGTGGCCCGCATCGTCATACACGACGAACTGCGAACCACGGCCCGCTTGCGGCCCTTGCGCGACGGCCTGCTTCATCTGTTCGAGCGTGTCCTGCGGGATGCTCTGATCTTGCAACCCGTAAAGCCCCAGCACCGGCGCATGAAGTTGCGCGACCTGATCGAGCGGATTCGCCGGCATCATCGCGTTCTTTTCGCCCGTTACCCGTCCGTACCAGGCGACACCCGCCTTCAGTCGCGGGTTATGTTCGGCGTACAGCCACGCAATCCGCCCGCCCCAGCAAAAGCCGTTCACGCCAAGCCGGTTCAGATCGCCGCCATGCTCTCCGGCCCAGGCGACGGTGGCATCGAGATCGCCCATCACCTGGTCGTCCGACACCTTGCTGACCACTAGCGCGCTGATCTGCTGCATGCTTGCATGAACGGTCGGATCGCCCTGCCGTTCAAAAAGATTCGGCGCGATCGCGAGATAGCCCAGCTTGGCGAAGCGCCGGCATACGTCGGCGATATGCTCGTGCACGCCGAAAATCTCGTGCACGACGATGATCACCGGCAAGTGCGTCTTGCCCTTCGGCTGCGCGCGATAGGCCGGCACCAGCGTGTCGCCGGAGCGCACCGCGATTTCGCCGGCTTCGAGGCCGTCAGTATCGGTATGAATGGTTTGCGCCGAGACGGGCAGCACGGCGGCGGCGAAGCCGGTGCCGAGCGCGGCTTTAATGAAAGTACGTCGGTTGAAGGGGACGTGCGGGACCAGGCTGTCGATATCGGGTTTCAGCATGCGGGCACTCCTCGGTTGAACGTTGGAGGCAACAGGATACGCCTGACAGGCATCCTGTTGCAGATGCAACGTTCCCGGGCCGGCCGGGCGCATCGGCACACGTCAGTGCAGCTTGACCCGCGGCAGCGTGGTGCGGCGCAACCAGTGCGCGAAGGTATCGAGCACCATCCGCGCGTAGCCGTGCAGCGCGGCGATATGCAGCCGGTACAGCGACATATACATGAAGCGCGCGAACAGCCCTTCGATCAGCATATTGCCGCCGATCACCCCGCCCATCAGATTACCGACCGCGCTGAAATGCCCGAGTGACACCAGCGACCCGAAGTCGCGATAGGTGAACTCCGGCAGTGGCTTGTTTTCGAGCCGCGCCGCCAGCGCCTTCATCAAAAAGCTCGCCTGCTGGTGAGCCGCCTGCGCGCGCGGCGGCACGTTGCGCTCGTTGCCCGGCCACGGACAGGCGGCGCAATCGCCGAGCGCGAAGACGTTGTCGTCCGTTTCGGTTTGCAGCGTGCGGCGCACGATGAGTTGGCCCAGCCGGTTGACCGGCAAGCCGTCGAGTTCGCTCAAAATCGCCGGCGCCTTGATGCCGGCCGCCCACACCGTCAGATCGGCGCGCACCGTTTTGCCGCTCGCGGTGCGGATCATGCCGGGCGCGACTTCGGCCACGGTTTCGCCGATCATCAGCTTCACGCCGAGCTTGGTGAGCAGTTCGGCCGTGGCGGTCGAGACCCGTTCCTGCAAAGCCGGCAGAATGCGCGGCCCCGCTTCGATCAGCACGATGCCGACGTCATGCCGCGGATCGAGCTTATGCAAGCCGTATGCGGACAACACCTGCGCGGTGTTGCGCAATTCCGCCGACAGTTCGACACCCGTCGCGCCGCCGCCGACAATCGCCACCTGAATGCGCGGCTCGCCCGTGGACGACGTGCCCGGCCCCGATTCGACCGGTTCATGCACTTGATGCTCGGCGCGCATGCATGCCGCGATCAGGCGTTTGCGGAAACGCTCGGCCTGGCTGACCGTATCGAGTGCGAGGGAAAATTCAGGCGCGCCTTTGACGCCGAAGAAGGCGGTCGTGCTGCCGATCGCGATGATCAGCGTGTCGTATTCGAGCTGGCGTTCGGGCAGCAACTCGGCGCCGTCGTCGTCGAGCACGGTGCCGAGCGTGAGGCGCTTGTTCGCGCGGTCCAGTCCCGTCAGTTCGCCCTGCTGAAATTCGAAGCCGTGCCAGCGCGCTTGCGCGGCATATTCGAGTTCCTGCGTGAACGGGTCCATGCTGCCCGCCGCCACTTCATGCAGGAGCGGCTTCCAGATATGAGTCGGATTGCGGTCGACGAGCGTGACCTGCGCCCGCACACCGCCCTTGCTCTTGTGGGGTGCATAGCGATCGCCCAAACGCGTCGCCAGCTCCAATCCCCCCGCGCCTCCGCCAACCACGATAAAACGATGCATTGAACTCTCCGTGTTTGCCGATGGGTTATGCGTCGTTCGGCGCCCATGAGGATTCACATGAGCGCCGTCTTTCAGCGATTGTCCGCGAGCAGCACGGGTTGTCACAAGCCATCAATACGCATGTGTGACATGCGCACGACGATATCGCGTCCCGTCACACGCACGTCAATGCGCTTCTTCCCAGTTCAGGCCGGCACCCACTTCGGCGACCAGCGGCACTTTCAGGTCGGCGACACCGCACATCAACTCGGGCAAGCGCTTGCGCACGTCGGACAATTCCGCGTCCGGTACTTCGAGAATCAATTCATCGTGCACCTGCATGATCATGCGCGTGCCGATCTTCGAGGCTTCGATCCAGTCCTGCACCGCGATCATCGAGAGCTTGATCAGATCGGCGGCCGTGCCTTGCATCGGCGCGTTGATCGCGGCGCGCTCGGCGGCCTGACGGCGCGGGCCATTGCCGCCGTTGATCTCCGGCAGCCACAGGCGGCGGCCGAACACCGTCTCGACGTAACCCTTGGCCTTGGCGCTCACACGCGTTTCGTCCATATAACGCGCCACGCCTGGATAACGCGCGAAATAGCGGTCGATATAGAGCTTGGCTGCGTCGCGCGTGATGCCGAGGTTCGCGGCAAGACCAAACGAACTCATGCCGTAGATCAGACCAAAGTTGATGACCTTGGCCACGCGGCGTTGATCGTTCGACACTTCGAGCGGCGTCACGCTGAAGATTTCCGCCGCGGTGGCGCGGTGAATGTCTTCGCCCTGCGAGAATGAGCGCAGCAGCGATCCGTCGCCCGAAATGTGCGCCATGATGCGCAGTTCGATCTGCGAATAATCCGCGGAGACCAGCTTGTGTCCGGGCGGTGCAATAAACGCTTCGCGAATACGGCGGCCTTCGCCGGTGCGCACGGGAATGTTCTGCAGGTTCGGGTCGTTCGATGCAAGGCGCCCCGTGACCGCCACAGCCTGCGCATAGTTCGTATGCACGCGGCCCGTGGTGGCGTTGACCATGCGCGGCAGCTTGTCGGTGTAGGTCGACTTCAGCTTCGACAAGCCACGGTGCTCAAGCAGAATCTTCGGCAGCGGATAGTCTTCGGCGAGCTTTTGCAGCACTTCTTCGTCGGTGGACGGTGCGCCGCTCGGCGTCTTCTTGACCACCGGCAGTTCCAGCTTCTCGAAGAAGATCTGCCCGATCTGCTTCGGCGAGCCCAGATTGAATTCGCCGCCGGCCAGCACATACGCTTCGCTTTCCAACTGGATCAGACGCGTGGCGATTTCGCTGCTTTGCTGACGCAGTTTCTCCGCGTCGATCAGCACGCCGGTGCGCTCCATCTTGCGCAGGACACGCGAGGTCGGTAGTTCGATCCCGCGATAGACGTACTCGAGCGTCTTCTCCGCAGTCACTTGCGGATACAGCGCCTGATGCAGCCGCAAAGTGATATCAGCATCTTCCGCCGCGTATTCGGCGGCCTTGTCCAACGCGACTTCGTCGAAGCCGATCTGCCCTGCGCCCTTGCCCGCGACCTCTTCGTACTTGATGGTTTTCACGCCGAGATGGCGCAGCGCGAGGCTGTCCATGTCGTGCGTGCGATGCGATTCGACCACGTACGATTGCAGCAGCGTGTCGTGTTCGACACCGCGCATTTCAATGCCGTAGTTCGCCAGCACCTGCTCGTCGTACTTGAGATGCTGACCGACCTTCTTGTGCTCGGCGCTTTCCAGCCACGGCTTGAGTTTCGCGAGGACTTCGTCGCGCGGCAATTGCACGGGCGCGTCCGGGCCGCGATGCGCGAGCGGCACATACGCCGCCCGGCCGGCTTCAACCGACAACGACAGGCCCACGATCTGCGCAGTCATGGGGTCGAGCGAGGTGGTTTCCGTGTCGAACGAGGTCAGCTCGGCCGCGTTGATCTTCTCGAGCCATGCGTCGAATTGCTCCCACGTCTGCACTGTGTCGTAGTGCCGCTCATGATCCACCGACAAAGCCGGCGCCACATCCGTTTCCGGACCTTCCACGGCGTCCGCGATTTCTACTTCGCGCAGCCACGTCTTAAAGCCGTGGCGCGTGAACACGTCGCGCAACTCCTCGCGCGATTCCGGCCGGCTTTGCAGGCTTTCCTCGATCGACACGATATGGTCGGTCATATCGCAGTTGCGCTCGACCGTGACGAGTTTCCTCGCCATTGGCAGAAAATCGAGCGCTCTGCGCAGATTGTCTCCTACCGCACCTTTAATTTCGTCCGCATGTGCGACGATGCCATCCAGCGACTCGAATTGCGTCAGCCATTTGATCGCTGTTTTCGGCCCGCATTTCTCGACGCCGGGGACGTTGTCGACGGTATCGCCGATCAACGACAGGTAGTCGATAATGCGCTCCGGCGGCACGCCGAACTTGGCGAGCACGCCGGCGCGGTCGAGCGTTTCGTTAGTCATCGTATTGATGAGGGTGACATGATCCGACACAAGCTGCGCCAGATCCTTGTCACCCGTCGACACGATCACATTCATGCCACGCTTTTCCGCTTCGGTGCTGAGGGTGCCGATTACGTCGTCGGCCTCGACGCCTTCGATCATCAGCAAGGGCCAGCCGAGCGCGCGCACGGCCACATGAATCGGCTCGATCTGGCGCGAGAGGTCGTCCGGCATCGACGGGCGATTCGCCTTATAGTCGGGATACCAGTCGTCGCGAAACGTTTTGCCCTTGGCGTCGAACACGCACGCGCTATACTCTGCTGTGACTTCCTTGCGCATGCGCCGCAGCATGTTGATCATCCCGTAGAGCGCACCCGTCGGACCACCGTCGGGGCTGCGCAGATCCGGCATCGCATGGTAGGCCCGGTACAGATAACTCGAACCGTCGACCAATAGCAGGGTCTTACCTTCAAGGCTTCGTTCTTCAGGCATTATGACTAAGAGAAAAGTGATTCCGAGTCTGCGATCACTCGCAGATCAAGAGCGCGCAACGGCCAAAAAGGCCCGCGCATCGTGGCAGATGTTCACGATTATGGCAGAGTTTATCGAGGCGACCGAGTACCTCTCGGAGATTCGTCCGGCTGTCAGCATCTATGGTTCAGCGCGCCTGAAGCCGAACTCGCCCTACTACAAACTTGCCACGCAAATCGCGCGCAAGCTCTCGGATGCCGGCTTCGCCGTGATCTCGGGCGGCGGCCCGGGCATCATGGAGGCGGCCAACAAGGGTGCCCATGCGGGCAAGGCGCCTTCGGTCGGCCTGAACATCGAATTGCCGCACGAGCAATCGGGCAATCAGTGGCAAGACATCTCGTTGCGCTTCCGCCATTTCTTCACGCGCAAGGTCACGTTCGTGAAGAACTCGGACGCGGTGATCGTGATGCCCGGCGGCTTCGGCACGCTGGACGAACTCGCCGAAGTGCTCACGCTGATCCAGACCAAGAAGTCGCGCCATGTGCCGATCATTCTGGTGGGCGCCGAGTTCTGGGAAGGCCTGCTTGCGTGGTTCAAGAACTCGCTCACGCCAATGGGCCTGATCAATCCGACCGACATGGACCTCATGCAGGTCATCGACGATCCGGACCAGGTGCTCGAAGCGGTGCTGAAGTTCTATGAAGACCGCGAAGAAACCGAGCCGCAGCCAACCAAGTCGGACGAAGACCGGATGTTCTATCTGTGAGGCTGCCGCTTCGCGCTCTTGCGCGAGGTGAACGCAAGGCAACGCAGTGCATGAACACGCGCACGCTAACGGGCAGCCTCGAGGCTGCCCGTTTCCGTTTTATCGATTTGATCGCCTTGCGCTTGCAGCCATTCGCAGAACTGCGCCACTAACGGTGCATCCGCGACCTCGCGTCTCGCCACCCACCAGTAGCCGCGTGCATCGATACGCGGACCCGCCAGCGGCACCACGAGCCGTCCCGACGCCAGTTCATCCGCCAGCAAGGGCAACGGACCGAGCGCCACGCCGAGCCCGTCCACCGCGGCCTGCAAGGCCAGATAGAAGTGATCGAACGACTGCTTCTTCCGGCATTTCGCCGTCACCCCAGCCGCCGATAACCAGTTGCGCCAGGCATCCGGACGCGTATCGGAATGCAGCAGCACGTGCCGCGCGAGATCGTCGGCGACCTTGATCGGCGAACGTTGCAATAACGCGGGACTGCACACCGGAATCTCGGTCTCGCCGAGAAAATGGCCGCTCGCGCAGTTGGCCCAATGCGCGGGACCGCGCCGCACCGCGACGTCGAAGCCATCCAGCGTCTCGACCGGCGCGTTCGAGGTCGCCAATCTCAGCTCCACATTCGGCACCTTGCGCTGGAACTGATGCAGGCGCGGCAGCAGCCACTTCATCGCGAAAGTGGGCAACGCATTCACGCGCAGCACACGGACGACGCCGGTGTCACGCAGTTGATCCGTCGCGAGCGCGATGCTGTCGAACGCAGCCTGAACGGTGGCCAGGTAGCGGCGCCCGTCGTCGGTCAGGCGCACGCGCTTGCCGCGACGCTCGAACACCTGCACGCCGAGCCACGTTTCGAAAGCGACGACCTGCCGGCTGATTGCACCGTGCGTCACATGCAATTCGTTCGCCGCGGCGGTGAAGCTCTCATGCCGCGCGGCGGCTTCGAAGGCGCGCAGCGCCGGAAAAGGAGGAAGGTTTCGGGCCATGCTTGTGATTCTAGATCACAAGGCGGTGCTCAAAAATCGTTTTGCTCGACGCCGGTTCGGCGCTAACCTCCTGAGCTTGAACTGGAAGCTAACCAATATGGACCACGATCTCACCTCGTCCGAGCCCGTGCTGGCGCCTACGCCCACATTGCGGGAAATCTTCGGCGGCTTTCTCGGCCTCGGGCTGGTCTCCTTCGGCGGCGCACTGCCGCTGGCGCGGCGCGCATTGGTCGAACAACGCCGCTGGCTGAGCGCCGACGAATTCACCGACTTGCTGGGCCTCTGCCAATTTTTGCCGGGCGGCAACGTGATCAATCTCTCGGTGGCGATGGGCATGCGCTTTCGCGGCGTGCCGGGCGCGCTGGCCGGCCTGCTCGGACTGATCGCGGGGCCGTCGCTGGTGGTGATCGGCCTCGGCGTGCTGTACGAGCACACGCAAAACGACCCGCACGTGCGCCATCTGTTTGCGGGTCTCGCCGCCGCCGCGGCCGGCCTGTTGATCGCGATGGCCGTGAAAATCCTGCTGCCGCTACGGCGTAGCCCAATGGCCGCGCTCATCGCGGCACTCGGCTTCATTGCGATTGCGATCATGCGGCTGCCGCTTCTGCCCACCATGCTGGTGTTGACGCCGCTCAGCATCTATATCGCGTCGAGGAGGGCACGATGAACGAGACGCTCATTGCCCTCGCCGTTATTTTCAGTCAGCTTTCGCTGCTCGCGTTCGGCGGCGGCAATACGATTCTTCCGGAGATGCAGCGTCAAGTGGTGGACGTGCATCACTGGATGCCGGCCAGCGAATTCAGCGCGCTATTCGCACTCGCGCAAGCCGCGCCGGGGCCGAATCTGATGATCGTCACGCTGATCGGCTGGCACGTGGCCGGTTGGGCGGGCATGCTGGTGACGTCGGTGGCGAAGTTCGGGCCGTCGTCGCTGGTGACGATCCTCGCGGTGCATGCATGGGAGCGATTCAAGGACCGCCCATGGCGGCGCTACGCGCAGTTGGGGCTCATGCCGGTGACCGCCGGCATCATCGCGGCGAGCGCGGCGCTGATTGCCGAAGCGTCGAACACGACGGCCATCGCGTGGGCGATCACCTCCTTCACCGTTGTCATGGCGATGACGACGCGCATTCATCCGCTGTGGCTTCTGGCGGTCGGCAGTTTGATCGGGCTGGCGGGCTTCGGGCAGCTTTGACCTTGATCGAGCACGAGCGCGCCGAAGCGGCGCTCGCCCTCGTCTGTCGAAGAAGCCGCTTACTGAAACGCGACTTCCGCGAAGCTGCGCAGCTTGCGGCTATGCAAACGATGCAGCCCGTTCATCCGCAATAGCTCCATCGCCTTCACGCCGATCTGTAGATGCTGATCGACCTGCGCGCGATAGAACTGATCCGCCATGCCGGGCAGCTTCAATTCGCCGTGCAACGGCTTGTCCGACACGCACAGCAAGGTGCCGTAAGGCACGCGGAAACGGAAGCCGTTCGCGGCAATCGTCGCGCTCTCCATGTCGAGCGCAACCGCGCGGCTTTGCGAGAGCCGCTGCACCGGCTCGCGATGATCGCGCAACTCCCAGTTGCGGTTGTCCACACTCGCCACCGTGCCCGTACGCATCACGCGCTTCAGTTCGACGCCGTCCAGTTGCGTGACCTGTGCGACCGCGCGCTCCAGCGCCACCTGCACTTCGGCGAGCGCCGGAATCGGCACCCACAGCGGCAGGTCGTCGTCGAGCACGTGATCCTCGCGCACATAGCCGTGCGCCAGCACATAGTCACCGAGACGCTGCGTATTGCGCAAGCCCGCGCAGTGGCCGAGCATGATCCACGCATGCGGGCGCAGCACGGCGATGTGATCGGTAATGGTCTTCGCGTTCGACGGCCCGACGCCGATGTTGATCATCGTGATGCCGCTGCCGTCCGCGCGCTTCAGGTGATACGCGGGCATCTGCGGCAAACGTGGCGGCGCCGTGCCTTCCTGCTCCTGTTCGCCGAGATTCGCGTTGTACGTGACCACGTCGCCGGGCTCGACGAACGACGTGTATTCGCTGCGATAGGCGCGCAGTTCCTCGTCGTCGGTATGGGCCATCATCGTGCGGCCGAGTTTGACGAATTCGTCGATATAGAACTGGTAGTTCGTGTACAGCACGTAGTTCTGGCAATGCGTGGGCGAGGTCGCCGTATAGTGCTTCAGCCGATGCAGCGAGAAATCGACCCGCGCCGCGGTGAACAACGCGAGCGGATGCGGCTCGCCCGGCAGCGGTTCATACGTGCCGTTGACGATGCGATCGTCGAGCAGCGCCAGGTCCGGCGTGTCGAACACATCGCGCATCAGGAACAGGCGCTCGCGATCCAGATCGCCTTCGAGGTGGATGCCTTCGGCGAAAGCGAAATGAATCGGAATCGGCTGGTCCGACACGCCGACTTCGATCTGCACGTGATGATTCTTTGCCAGCAGGCGCAATTGCTCGCGATAGTAGTTGCCGAACAGATCGGGCCGCGTGACCGTCGTCTCGAACACGCCCGGACCCGCGACGAAGCCATACGAACGGCGCGAGTCGATATGCGTGTTGACCTCGGTGCACACCCGCACGAACGGATAGCAGGCGCGTACCCGGCGTTCGAACAGTTCGTTGCGGCGATAGCGCGCGAAGGCGTCGCGCAGAAACGAAGTGTTCGCTTCGTAGATCGCCGAGAGGCGGGTGACGGCCTCGGTCGCGTCGTCGAAGGATTCGGTTGGGAAGCTGTTGGCGGGAGTCTGCACCGCGCGTTGATTAGTATCGTTGTTCATCTTCATTCGCCTCTAATGATGAGGCCACATTACCACGGAACCGTGACTCGCCAAATCACCTGGCGGTGCTGCAACACACGCTACGGCACCGCTCGCAAGATTGCGCGCACGCCGCACGAAAGCGGCGCAAAATAAGGCGATCGCGCCCGAGGACCAGGTGGGATTTGCTAGAATCGGGGCACCATATTGGAGAATCACCATGAAGCCGCTCCTTCCCGTCGCCGTTGCGCTGGCCCTCGCCTTCGGCAACGCCGCGATGGCTGCCCAGCCTGTCGACGATACACCGGCTCCCGGCGCGCCCCAGTCCGCCAACGAACGGGCCGGTTTGCCCGATCTGGAAAAGATCAATCGTCCGGCCGCCGAGGTCAGCTCGAAGGTTGAAATCAACGTCCCGCGCACGCCGAGCTTCTACGAACGCAGCGCCAACGGCACCGAAATCACCGAATACCGCGACAAAGGCAAGCCCGTCGAAATCAACGTGCATTCGAATCTCGGCACGCGCTATCAGATGAGCGCGCCGCTCGACACGTCGCCCACCGTGCGCGACAACGGCCGTGCAAGCACGCGTTTGCCGTCGGTGCACCTGGCCTATTGATGCATGCCGGGGCGGCGCCCCGGTGTGGGGGCCGCCCCGATCCAGGCGCCCGCGAGGCGCCGTCCCGGGCCTCAGTCTGCTTGCCGGGTCTCACGCTGGTGGTAAGGCGTTGAAATGCCGCAGCGTTTCACGGCCCCGCAAGAACGCTTTTCCGATACCGAATTTGCCGCACATCGCACTGGCCGCACCGCGCCAGCCCGACCAACCTGATCTGACGTTTCCCGCATGGCTGTCTTCACCGCTGTCACCGAACCCCAACTTGCAGAATGGATGAGCCATTACGATCTCGGCGACGTCGTCGAATTTCGCGGCATTTCCTCCGGTATTGAGAACAGCAACTTCTTTCTGACGACGACGCGCGGCGAATACGTCCTCACGATTTTCGAAAAGCTGACGGCCGAACAACTGCCGTTCTATCTCGACCTCATGCGGCATCTGGCTGCGCATCGCGTGCCGGTGCCGGACCCCATGCCGCGCGAAGACGGCGCGCTGTTCGGCACCTTGCATGGCAAGCCCGCCGCCATCGTGACCAAGCTCGAGGGCGCGCCGGAATTGGCGCCGGGCGTCGAACACTGCATCGAAGTCGGGCAAATGCTGGCGCGCATGCACCTGGCAGGACGCGACTACACGGGCTATCAGCCGAATCTGCGCAGCCTGCCGTGGTGGCAGGAAACCGTGCCGACCATCCTGCCGTTTCTGGAAGGCGAGCAACGCGATCTGCTGTCGTCGGAACTGGCGCATCAGGAAGCTTTCTTCGCCTCGGCCGATTACGCCGCGCTGCCCGAAGGCCCCTGCCACGCCGACCTGTTCCGCGATAACGCCATGTTCGCGCACGCCGCGCCGGACACGGGCCACGAAGTGCGCCTTGGCGGATTCTTCGACTTCTATTTCGCCGGCTGCGACAAGTGGCTGTTCGACGTGGCGGTAACGGTCAACGACTGGTGCGTCGACCTCGCCACCGGCAAACTCGACGACGCGCGCACCGAAGCCATGCTGCGCGCCTACCAGACCGTGCGCCCCTTCACCGTCGAAGAAAACCGCCATTGGGGCGACATGCTGCGAGCGGGCGCGTACCGCTTCTGGGTCTCGCGCCTGTATGATTTTCATTTGCCGCGCGCGGCCGAACTGCTCAAACCGCACGACCCCGGCCATTTCGAGCGCATTCTGCGCGAACGCCTAACCGGCGTTGCACTTCCAGGCATCCATACCTCATGCAACTGATCGAAGTCCCCGCGAAAGCCGGCTATGTGTGGTTCCGGCAGGGTATCTGGCTGTTCCGCAAGAACCCGCTCGCGTTCCTGACGCTGTTCTTCACCTATCTGCTGGTGATGACGCTCGTTTCGCAGATTCCGGTGGTCGGCGGCGTGTTGCCGCTGGCCTTCATTCCGGGCGTCGCGGTCGGCTTCATGGCGGCGTGCCGCAACACGATCGCCGGCAAACCGGTGTTTCCGACCATTCTGGTGGACGGCTTTCACTCGTACGGCCCGGTGGTCGCCAAACGGCTGCTGGTGCTCGGCGTGCTCTACGTCGTCGCAATGGCGCTGGTGCTGGCCGCTTCGGCACTCGCCGACGGCGGCATGCTGCTGAAGGTCATGCTCGGCGCCGCCGCGATGGATCAGGACGCGATCGCCAACAGCAATATCCCGCTGGCGGTGATCACGGCCTTCGCGGTCTACATTCCGGTGGCGATGATTTTCTGGTTCTCGCCGATTCTCGCCGCGTGGCATGACGTGCCGCCCGTCAAGGCGATGTTCTTCAGCCTCGTCAGTTGCTGGCGCAACCGCGGTGCGTTTATCGTGTTCGGCGCGCTGTGGTTCGCGGTGGCGTTGACGGTGTCGCTCGGCTTGTCGGCGCTGATGCAGGCGCTGGGCGCGGGCGACTTCGCGTTTGCGATCCTGATGCCCGCCACGATGATCGTCACCACGATGCTGTACTGCTCGTTCTACGCGACCTATCGCGGCTGCTTTGGCGTGCAAACGCCCGAAGCACCGGACTTGCCGACCACACCAGCGGCTTGAGTTCCGTTCAGGCGCGGGCGCTGTTCTGGCGCCCGCGCCTGTGCTGCCCTCTCGGCAGCGCATGCCTTCGCCGTTTCCTGAATCACCAGCTGCACTCGTCAAACTGTGCCGATTTGCGGCACAATGGTTTGCGCGCAATCCATTTGCACGCTCTTTTATACGAGATGCACCATGACCCAGCGCCCCGCTTTGCCTTTCACGCTCGACGAGCAACTCTGCTTCGCCCTCTACTCGACCTCGCTTGCCATGACGAAGGCGTATAAGCCGCTACTGGACAAGCTGGGCCTGACGTATCCGCAATATCTGGCCATGCTGGTGCTGTGGGAGAGCGACGACGTCACGGTCAAAGACATGGCCGCGCGCCTGAACCTCGACTCGGCGACGGTCACGCCGCTACTCAAGCGCCTCGAGACACAAGGGCTGCTGGAGCGGGTGCGCGGCGTCGAAGATGAGCGTCTCGTGTATATCCGGCTCACCAAAGCCGGCTCGGCGCTCAAGCGCCAGGCGCGCGAAGTGCCCGCGGAAATCTTGTGCGCAACCCAGCAGAGGCCCGAATTTCTGCTGCGTTTGCGCGACGACCTGACTCGCCTGCGCACCACCCTCAACGATTACATGGACCTCTAGTCGGCCCGTTGCAAAACGTGCGCTATCGCTATGATGCAAAAATTAATTTGCACACAAATGATTTGTGTACTATCTTACTCACATGCCGCTGCGACAGTGCTCCGCCAGAACGGCGGGCTCGGCAAAGAGCGGCAAATTTGCAGATCCTGACAACCCAGACATAGGAACAGCACCATGAACATCCTCTACAAAGCAAGCGCAACGAGCACCGGTGGCCGCGACGGCCGTGCAGTATCGTCGGACAATGCATTGGACGTTAAGCTGGCAGCACCGCGTGAACTGGGCGGCACCGGCGCAGCAGGTACGAATCCGGAACAACTCTTTGCAGCAGGCTACTCGGCGTGTTTCCTGAGCGCCATGAAGTTTGTCGCCGGCCAGAAGAAGCAGACCTTGCCGGCGGACACGCAAGTCACGGCGGAAGTCGGCATCGGCCCGAACGACAAGGGCGGCTTCGCACTCGACATCGATCTGCGCGTCTCGCTGCCGGGTCTGGACGCCGGCGCGGCGAAGGAACTGGTCGACGCAGCGCATCAGGTCTGCCCGTACTCGAACGCCACGCGTAACAACGTCGACGTCCGTTTGCAAATCGCGTAAGCGACGGATTCGATGCATCGCTAAAGAACCGCTTGAGCGGCGCGGAAAACCTCGCCGCCGGCCACGCACGGCGCCCGCACCCTGCACAATAGGAGCGGGCGCTGTGGCGTTTACCGACGCGGCATGCGATGTGCGACGCAGGGCCATACCGTCGCTTGCAGCGCTCTCGGCCGGCGATAGCGCGGCCATGCACTTAGTTCCACTCTCCACGTTCCTGATGACACGCGTCCGACAACTGAACGACTCCTTCGACACCGGTCTGGTCTGGTTTCGCCGCGACCTGCGCAGCACGGACAACGCCGCGCTCTACTACGCGCTCAAGCATTGCGAAAGCGTGTGGTGCGCATTCGTGTTCGACACGACGATCCTGCAGCCGCTGGTCGACGCGTGGCAGGCTCGTCATCCCGATACGCAGCCGCAGGATCGCCGCATCGAGTTGATTCTTGCGGCGCTGGGTGAACTGGACGAAGCGTTGCGCGCGAACGGCGGCGGCTTGATCGTGCTGTACGGCGAACCCGCCGACCTGGTGCCGAAGCTCGCCGACGAACTCGGCGCGGACGCGGTTTTCGCGAATCACGACTACGAGCCGGTCGCCATCGAGCGCGACGAGACGGTCCGCGAGCGGCTCGCTGAAGCCGGGCGCCAGTGGCTGACGTTCAAGGATCAGGTGATTTTCGAGCGCGACGAGGTGCTCACCGGCCAGAACAAGCCTTTCACGGTGTTCACGCCGTACAAGAACGCATGGCTCAGGCAACTGACGGCCTTCGATCTGAAGCCGTATCCCGTGGAAACCTACACGAAGCATCTGGCCGCGCCGCCGTCGAAGCTGGACCGCCGGTTACCGACGCTCGCTCAACTCGGCTTTGCGCCGAGCAACCTGGCGGAACTGGACCTGCCCACCGGCATGAGCGGCGCGCAGCATCTGCTCGACGACTTCGCGACGCGTATCGACAGCTACAAGGACCGGCGCGACTTCCCCGCCGCCAAAGGCCCGAGCTACCTGTCGATGCATCTGCGCTTCGGGACGGTCTCGATTCGCACACTTGCGCGCCTCGCCCACGAGATGTCGCTGCAACCCGACGGGCAAGGCTCCGCGACGTGGCTGTCGGAGCTAATCTGGCGAGACTTCTACTTCATGATCCTGGCGCATCATCCGCGGCTCGCAAGCGGCGCGTCGTTCAAGGAAGAGTACGACCGGCTGCGCTGGGAACAGGGCCCGGAGGCGGACGAAGCGTTCGCCGCGTGGTGCGACGGCCGCACGGGCTACCCGCTCGTCGACGCCGCGATGCTGCAACTGAATCGCACCGGCTATATGCACAACCGCTTGCGGATGGTGACAGCGAGCTTCCTGGTGAAGGATCTGGGCGTGGACTGGCGGCTCGGCGAACGGTACTTCGCCGAACAGTTGAACGACTTCGATTTCTCGGCGAATAACGGAGGTTGGCAGTGGGCGGCGTCGACAGGATGCGACGCGCAGCCTTATTTCCGGATCTTCAATCCGATCACGCAGTCCGAAAAATTCGACGCCGAAGGACGCTTTATCAAACGCTATTTGCCCCAGCTCGCGAAGCTGCCATCGAAGTGGATTCATGCGCCGTGGCTGGCGGGAGCGGACCGGCTCGCGGAATTCGGCGTGGTATTGGGCAAGGACTATCCGGCACCGATCGTCGACCATGCCGAAGCGCGGGCACGCACGCTGGCCCGTTTCGGCAAGTGAGCACCCGCTTACGCCGTTTTGCTTTGATTCCAGATATCTGAAGGAGACTCGGGGATGCGCCGATTGCCGTCGCTGCTGGTGTTTCTTGTTTTGGCGTTCGCAGCCGCGTTCGTTGCGAGCCGGTTTTTGCCCGACGCCTGGTACGTGGCGCTGCAAAAGCCCGCGTTCAATCCGCCGGACTGGGTGTTCCCGCCGGCGTGGTCGGTGCTGTATGTGCTGATGGCGATTGCCGCCTGGCGCGTGTGGAAACGCGACGGCCTGAGCGCATCGATCGTTTTATGGCTGGTGCAGTTGCTGTTCAACGCGGCCTGGATGTGGCTCTTTTTCGGCCTGCATCGACCGGGCGTGGCGCTGGCCGATATTTTGATACTGCTGATCTTGATCGTCGCGCTGACATGCGCATTCTGGCGACGAGACCGCTGGGCAGGCGGATTATTGATGCCCTATGTCGCCTGGGTGGCGTTCGCCGCGGTGTTGAATCACGCGTTGTGGCAATTGAATCCGGCTGTCTGAGTGCTTGCGACAATCTGCGACAGCTTGGGCGCCTCACCCGAACACCGGCGTCGCAATCCGCGCCGATGTTTTTGACTTGCGCAGCTTAGTGCTGGCTCATCCACGACGGTTGGCGAAGGTTCGCCTCACGGTCCAGCTTACGCATACGGAATTCCAGATCGTACAGATCCGTTGCTTCGGCGAGGAAAGCGTCAGCGCGTTCTTTCGCGAGTTGATCGGGCGATTTGGTCAGAAACAGAAACAGGCGGCTAAGCAGATACATGGTCAACCTCGGCAATGAGTTTAGGCGTTAACGCCTAAGGGATAACCCGTATTATAGGGAAAACCCTAGGAACGCGCCAGCACTCATTTCGAAGTGTTGCTCCAACGTCACCGTGCGCCCGCTGAGGCCGCTGCGGCGTCCGCTTCCGCGATACGACCCGTGCCTGTGCGGCGCTGGTGCTTGAAAAATTCCCACACCATGGCGCTTGCGTCGGGACCTTTGGCTGAATGAAACGGCACGGCGTCGTCGCCACCGCTCCAGGCATGGGCGAGCCCTTGCACGCGGCACAGACGCACCACACGCCGCCCGCCGCGCAGGTAGTCGCGCATGACCACGCCGCCCTTGCGGTCCTCGCGGACTTCACCGGATTTGCGCGCGCCGTTCTGGTCGACGATGCGGTTCAGGCGGAGAAACTGCACGGCCAGTTGGTCGGCATTGATCGGCGAGACCACATGGTCGGCGTCGCCGTGGATGATGATGGCCGGCATGCCGGGGTAACGCGCCACGTCGGCGGTTTCGTCGACCAGTTCGGCCGGTTCGCGGCGCGCACCGCGCCGCATCACGTCCATCGCCGCGACGCCGGAACGCGCCTCGCCGAAAGCGGGGCCGGAATGCAGCGCGACCGCTGCGAAATGCTCCGGATAGTTGACGGCCAGAAGCGCCGTCAGGCCGGCGCCGGCGGAGATTCCGGCGACGTACACGCGCTCGCTGTCGAAACCATGCTGCGCGACCAGGGCGTCCACCAGCGACACCACCGCGCGCGCTTCGGCACCGCCGGCGCTATCGCCGGCGTCGTACCAATGCCAGCAGCGGTGCGAGTGCACGTGCTTCGACTGTTCCGGATAAACCACGGCAAAGCCGAAGCGGTCGGCGAGCACGTTCATCCGCGTGCCTTCGGCGAATTCGTCGATCGACTGCGTGCAGCCGTGCAGCATCACCACCAGCGGCATGGCCTCGAGCGCATGGCCCGTCGGGACATACAAGCCGTACTGAAGATGATTGACGAGCCGGCCGGGCGCGGCGGGCGCCGAGTGGAACGAGCGCGTCCACGAGCCGCTTGCCCATGCCGACGCGCGCGGACGGACCCGCGACTCGCGGGCGGCGGCACGCGGCACTTCGCGCTTGGCGGGCGCACGCACCACCGCATCCAGCTTGACCGGGCGAACTTTGGTGGACGGCTTACTGGTGGCGGGCCGGGCCGGTCGCGTCGTGGTCCGCTTGGTGGTTTTGCGGGCGTGCTCGGTTTGGATCGCGAGCAGCCGCTTCAGACCGCGCAGCCAGATTTTCGATAGACTTTTTGCCATTGGCGGAAAACCTCGCAAAAAGGGACAGGGTCCGTCCGGTAGAACGGCGCTTTGTTGTGCAATGCACAATAACACCAATCCTCATGCGATGCTGGAACCCTGGAATGCTATCCGGGACCGAATTTTCCGCTTGGCGAACCTTGTCACGAGGCTGGCGTCAAAGCCCGGCAAGGCTCGTCCGCTGTTTATCTGCCATTTGTCGGCCGAATCTTTATCACTTGTTCGTCAGCTAACGTTAAGCGGCAAAAAGCTACGTGCGCGGCGCGCCGCCCTGCAGCACCCGTCTATACTGGCGGTTGATTCTTTGCCGCGCGGGACTTACGCCGCGCCGGCCGAGTCGGCGATTTGCGCCGCTCGTGCGTTAACCCACCACCAACCCGATTCTACGCGGCCTTGGTCGCGCTTTTGCCATGCCCGATTTACCTGCCCACCTTTGGTATTCGATCACCAGCCTCGGCGGCGCCGGCATGACGCTGCCGCTCGCGTTCGCCATCGCGTTGTGGCTGGCGGTCGGCTACACATGGCGGATAGCGGCGGGCTGGCTGCTACTGCTCGGCGCGGCCATCGGCATTGTGACGGTGACGAAGCTGGCATTCCTCGGCTGGGGTGTCGGCGTGCGAGAGCTGGACTTCACCGGCGTCAGCGGCCATGCCATGCTGTCCACCGCGGTCTATCCGGTCGTGCTGTTCCTCATACTGTTGCCGGCGCGTCCGGGCATCCGTTTGGCCGGCGTGCTGCTCGGCCTTGCCGCGGGGATCGCGGTGGGGTTGTCGCGCGTCGTGCTGAGCGCTCACTCGCCGTCTGAAGCCATTACCGGCTGCCTGACCGGCGCCCTGGCGGCGCTGGTGTTCGTCCGCCTCGCGTGGCATGCGGAGCCGGGCCGGCTGTCGGTTCTGCCCGTCGCCGTCAGCATGATGGTCCTCGCGGTGCTGGTGCACGGCGTGCACGTGCCGACGCAGCGCTGGGTCACGCATATCGCGCTGAAAGTATCCGGTCATGACCGGCCGTTCATTCGCGCGAAGTGGAAGGCGGTACGCGATGTCCGTCCGGCTACGGCGCCGCTGTCGCAAACGCTCAACACGCTGGCGCCGCCGCATTCGTCCGACGCCTGAATCATCTCCCGTTGCTCGACGAGCCGCTTCATGCGCACGGCTGAATAATTGTCATGGGCCACCGTTATAACCTTTCCTATATTACGATAGCGTTTTAACCCGCCGATCCGGTTCACGCCGGACTTCCAATCCTTCATGACACTCTGCCGCCGCCTTCTGAAGCAAGCGCTGTTCGTCGCCAGCGCTGTCTCCGTCGCCATCAGCGCCAACGCGCACGCCGACGAACTGGTGGTTTCCGCCGCCGCCAGCCTGACCAACGCGTTCAAGGCGGTCAGTGAAGTGTTCGAGCAGCAGCATCCGGGCACCAAGGTGCTGCTGAACTTCGGCGCCTCCGACGTACTGATGCAGCAGATCGTCAAGGGCGCGCCCGCCGACGTGTTCGCGTCCGCGGATCAAAAGGCCATGGACAAGGCCGCCGCCGAAAAAGTGATCGTGCCGGCCACGCGCCGCGACTTCGCCGCTAATTCACTGGTGCTGATCGTGCCGACCGACAGCCATTTCGCGCCGACCGGTCTGAACGATCTGACTTCGGCGAGCGTGAAGCGCGTCGCGTACGGCGATCCGGCTTCCGTGCCGGTCGGCCGATACACCCAGGGCGCTCTGCAGGCCGCGGGCGTGTGGGATGCGGTGAGCGCGAAGGCGGTGCTGGCCTCGAACGTGCGTCAGAGCCTCGACTACGTGTCGCGTGGCGAAGTCGACGCCGGCTTCGTGTTCAGCACCGACGCCGCCGTCATGCCGGACAAGGTCAAGGTCGCGCTCAACGTACCGACGCAAACGCCGATCACCTATCCGATCGCGCAAGTGGAAGGCAGCCGCCACGCAGCGGACGCGCAAGCGTTCATGAACTTCGTGCTGTCGCCGGCCGGCCAGGCCGTGCTCGCCAAGTACGGCTTCAAGCCCGCGCACTAACTTCACCGGGACGACTCACGCTCATGCAACAGGCCTGGATTCCGCTTCTGCTGTCGTTGAAAGTGGCGGGCTGGGCCACCGCGCTCAATCTGGTATTCGGCGTCGCGGCGGGCTTCGGTTTGTCGCGCTGGCGCTCCGGCGCGCGCGACGTGATCGACTCGCTGCTGATGCTGCCGCTCGTCATGCCGCCCACCGTGCTCGGCTATTACCTGCTCGTTCTGCTCGGACGGCGTGGCGTGATCGGCGGCTGGCTCGACCGCTTCGATATCCAGTTGGTGTTCACCTGGCAGGGCGCGGTGATCGCGTCGACGGTCGTGGCGTTTCCGCTCGTACTGAAATCGGCGCGCGCCGCCTTCGAGGCCGTCGATCCGCAACTCGAGCGCGCCGCGCGCACGCTCGGCGTCAGCGAAACGGCCGTGTTCTTTCGCGTGACGCTGCCACTCGCCGCGCGCGGCATTCTCGCCGGCGGCCTGCTGGCGTTCGCGCGGGCGCTCGGCGAATTCGGCGCGACGCTGATGATCGCGGGCAATCTGCCGGGACGCACGCAGACGCTGTCGGTAGCGGTGTATTCAGCCGTGCAGGCCGGCGACGACAGCACCGCGAATTTCCTCGTGCTCGTGACCTCGGTGACGTGTGTCGTGATCCTGTTGCTCGCGGGGCGTCTCGTGCCGCAGCACACGTTGTTGAAGTCAGGTTGATATGCTGCTCGCCGTCGACATCCGCAAGACCTTCCAGAGCGCCGAGCGCCGCTTCACGCTCGACGTCGCCTTCAAGGCGACCTCACAACGCGTCGTGCTGTTCGGGCCGTCGGGTGCGGGCAAGAGTCTGACGTTGCAGGCTATCGCCGGCCTGCTGCGTCCCGACGAAGGCTCGATCACGCTGCATGGCAACGCGCTGTTCGACAGCGCGCGCGGCGTCGATCTGAAACCGCAGGCGCGCAAGCTCGCCTATCTGTTTCAGGATTACGCGCTATTTCCGCATCTGAATGTGCGGCAGAACATCGGCTTCGGTTTGCAGCAGGGTTGGCTCAATCCGCGCAAGCGGATCGCGCATCCGCAGATCGATTACTGGCTCGATGCGCTGGAGTTGAAGAGCGTGGCGGGCAATCATCCGGCGCAGCTTTCCGGTGGACAAAAGCAGCGCGTGGCGCTGGCGCGAGCGCTCGTCGCGCAACCTCAGGTGCTGTTGCTGGACGAGCCGTTTTCGGCGCTCGACAGCGCCTTGCGTCAGCGCATGCGCCGCGAGTTGTCCGATCTGCAGACACGGCTCGATATTCCGATGGTGTTGATCACGCACGATCCCGACGATGTCGCCGCTTTCGGCGATCAGGTCGTGCAGGTCAGCGATGGCTGCGTGCGCGAGGATCATCCGTTCGCCGGCTATGCGCGCAGCGAGCCTTGACTCGATCGTTAGCGTTTCGCGCGCTCAGTCCTTCACCCCGAGAATCACACTCGACGCCTTGAACGCGGCGACAGCGCTCCCGCCTTCCACGAGGCCGAGCGTGTCGACGCTCTCATTCGTGACGACCGCGGTAATCACCGCGCCGCCATCCAGCACCAGCGAGACCTCGGCATTCACCGCGCCGCGCTTCACGCTCTGCACCGTGCCGCGCAACTGATTGCGCGCCGAGAGTTTGAGCGGCGCGCCGCTTTCGTTGTCGACGAGCAGCACGACCCACGACGCCTTGATTAACGCGAACGCCGCCGCGCCCTCGACGAGGCCCAGCGTCTCGGTGCTTTCATGCGTGATGACCGAGACAATCGCATGGCCGCCAGGCAGCGTCAGCACGACTTCGTCGTTGACAGTGCCGCGCGTGATCGCCGACACCGTGCCATACAGCTGATTGCGCGCACTCGTCTTCACGCCGATGCGGCCAATCAGATCCCAGTCCGTCGCGAATCCTTCGATCGCCGCGCCCGCGCGTTCGAGAAAGCGTTGGTGCTCGCGCTCCACCGCACGAAACGTCTCGATCAGCTTGACGGCGCGCGGCGTCAGCGTGGTGCCGCCACCGCCTTTGCCGCCGGTCAGGCGCACCACGAGCGGCTCGCCGGCGAGATTGTTCATCGTATCGACGGCATCCCACGCGCCTTTGTAGCTCATGCCGACGGCTTTGGCCGCGCTAGTGATCGAGCCGGTCTCGCCGATCGCCGCGAGCAGCGCGATCCGCGACGCGCCGCCGAGCGTCTGCGCGCCCGCCTGAAACCAGACGGAACCGCCGAGCTCGAGATTGTCGCGGGAAGGATCGGTGTGGTCGGATGTCATGGCGAGGAGCGGTCGATGAGCGAGGAAAGGACGACGAATCATTATAGCGACGCTGACTCGCGTCACCGGCCGCGCAGCCAGCCGACTTCGAAGCGGGATAGATGGGATACTTTCAGTTCGACGCTTCGAACACCACGCCCTTTGCATTTTCGGCGCGCCGCAACGTCAACAAGGAGCAAGACAGTGAACATCGATCTATCGGGCAAGACCGCTATCGTCAGCGCATCCACGGCGGGCATCGGGCTTGCGATCGCCACCGGCATTGCCGCGTCAGGCGCGCAGACCATTATCAACGGACGCAAGCAGGAAGCGGTGGACCGCGCGATCGAGACGATCCGCAAGACCGCGCCGCAAGCGAAATTGCAGGGCTTCGCGGGCGACCTCGGCACGCTGGAAGGTTGCGACGCGTTGGCGAAAGCCATACCGCAGGCGGATATCCTGGTGAACAACCTCGGCGTCTTCGGACCCGGCGACATCTTCACCACTGACGACGACGACTGGGAGCGCTACTTTCAGGTCAACGTGATGTCGGGCGTGCGGCTCACGCGCCATTACCTCAAAGGGATGATGGAGCGCAAATGGGGCCGCGTGGTGTTCATCTCGTCCGAGTCGGCATTGAATATTCCGCCGGATATGCTCGCCTATGGTTTTTCGAAGACCGCGCAATTGAGCATCGCGCGCGGCGTCGCCAAACAGGCGGCCGGCAGTGGCGTGACAGTGAATGCCGTGCTGCCCGGACCGACCCTGTCCGACGGCTTCCGTTCGATGGTCGAAGACACCGCGAAAGAGCAAGGTAAAACCGTCGAACAGGTCGCCGCGGAGTTCGTCCGCGAGCACCGAAGCAGTTCGATCATCCAGCGCGCGGCCACCACCGAGGAAGTGGCGAACATGGTTGTCTACGTCTGCTCGCCGCAGGCCTCGGCGACGACCGGCGCGGCGCTACGCGTCGATGGCGGCGTGATTGATACGATTGCGTAACGTTGCCGCTTTTCTAACGAACGACGGGCGGCATGGCCGCCCGTCTTCACGTCATGTCATGGCCGCAAACTTCACAACGCGTACTGCGCGATGCCGTTGCCGAACGACCAGTTCTCCTTCAGCACCTCGACGAGATTGATGAATACATCTTCTCGTCGCAGCCCGGGCGATTCCGCCAGTTCGTCCGCCATGCGCTTGTACAGCGCCTTCTTCATCTCAAGCGTGCGCGTGTTGTTCAACGTGATCTGAATGATCACGAGATCATCGCTTCGCTGCACGTTCAGATACTGATCGTCGTACACAAAATTGCTGGCCTCATGCTCGGTGATCAGCATGAAGATGTCGTCCTTCGGCACGTTGAAGGTGTCCACCAGCGAACGCTGGATGCTCTGCGTCACCGCCTTCCGGTATTCGGCGGACTTGCCTGCGCGCAATGCGATTCGTGTGAGCGGCATGATGAAACTCCTTGGCTGCGGTTGATTGGGTAAACACAGCTTAGGCGCACTCAGTCATAATGAACAGACATCATTGATGATTTCATCTATATCCATCGAAAATGAAAGTTCTCGATCTCGACGCGGTTCGAGCGTTCGTTCTGGTCGCCGACCTGCACAGCTTCACGCGTGCGGCGGATGCGCTCGACACGACCCAATCGGCCGTCAGCCTCAAGCTCAAGCGGCTGGAAGCCCATCTGGGTAAGCAATTGCTCGAGCGTACGCCGCGTGTGGTGCGCCTGTCCGCGGACGGCAACGCGTTCCTTAGCGCCGCGCGCGACCTGCTGAACGCGCACGAACGCGCGCTGGGGTCGCTATCGGTGGAGCGTCGGCGGCTCGCGTTGGGGCTCAGCGAGCATGTCGCGGGACCGGACTTGCCGCTCCTGCTCGGCAGGCTCAATGCGCACGATCCGGGGCTGGTGATCGAACTACATCTGGGCATGTCCGCCGCGCTGCTCGCGCAATTCGACGAACGCCGCCTCGACGCGGTCATCGTTCGCTATGGCGCCGACGAACCGCCACGCGACGACGCCCAGGTGCTCTTTAGCGAACCGCTCGGCTGGCTCGCCACGCCGGCATGGTTGCCGCGAGTCGGCGAGCCATTGGCGCTGGCGCTGTTGAGCCCGCCGTGCAACGTGCGCGACGTGGCACTGCGAGCGCTCGCGCAGGCGGGCGTTGGCTGGCAGGAAGTATTCGTCGGCGGCGGCGTGGCGGCCGTCGGCGCGGCCGTGGCGGCGGGCCTGGCGGTGTCGCCGCTGGCGCGCCGCGTGGCGCCGCGCGGCCTGATCGACGTCGGCGCGCGGCTCGGTTTGCCGGCGCTGCCGGAATCGCGCGTCACGCTGCATTCGCGGGTTAGGGACGAGCGGTCGGCGGAGACGTTGCGGCTGGTGACCAACGGGTTGGCGATGCAATGACAAAACGACTCACCGCCTTCCCCCGCGGATAAACTTCGCCGCCTTTCGCTTAAGCTAGAAAAGTTATCCCTTTTAAAGTAGATCCGTGGACCTCGACCCTCGACAAACCGCCGCCGTCCGCGCGGTCATCGAAACCGGCAGCTTCGAGCAGGCCGCTGTGCGGCTGAATCTCACGTCGTCGGCGGTATCGCAGCGTGTGCGGGCGCTCGAAACACGGCTGGGCAACCCACTGATCGTGCGCACGCGGCCGTGCCGTGCGACGCAGATGGGCCAGCGTCTGCTGCAATATCTGCGGCGCGCCGCCCTGCTCGAAGACGATTTCGCCAGCGATCTTGCACGTGCCGACGAAGCGCTCCTCAGCGTCGCCGCCGCCGTCAATGCGGACACGCTGTCGACGTGGTTTTTCCCCGCCCTCTCCGACATCCTGCTGCAAGAAAACGTGCTGCTCGACCTGACCGTCGACGACCAGGACCACACGCACGCCCTGCTCGCCTCCGGCCTCGCGATCGGCTGCATCACCACCGAACCGGCGCCCATGCGCGGCTGCTTCGCCGAACGGCTCGGCGCCATGCGCTACCGGCTGGTGGCGTCGGCGGCGTTCGTGCAGCGATGGTTTCCGAATGGCTTGACGCGCGAAAGCGCGCGGCGCGCGCCGGTGATCCTGTCCTCACGCAAGGACGCATTGCAGGCGCGTTTTCTCGAGACGCGCTTCGGCCTGCCGCCGGAAGCCTATCCGTGCCACTACGTGCCCGCGCCGGTCCCGCGTTACATGGCGATCCAGCGCGGCCTGGCGTACGGCATGGTGCCCGAACTGGAATTCGGCGATGCGTTAGAGCGCGGCGATCTGATCGACCTGGCGCCGAAGCAGCCCACCGACGTCGAGTTGTACTGGCACGCGTGGAAGGTCCAGTCGCCGCGCCTGGAAAAGCTGTCGGCGCGCATCGTCGAACTTGGGCGCACCGCGTTGGGGGCGCCAGGCAGCAAACCGAAGCGCAAACGCGCGGCTTGACCGCGGATCAGTGAAGAATCGGCGGCAGCGAACCGCTGCTGGCCGTGGCGGGATTGCTCGTGGCGTTCGCCGGATTGGCGTTAACGTTTGCGGACGGCGCCGGCACATTCACGTGGGATGCAGCCGGTTTCGCCGCGCCGGTTTTCGCCGCGACCTTAGCCGTTTGCGGGTTAGCCTGACGAGCCGGGACCACCAGATTCGCGTGCACGACCTTGCCCTGCCTCGGTTGGGTCTGGACGAACTGCGCGTGCGGCTTTTTACTCTGCGCCATCACGGCCGCTTTCGATTGGGTTTTGCCTCCATGCGTCGCGCTGATCCCGCTCTTCGCGGCGCCCTTGGCCGCCACCTTCTTCACGCTGGCATGCGCCGCCGGCTTGTTGGCATGTCCCGTCGTCGCTGTCACGTGCTTCGAAGCGGCCTTCGACGCTGTCTTCGAACCGGCGCTAGACTTGACCTTCTTGCCCGGCTTCGTGACATGCCCGCTCGCCTCTGGCGGATTCCATACTTCGGCATAACCCGCGGCCATGGCCGCGCCCGACACACACCACACGGCAAGCGCCGCTCCTGCTGCAACTGCTCGAACGCCCATCTCCTGCTTCTCCTGATCTTCGACTTTATGACGAGCCCGGATTATATTCTCTTGCAAAAATCCACATTTAGACTAATATCAATTTCAAGTGCAAATTAGGACTTACCCGCTCATGGCTCACGCTGCCCGTGCCACCCAGCCCGAAGCGCCGATTCGTCGGCCGGTTTCGGAACCCACGTTAACGGAAATGTCCGCGGCGGGTCTACGCGCGTTCTTCAAAATCGCGCACGACTGGGACCTGAACGCGGAAGAACAGATCGTGCTGCTCGGCTCGCCGGGCCGCTCCACCTACTTCAAATGGAAGTCGGCGCCTGAAACGGCCCGCCTCGGGCGCGGCACGCTAGAACGCCTGTCACTGCTGCTCGGCATCTATAAAGCGCTGCAAATCCTGTTGCCGCAAGCCAGTGCCGCCGACACCTGGATCAAACGTCCCAACAGCGCGCCGCCGTTCGGCGGCCGCCGCGCGCTGGACCGCATGCTGGCGGGCAACATCAGCGACCTCGTGGCCGTGCGCCAGTATCTCGACGCAATGCGAGGCGGCTGGGCGTGACACAACCGCATTGGCAGGACCGCTGGCGCACGGCGCCGCTCGATTGGTCGCCCGCGTATCGCGTGATTCCGACGCGCTTTCCCGCCGTCAATCTGTTCGACCGGGTCGCTTCGCCGGAAGATTTCGACGCCCTCTACGCGCTCGAAGCCATGACCAACGACCGTCTGCGCACCGAAGTCGGCGAGCTCGATCTGGTGCCCCGCGAAGAACGCCGTTTCGGACCAGGCTACGGGCCGATCATGGCAGCGTTGACCCATCTGAATCCGCTCGGCAGCCGTTTCTCGGACGGCACATACGGCGTGTTCTATTGCGCGCGCTCACGCGCCACCGCGATCGCCGAAACGCGTTATCACACAGGGAAATTTCTGGAAGCGACGGCCGAGCCGCCCATGCGCCAGCAGATGCGTCTTTACACCGTCGCCGCGCAAGGCAGCGTGGTGGACATTCGCGGCGACGCTTCGGTGGATCTCGCGGTGCTGTCGCCGGATGACTATCTGGCCGGACAGTCTCTCGGCCGGGCCATCCGCGAGGGAGGTGCGCCGGGTATCGTGTATCCGTCGGTACGCGATGACGGCGGCGAGTGCCTCGCCGCGTTCAAAACGACGCTGCTGCGCGACTGCCATCACGCGGCGTATCTGGAATACAACTGGAATGGCACGAGCGTGGATATGGTGTTCGAACTCAGCCAGGTCGGCTGATAGCTCGGCCTAAATGGACTGCGCGTGGCCTGCGCGCGCAGTCGCCAACGCCGCCGTCAAGGCAGCGCCAGCGCCGCCGCGCCTTCCGCGCGTGCCTCTTCGGTCGAGACGGACCAGCGCCGCAACGCCAGCGGCTCCACGATCGTGAGCTTGCCGCCCGGCCCGAACGCGCCGGTGTCGATGAACACCTGTGAGCCGACCTGCTTGATGTCGCGCATCGGCGTGTGGCCGCAATAGGTCAGCGAGAGACCGCGCTGCCGCTGCGGATCGCCGTTGCCCAACGCCAGGTCGCGGCCCCACAACAATCGCTGGCGGGTGTCGGCGGAGAAATTCCCCGCGTCGAGCTCCGCGTCCGAGCCGAAGAATTCGGCATGCAGAATATTGAAGCGCTCCTTGCCGCTGCCGACCACGCGCGCAAGCGGCAACCCGCGCACGATTTCTGCGTAGTGCTGCAAGCGTTCGTCGGATAGCTGCGCCGCCCAGATGCCGCCGATTCCGTACCACCATTGACGCCGCAAGCGTCCGTCGGCCACCGCGCACAGCGTGTCTTCGTGATTGCCGAGCACGGCGAAAAACCACGGCTTGTCGAGCAGCGCCAGAGCCAGTTCGGAATTCTCGCCACGATCCACCAGATCGCCGACCGAGAAGAGCCGGTCGCGCTCCGGGTCGAACGTGATCACGCGCAGCAGATAGCGCAATGCATCGACGCAGCCATGCAGATCCCCGACCACGAAGTCGCGGCCGCTCCGGTTGGCCGGGTGATGCTGGACGGAATTGACGAGTACGGTAGCCATGCGTTCATGATAATGCGGCATCCGCAATGCGTATGCGCGCTGCCTATCGTTTCTTGGCGCCGTGGAGGGCGAGAATGACGCAAATCAACGCAAAAGCGCCATGTTTCCGGCAGGCCTTACCGGAAACACGCCGTCTGCGCGGTCACTATTGCTGAGTTCGCAATTTGCCGATCTGATCAGCCGTCACGGTCGATTGGGGATTGCCGAACTGTTTGGTCACATAGTTGGTGATGGCGGCCACCTGGTCGTCGGTGAGCTGGCTGGCGAATGCGGGCATCAACACGTCCGCCTGTTTCGTCGTACGGGTGACGCCGTGCAGGATCACCATCGCCAGATTGTTGGCGTCGCTCGCACCCACCACGGAGTTGTGAATCAGCGACGGATACGCACCCGGCGCGCTCGCGCCCACGCCTTGACCCGTCCAGCTATGGCAGCTTGCACAATTGGCGACGAACAGTTGCGCACCGTTCACGGCGTGGACGGCGGTGCCGCGCAGCGCCGTGACGTCGTCGGCGGGATTGCCCCACTGGTCGCGCGGGCGCGATTCGCCGCCGCTGATCGGCGGCACCGCGCGCAGATACGCGACGATCGAGCCGAGATCCTCGCGCGTCAGATATTGCGTGCTGTCGGATACCACTTCGGCCATCGGACCGGCCGCATTGGCACGGCCCGGCGCCGCGCCGGTCGACAGATACGACACCAGTTCGTCGTCGCTCCAGTTACCCACGCCGCTGTTCTTGTCCGACGTGATGTTGTACGCGTGCCAGCCGGCCTGCACCGTGCCGGAGAAACGCGAACTCGTCTTCAAGCCCTGCGTGAAATTGCGCGGCGTATGGCATTCCTCGCAATGCGCGAGCCCTTGCACCAGATACGCACCGCGATTCCACTCGGCGCTTTGCTTGGGATCGGGCACGAAGCGGCCCTCGGTGAAATTGAACAGGTTCCAGAACACCATCAGCCAGCGCTGATTGAATGGGAATTTCAGGCTGTTGCCGGGCGGCGTGTAGTGGATCGGCGTGAGCGTGTTCAGATACGCGCGAATCGCCAGCACGTCCTGGTCGGTGACCTTGGTGTACTCCGCATAAGGGAAGGCCGGATACAGGCGCTCGCCGCCTTTGCCGATGCCCTCATGCATGGCGCGCAGAAAATCGACGTCGCTCCATTGGCCGATGCCGGTGTCCGGATCGGGCGTGATGTTCGGCGTCACGATGGTGCCGAACGGTGTGTTGATCGGCAGCCCGCCCGCGAAGGGCCGCGCTTTGTCCGCCGTGTGGCACGCCACGCAATCGCCGGCGCGCGCGAGGTATTCGCCGCGCTTGACCAGGTCGCCGCCGGCCGCCGTCACCGGCAAGGCCGCGCCGCTGATCGCTTGCGAGGCGTCGTCGGCGCGGGCCTGCGTGATCGGCAGTTCGTCGTTACGTTGCGTGTCGGGGCCGTGCGCCTCATACCAGGCGACGTACAGCGCGAACAGCGAAAAAATCGCGGCCAGCGTCGCGACTCTGAGGTGGCGGCGGCGGGCGTTCCGCGCAAGCGCCTCGAGCGGCTGCACGCGAGAGGTGTTCTTCGTCATTGTGGCTCTCCGTTCACGCTCAGATTTCACGCTTGAGCTTGTCGGCCAGCTTCAGCGACAGGGCCGCGATCGTCAGCGTGCAATTCACCGAGGCCGCGGTCGGCATCACGCCGCTGCTGGCGATGAACAGATTGGAGTGGTCATGCGTGCGGCAGTCCGCATCGACGACCGAATCCGCCGGATCGCTGCCCATGATCGTGGTGCCCATGATGTGATTGTTCGGCGCGAAGGTGTCGTCGAAGGTGACCTCGGCGCCGCCGAACAGCGCGGCGATTTGCGCATACAGTTCGTGCGTATTGGCCGCGCTTTTCTTCACGTAGTCGTTGATCGAGTAGTAGATTTCCGGCTGCGGAATGCCGAGCGCATCCTTGTGATCCGCCGACGGCACCACGCGGTTCTGCGGCTCCGCCAGGTGCTCATGGAAGCTGTTGATATTCAGCGTGCGCGCCGCGCGGTCGCGTATCTGCCGGTCGAGTTCGGCGCCGGTCAGGCCTTTTTTCAGGAGATCGGCGGTCACGCTCATCGTGGGCACGCCGTTCGAGAGATGCAGCTTCTTCGCGGCGTAGTCCGAACGGAACGCGCCATCCCGGAAGTTGACAATCGACGTCATCTCCATCGGTCCGCGTCCCGGCCACAGCGGTTCATTGGCGAGGAACGCGACGCCCGTGCCCGGATGATCCATCAGGTTGCGGCCCACCTGATCGGAACTGTTGCCGACGCCGTGCGGGAATTTATCGGACGTCGACATCAGCATCAGCTTCGGCGTTTCGATGCCGTTCGCGGCAAGCACGAACAGTTTGCCGCTCACGCGCGTGCTGTTGCCGTTCGGGTCCTTGTAGTGGACCGCGGTGATCAGCCCTTTGTTGTCCGCTTCGACGCGATACACCACCGCTTCGGGAATCAGTTTCGCGCCGGCCTGTTCGGCTTTCTCCGCATGCACGACGCCGTTGTACATCGCGGCGATCGGGCAGATCGGCATGCAGTTGTTGTTGCCGCAGCAGGTGGGCCGCGCGTCGTACGGACGGCTGTTGCGGGCCACCGGCTCGGGCACGACCTTGAAGCCTTGCGCATTGAGCACGTCGCTGAAACGCTGATCCATGTACGAGAGCGGAAGCTGGCCCATCGGATACGGTTTCGAGCGCGGCGAGCCGAGATCGATCGAACTGCCGGGACCCGACACGCCGAGCTGCACTTCAGCCGCCGAATACCACGGCTCCAGCGTTTCATACGGATAAGGCCAGTCGCGTCCCACGCCGTACAGCTTGTGCAACTGGAAGTCCGACGGCAACAGCCGCCATGCGGCGGCCGCCCAATGCCAGGTCGTGCCGCCCACCAGCCGCAGGTACTGCGAGCTATACGGATAGTCGCCTTTCTGGATCAGATAATTGTTGGCGGGCGCGTACTCGGGATGCGGCGCATAAGGCGTCGATGGATACGGCGTCGCGAAATCCGACTTGACCGGCGAGTTGCGGAAGTTCTCGACGATCTGCCAACGCGGAATGCGCGGCCCGGCTTCGAGCAGAATCACCGACGCGCCGGCCAGCGCCATCTGATGCGCAACCAGTCCGCCCGCCACGCCCGAACCGACTACGACGATGTCGGCGGAATTTGAGTTTGCCATTGTTGCCCTCTTGTGCAGAGCACTTATCTTTGTTTGCGTTGTTTGCTGTACTCGCGTGCCGCCACTGCGCCGAATGACTCAATCGAACAATGCGGCACGCGCGAGACGAACATCGCTCACGCGCTCAACGGTTTCTTCGTCCAGTAGAACGGCACGTCCCGGCAATAGGACGGAATCGTGAGCACGTCCTTGACGGGCTCGAACATCAACGCTTTTTCATAAGCAACCACGTCCACATGCGGCATGTCGCCGACAAGGCCGAGATACCACGCGCGCATGATCGCGCTCACGGATTTCGCGAGCGCGGGCTGGTCGACTTGCAAAGCCTGCGTGACGGTATCCGACGGTACGCCGCCATGACCTTGCAGCCATGTGTTGAGCGCGGCGACGTTCTGCGTGAACTGACTGTCGGATTTGGCGAGGGCGTCGTAGACGCGTTTGCCGAGCGGGGCGTCGAAGCCCGTACGGCCGGTGAGACGCTGCGAGAGTGCAAGGAATGCGTCGAGCCCGCCGCCCGCGGGCGTATCGGCAAACGCCGGGGCGATCCATGAGAGCGAGCGGCCGGCGCCGGCAAACGCGAGCGCCGCGGCTGCGGCGCATGCACCGAGCACCCACGCTCTGCGCGAGGCGGACAACGACAACTCAGCTGGATGCGTCACTTCATGGTGCGCATCATTGTTGTTGGGTACATCTGTCATGGGGACTCCAGATGGTGAGTGATTCTCAACTTGCCTCGCGACCCTGGCGTGATGCCATTCGCGCGTGGCGTCGATCTCTACCCCAAACCTGGCCTAAGCGCCGCTTGAGCGGTCTTTTGTGAGCCCGCACGTACCCAGTGCGAGCTGAGCTACGTGGTGCTGATGACATCCGTATGAAACCGCATGCACGGCATGGCATGCGCGGCAAAAAAAAACGTGCCGCCTGCCAATCGCCTTTCAACTGAAAGCGGCGCGCAAGGGCGTTGCGAAAGACTATAGCCTGTGACCCGCCCATTCGACAAATGGTGGTCCAGGCGCGGGTAGAATCCGCGACAGCGAGCGCCCCACACCCTACATTCCATGCTCACAAAATACTATCCACAGGTTCTTCGCAATCGACCGCGCATGCTGGTCGGCCTTGCGCTCGGCATCGTCGCCGCGCTGGCCGTGCCCGCCCACACACGCCCGATGGTCCGCGTGCTGGCCGGTTGGGACGCGGCCATCTGGAGCTATCTGGCGATGATCTGGGTGCACATGGCCGTTGCCGACGAAGGCCGCGTGCGCGAATTCGCCCGTCGCGACGATGAGAACGCCGGCGTGGTGCTGATGGTGATCTGCGTGGCCACCATTGCGAGCATTGCCGCCATCGTGCTGGAACTGGCCTCGGCCAAGGGGACAGCCGGCGCCTCCACCGTCTGGCACTACGCGCTGACGGGGCTCACGATGTTCGGCGCATGGTTCTTGATCCCGACCATCTTCACGCTGCACTACGCGCGAATTTACTACGACACCGACGCAAAGGAAACGCCGCTGCTATTTCCCGACCATGCGCTCCAGCCGGACTACTGGGACTTCCTGTATTTCTCGTTCACCATCGCCGTGGCGTCGCAAACCTCTGACGTGGTGCTGCGCTCGCGTTCGATTCGCCGCGCCGCGCTCGCGCAATCCGTCCTGTCGTTCTACTTCAACGTGGCGGTCCTGGGTTTGTGCGTGAACATCGCGGCGGGCTTGCTCGGTTCTTCGTAATACTGTCGACACAAAGCCTCTCACGAATACGCTCGCCGAATAAGACTCCGCCTTTGCGGGCATCGCCCCGTCCCTGACGCGCCACGTGTAAATCCCGGACCGAGGCCGCCCGTTTTACACGGCGGCGGCCGTACGTGCGACGGGTCTTGGCGCCTCGCGCCTTCTTTCGCACTTGCCTCCGAAGCTTGCTGCAGTGCGTACGCTCACCCCTCCATCGCTGCCGTCCGAGCCGCACTGGCACAGCGTTTGCTGCGTCTTCCAAATCGATCTGGCCGGCCGTGCAATCGACGCCTGGCGTCAAAGCACCCTTTACTGGCCAGCGGCGTGACGATCTTTGCACTACATTGACCAGTACGCGCCTTCGCTTGACGCATCGCGCGGTATCCGGCTCTGGAAGCCCAATGAGCGCTGTGATCGCATGCCACTTGCATCCACACCGCAGCAGGACGAATCTGGAAACGATCGATGGAACCTCGAAACGGGTACGCGCCGCGGATTTACTTTTTTCATTCACTTCTGGTTGGGCCGCTCGATGCATGGCCTGCGCAGTTCGCGCATGCAGCCGCGCTGGGCTTCGATCACGCGCTGATCGGCAGCCTCTTCGCGCCTGGACGAGCCGGCCACGGACAGGTGGTCGGCAACCACGCCCGCCTGCATCCGGTATTCGAGACCCAGCAGCCCGCCAGCGAGGCGATACGCACGCTCGCGAGCGCCGCCAGTCAGAACGGCCTGACCTTGCTGGTCGATCTGGTGATCGACCGGATGGCCGCCGATGGCGCGCTGTACGCCGAACATGCCGACTGGTTCCACCCATTCGAGTCTGAAGAGGCGCGGCTCGACCCCCGCCACGTGCATCGCGAGGACAACGTCGCGTATGCCAACTTCAACGACGCCGGCAGCAGCGCCGCGTTAGTCGGCTGGTGGACGCAGCAGTTGCTGGCGCTCGCCGAGGCGGGCGTGGGCGGCTTCCGGTTCGATTCGCCGCATCGCGTGCCGGCCGCCGTCTGGCGGCAATTGGGCGACGCGGTCCGCGCGCAGCATCCCGAGGTGCGTTTTCTCGCCGCCACGCCCGGCCTCGCTCGCGGCGATCTGCTCGGCCTGCAAGGCGCCGGCTTCGACAGCGTGTTCTCGTCGGTGCGCTGGTGGGACTTTCGCGCAAGCTGGATGGTCGAGGAACATGCCGCGCTCGCGTGCATCGGCGCGCCGATCGCGTTTCCCGAAGCGCCTTACGGTACCCGCCTCGCCGCCGAGTTGAGCGATTCGCACGACGCCGCCATCGTCGAGCGGGCCTACCGGCGCGCGTTGTTCACGTCGGCCGCCATCGGTACGGGCTGGATGATGCCAATGGGTTTCGAATACGGCATCACCGAGCCGATGTCGCAAACGCGCGGCGATGCTTCGCAGTTCGCCCTCGCGGTCCAGGCGAAGCATTTCGATCTCTCGGAACGCATCACGCACGCCAACCAGGTGTCGCGCAATACGAAGACGCTGCACGCCAACGGTGAATTGCGCCCGCTCAGCGGGCCCGGCGCACCCGCGGCGGTGTTGCTGCGCGCCGACCAGCCCGACCTGCGCGAGGCCGACGAAGCGATTTTGATCGCGATCAATCCCGAACTCGGCGCACCGGTACGCGTCGACCCCGCGCGCTTCCTGGCGGGCGTGCCGGGCAACTTCACACGCTTCGTGCCGCTCGATGCGCCCGCCAGCGCCTCACCCGTTACGCTGACATCGTTCACGCTCGCGCCCGGCGCGGTCGGACTGTTCCGCGCGGTCACGGAGAAGCCGATCCGTCTCGCGCCACCCATCGACAAGGCGAACAGCAAGCGCAGCGGCCGCAAGACCGTGATCGAGGCGCTAAGCGCGCCGCGCGTGGCGATCGAGAGCGTGACGCCTTCGGTCGACAACGGCCGCTTCGCGGCCAAGCGCAGCGTGGGCGAACGCGCCGAAATCACCGCCGCGATCTTCGCCGAAGGTCACGACAAGATCGCCGCCGCCGTGATCTGGCGCGCCGCCGACGAAACCGCCTGGCACGAAGTGTTGATGGAACCGGCCCAACCCGCCGGCCTCGACATCTGGAAGGCGCGCATTCCGCTCGAACGCCTCGGCCGGCACGAATTCACCGTGATCGCCTGGCGCGACGACTTCGCTTCGCTGGTCGAGCACGTCCAGAAGAAGCTGAAGGCGGGACAGACCGTCGAACTCGAACTGGACGAGGCGTCGCATCTGTTCGCACTGGTGCTCGCCGAGGTCGAAACCGCGGAAGGCGCGGTCACCGAACCGCTCGAACATATCGTCAAGGTGTTCACCAAGGCCGACCCGGAAACCAAGCTCGCGCTGCTGCTCGCGCCGACCACCGCGAAAGCGATGACCGCCGCGCGCCACCGGCCGTTCCTGAGCCGCGATCCGGTCATCTACAAGATCGACGCCGACCGCACCGCCGCGCGCTTCGCCAGCTGGTACGAAATCTTCCCGCGGTCGATGAGCGACGACGAATCGCGCCACGGCACCTTCGCCGATGTCACGACGAAGCTGCCGCGCATTCGCGACATGGGCTTCGACGTGCTGTATTTCCCGCCGATTCACCCCATCGGCGTGGCGAATCGCAAAGGCCGCAATAACACGCTGAACGCGCAGCCGGGCGACGTCGGCAGTCCGTATGCGATCGGCGGGGTCGAAGGCGGGCACACAGCCGTGCATCCGCAACTCGGCACGCTCGACGACTTCAAGACGATGCTTGCCGCCGCGCACGCGCATGGCCTCGAAATCGCGCTCGACTTCGCGGTGCAATGCTCGCCGGATCACCCGTGGCTCAAGGAGCATCCGACGTGGTTCGCGTGGCGCCCCGACGGCACGCTGCGCTACGCGGAGAATCCGCCGAAGAAGTATCAGGACATCGTCAATCCCGACTTCTATGCGCACGACGCCAAGCCCGATTTATGGCTCGCGCTGCGCGACGTGTTCCTGTTCTGGATCGAAGCGGGCGTGCACATTTTCCGCATCGACAATCCGCACACCAAGCCGCTGCCGTTCTGGGAGTGGGTGATCGGCGACGTGCGGGCGCGCTATCCCGACACGATCTTCCTCGCCGAAGCCTTCACCCGGCCGCGCATGATGAACCGGCTCGGCAAGATCGGCTTCTCGCAGTCGTACACGTACTTCACGTGGCGGGAATCCAAGCGCGACTTCATCGAGTACATGACCGAACTCACGCAAACCGGCGCGCGTGATTCGTACCGGCCGAACTTCTTCGTCAATACGCCGGATATCAACCCACGGCACCTGCAATCGCAAGGGCGCACGGGCTTTCTGATTCGCGCCGCGCTCGCCTCGACGCTGGCCGGTTTGTGGGGCGTGTACAGCGGTTTCGAGCTATGCGAGGCCGCCGCGCTGCCGAACAGCGAGGAATATCTCGACTCCGAGAAGTACCAGTTGCGCGCGTGGGACTGGAACCGGCCCGGCAACATCGTCGGCGAGATCACTGCGCTGAACCGGATTCGCCGTGCGAACCCGGCGCTGCAAACGCATCTCGGACTGACGTTCCTGCCCGCGCACAACGATCACATCCTATTCTTCGAGAAGGCGACCGAATCGCGCGACAACGTGATCCTCGTCGCGATCAATCTCGACCCGTTCAACGAACAGGGCGCGGATATCGAATTGTCGTGGGAGACTTTCCAGAAATGGAATCTGCACGACCACGGCCCGCTGGAAGTCACCGACCAGATGACCGGCGCGCGCTTCGAATGGCACGGCCGCTGGCAGCACGTCCAGCTCGGGTCGGGCCAGCCGTTCTCGATCTGGCGCATCGCGCCGCTCGGCGGCCTGCCCGCCGAACGGCCGGATGAAGCCGACAGCGACTATCACGCAGACGCTGGCAACCCAACCTCAACGGAAGGTGCGACATGAAGCGTGACGACCCGGCTCAAAGCACGACACAGTCACCGGTGGGCAATGCCCCTGGCAACACGGCCAAGCCGCGCACGAATCGGCGCGGCAAACCGGCGGCCTTGAGCGACGATCCGCTCTGGTACAAAGACGCGATCATTTATCAGGTGCACATCAAGTCGTTCTTCGATGCGAACAACGACGGCGTCGGCGATTTTCCCGGGCTGATCGCGAAGCTCGACTACATTGCCGAGCTCGGTGTGAACGCGATCTGGCTGCTGCCGTTTTATCCATCGCCGCGGCGCGACGACGGCTACGACATCGCCGACTACCGCAACGTGCACCCCGACTACGGTCAGATCGCCGACGTGAAGCGCTTCATTCAGGAAGCACACGCACGCGGCATTCGCGTGATCACAGAACTGGTGATCAACCACACGTCGGATCAGCACCCCTGGTTTCAGCGCGCGCGCCGCGCGAAGCCGGGTTCGAATCACCGCAACTACTACGTGTGGTCCAACACCGATCAGAAATACCAGGAAACGCGGATCATCTTTATCGACTCGGAGCCGTCCAACTGGACGCACGATCCCGTGGCGGGCGCGTATTACTGGCACCGTTTCTACTCGCATCAGCCCGACCTGAATTTCGACAATCCGGCCGTGCTGAAGGAAGTGCTGCAGGTCATGCGCTTCTGGCTCGATATGGGCATCGACGGGCTACGGCTCGACGCGGTGCCATATCTGGTGGAACGTGAGGGCACGAACAACGAGAATCTGCCGGAAACGCACGAGGTGCTCAAGAAGATTCGCGCCACTATCGACGCCGAGTATCCGAACCGGATGCTGCTCGCCGAAGCCAACCAGTGGCCGGAAGACGTGAAGGAATACTTCGGCGATGAAGACGAATGCCACATGGCATTCCACTTTCCGCTGATGCCGCGCATCTACATGTCGATAGCGAGCGAAGACCGCTTCCCGATCACCGACATCATGCGGCAAACGCCGGACCTCGCCGAAACGAACCAGTGGGCGATTTTCCTGCGCAATCACGACGAATTGACGCTGGAGATGGTCACGGATTCCGAGCGTGACTATTTGTGGAACACCTACGCGAGCGATCGCCGCGCGCGGCTGAATCTCGGCATTCGCCGCCGCCTCGCGCCGCTGATGGAGCGCGACCGCCGCCGTATCGAACTGATCAATTCGCTGCTGCTCTCCATGCCGGGCACGCCCGTGATCTATTACGGAGACGAACTGGGCATGGGCGACAACATCCACCTCGGCGATCGCGACGGCGTGCGCACGCCGATGCAGTGGTCGTCGGATCGCAACGGCGGATTTTCGCGCGCCGATCCTGAGCAACTGGTGCTGCCGCCGGTCATGGGCTCACTGTACGGTTTCGACGCAGTGAATGTGGAAGCACAAAGCCGCGACCCGCATTCGCTGCTGAACTGGACCCGGCGCATGCTCGCCACGCGCCGCGCGAAACAGACGTTCGGGCGCGGCACGATCCGTTTCCTGAAGCCGGAAAACCGCAAGATCCTCGCGTATCTGCGCGAAATGCCTGGCGAGCCGCCGATCCTGTGCGTGGCGAATCTGTCGCGCGCGCCGCAAGCGGTGGAGCTCGATCTGTCCGAGTTCAACGGCTCGGTGCCGATCGAAATGACCGCCGATTCCGTGTTCCCCGCCATCGGCCAACTGACGTATCTGTTGACGTTCCCGCCGTACGGCTTCCTGTGGTTCCTGCTGTGTGAGGGCAGCCAGCGTCCGACGTGGGCACAGGCCCATTCGGAGTCGCTGCCGGAATTCGTGACGATCGTGATCCGCGAAGGCCAGGTCGGTCCGACGCCGGAGAACGTACGCCTGCTCGAATCGGAAGTGCTGCCTTCGTGGCTGAGCCGGCGCCGCTGGTTTGCGTCGAAGGATCAGAAGCTCAATGCGGTGCGGCTCGCGGCGTTGACCACGATTCCGCACGGCGGTTTCGCTTTCACCGAAATCGAGGCGGACGTGGGTGGTCACACCGAACGCTACGTGGTGCCGATCGCCATTACGTGGGGCGGCGAAACGACTTTCCCGTTGTTCAAGCAACTGGCCTTCGCGCGCGTGCGGCGCGGCCGCAACGTGGGACATCTGACGGACGCCTTTGCGTTGCCGATCTTCGCGCATGGCGTGATGCGCAAGCTGCGCGAACGCGCCGTGGTGCCGACCGTGCAGAAGAGCGAAATCAAGTTTCTGCCGACTGAGCGTTTCGCCGAACTCGAGGGGCTCGGCGAACGGCCGGAGATCCGCTGGCTCGCGGCGGAACAGAGCAACAGTTCGTTGATCATCGCCGATGCAGTCGTGCTGAAACTGGTGCGCCGCCTCGTGAGCGGCGTCCATCCGGAAGCCGAAATCAGTCGCTACCTGACGCAATTGGGTTACGCGAATACCGCGCCGCTATATGGCGAAGTGGTGCGCGTCGATCCCGAAGGCGTGCCGCATACGCTGTGTATTCTGCAAGGCTATATCGAGAATCAGGGCGACGCGTGGAACTGGTCGCTCGACTATCTGCGCCGCTCCGTGGACGAACTCGCGATCGCCGTCGATACCGAATCGCAATCGGCGTCGGACCGCACCAACGAGGCGATTCTGGTGGAAGGCTACAGCACGTTGGCCGGCATCATTGGCAGACGGCTGGGCGAATTGCACGTGACGCTCGCCTCGCCGACGGACGACCCGGCGTTCGCGCCGGAACCCGCCAGCGCGGAGCAGGTGAAGGCATGGGTGGACGGCACGCAGGCGATGCTCGCCAGCGCGCTCGATCTGCTCGCGCCGCGCATCGAGCAGATGAGCGATCCGGAAACCAAGGCGCTGGCGCAAAGCCTGATCGACCGTCGCAAGGAACTGGTGGCCGTCGTCGACAAGCTGGTTTCCGCCGACGCGGGCGCGCTGCGCATTCGCATTCACGGCGACTTCCACCTCGGCCAGGTGCTGGTCGCGCAAGGCGACGCGTATCTGATCGACTTCGAAGGCGAGCCGGCACGCACGCTCGAAGAACGTCGTCAGAAGTCGAGCCCGCTGCGTGACGTGGCTGGCCTGATGCGCTCGCTGTCGTACGCAAGCGCCGCTGCGCAGTCCACCACGGAGGCCGCGCCGCAACAGACCGCCGATCGCAAGCGCACGCTGTTCGACCGTTTCCGCGCGTATGCCACCGAGACGTTCCTCAGCGAGTACCGCGCGGCTGCCGCGCAAGCGTCGACGCCGCTCGTCGCGCCCGAAGCCGAACAGGCCTTGCTCGATCTGTTCCTGATCGAAAAAGCCGCCTACGAAATCCGTTATGAAGCGGCCAACCGCCCGACGTGGCTCAGCTTGCCGGTACGCGGCCTCGCCGCGCTCGCCAGCCGTTTGCTCGGCGACACCGGCGCACACGGCCACGATTCTTCAACCCAGGCGCCAGGCGCCGCCACGCCGCCTAACCCGGCCGAGGGCGACTATGAGTGAGCATGATCCGGCCGTAGGCCTTCAACCGCTCGAGATCGACGCGCTCGTCGAAGCGCGCCACCCCGATCCTTTCTCACAGCTCGGGCTGCATCAGACGAACGCGGGGCCGGTGGTGCGCGCACTGTTGCCGAACGCCGCGCACGTCAGCGTGATTTCCCGCGCCGACGGTGCGTTGCTCGGCGAGCTCGAACAGTTGCGGCCGGGCCTCTTTGCAGGCCGCGTCACGGCCGCGGCGCCGTACCGTTTGCGCATCGACTGGCATGGCGTGGTGCAGGAAATCGAGGACACATATTCGTTCGGTCCGGTTCTCGGCGACGAGCCGCTCGGCCGGCTCGCCGGCGGCGATCCGTACGCGGTGCTCGAATGCCTCGGCGCCCATCCGATGGAATTCCACGGCGTGCCGGGCGTGCGCTTCGCCGTGTGGGCGCCGAACGCGCGGCGCGTTTCGGTGGTGGGCGACTTCAATGCGTGGGACGGCCGCCGTCATCCGATGCGGCTGCGGCATCAGGCCGGCGTGTGGGAATTGTTCGTGCCGCGCGTCGGTCCAGGCACGCGCTACAAATACGAGCTGCTCTCGCGCGACGGTCATCCGCTGCCCCTGAAGGCCGATCCGTGCGCGATGCAAACGGAAAAGCCGCCGGGCACCGCGTCGATCGTTGCGCATGTCGACGAAATCGAGCAGTTTCCGTGGACCGATCACGAATGGATCCAGTCACGCGCCAGCAAGCAGACGCCGCGTTCGCCAATCTCGATCTACGAAGCGCATGCCGAGTCCTGGCTGCGCGTCGCGGAACAAGGTCAGCGCGGACTCGACTGGGATGAACTCGCGGAGCGGATGATTCCGTACGTGAAAAGCATGGGCTTCACTCACGTGGAGTTCATGCCGATTGCGGAGCATCCGTTCGGCGGATCGTGGGGCTATCAGCCGCTTGGGCAGTTCGCGCCGTCGGCGCGCTTCGGCAAACCCGAACAGTTCGCAAGATTCGTCGACAAGGCGCACGAAGCCGGACTCGGCGTGATTCTCGACTGGGTGCCGGCGCACTTTCCGAACGACGCGCATGGCCTGATCGACTTCGACGGCACGCCGCTCTACGAGCACGCCGATCCGCGCGAAGGCTATCACCAGGATTGGAACACGATGATCTACAACCTCGGCCGCAACGAGGTGAGCGCGTTCCTGGTCGCATCAGGGCTGGCGTGGTTGAAGCGCTATCACGTCGACGGGTTGCGCGTGGATGCGGTCGCATCGATGCTGTACCGCGACTATTCGCGCGCCGCTGGCGAGTGGGTGCCGAACATTTACGGCGGCCGCGAGAACCTCGAATCGATTGCGTTCCTCAAGCGCCTGAATCACGAAGTCGGCTACGTGCCGGGCGCGCCGGGCGCAATCACGATCGCCGAGGAATCGACCGCGTGGCCGGGCGTGACGGCGCGTGTCGAAGACGGTGGCCTCGGTTTCCAGTTCAAGTGGAACATGGGCTGGATGCACGACACGCTGCACTACATGGAAGAAGATCCGGTCTACCGCCAATACCATCACCACATGCTGACGTTCGGCATGGTGTACGCGTATTCGGAGCGCTTCGTGCTGCCGCTCTCGCACGATGAAGTAGTGCACGGCAAGGGGTCGCTGCTCGGCAAGATGCCCGGCGACAGGTGGCAGAAGTTCGCCAACCTGCGCGCGTACTTCGGTTTCATGTGGACGCATCCCGGCAAGAAGCTGCTGTTCATGGGCGGCGAATTCGGCCAGATGGCGGAGTTCGATCACGATACGTCGCCGCATTGGCATCTGCTCGACGATTCGAACCATCACGGCGTGCAGAAGCTGGTGCGCGACCTGAACCGGCTGTACAGCGAAGAGCCCGCGCTGTATCTGCTCGATTGCGAGCCGGGCGGCTTTGAATGGCTGATCGGCGACGACAGCGGCAACAGCGTGTTCGCCTATCGCCGCACCGATGGCGCGGGCCGCGAACTCGTCGTAGTGTGCAATATGACGCCGGTGCCGCGGGTGGGTTACCGGATCGGCATGCCGCGCGGCGGACGCTGGTCGGAAGTGCTCAATACGGACGCCGGCGTGTATGGCGGCTCGAACATGGGCAACGGCGGCGTGATTCACACCGACTCCCAATCGAGCCATGGCTGGCCACATTCCGCTTCACTGACGCTGCCGCCGCTTGCGACGATCGTATTGCGCGCGGATTGATGGAGGTGCTGTGAAGCGAGCGCGCGGCGTGCGAAATCTTCGCGCCGCGCGCTCGTTGCATGAAGACCCACGACAGCGTTCAACAATCAGAACAAGGAAGGGGAATCATGTCGCATGCAATGCCCGACCGGCTTCTGCCCGGTTCGCCGTATCCGCTCGGCGCCAGCTGGGATGGCCTCGGCGTCAACTTTGCGGTGTTTTCGGCGAACGCGCAAAAAATCGAGCTTTGCCTGTTCGATCCGACCGGCCGCAAGGAAATCCGCCGCTTCACACTGCCCGAATGCACCGACGAAGTCTGGCACGGCTACCTGCCCAACGCGCATCCGGGCACCGCTTACGGGTTTCGCGCGCACGGGCCGTATCAGCCGCAGCATGGGCATCGCTTCAACCCGCACAAGCTGCTGCTCGATCCGTACGCGCGCAAACTGGTCGGACAGTTTCGCTGGTCGGATGCGCTGTTCGGTTATCGCGTGCATTCGAATCGCGCTGACCTTTCTATCGACCGGCGCGATTCGGCGCCCGCCATGCCGAAGTGCGTGGTGATCGACGAAGCGTTCGACTGGTCGCACGACAAGCGCCCGAATGTGCCGTGGGGCGAAACCATCGTCTACGAAACGCATGTGCGCGGCGCCTCGATGTTGCGCGCCGATTTGCGTCAGCACGAACGCGGCACGTTCGCGGCGCTGGCTTCGCCGGAGTTCATCGAGCATTTGCTGAAACTCGGCGTGACCGCCGTCGAATTGCTGCCCGTGCATGCGTTTCTCAACGACCGCTTCCTGGTGGAACGCGGGCTGCGCAACTACTGGGGCTACAACACGGCGGCATTTTTCGCACCGGAGCCGTCGTATCTGAGCACGCACCGGCTCGACGAAATGCGCATCGCCGTGCGTCAGTTGCACGCGGCCGGCATCGAAGTGATTCTCGACGTGGTCTACAACCACACCTGCGAAGGCAACGAGATGGGGCCAACGGTGTCGTGGCGCGGCCTCGACAATGCCAGCTACTACCGCCTCATTCCCGGCGACGAGCGTCACCATATCAACGACACAGGCTGCGGCAACACGGTGAATCTGCCGCATCCGCGTGTGCTGCAAATGGTGATGGATTCGCTGCGCTACTGGTCGACCGCTTTCAACATCGACGGCTTCCGTTTCGATCTCGGCGTTACGCTCGGCCGTGAGCAGCACGGTTTCGACCCTGGCTCCGGTTTCTTCGACGCGTTGCGCCAGGACCCGATCCTGTCGCAACGCAAGCTGATTTCCGAGCCTTGGGATATCGGACCGGGCGGTTATCAGCTAGGCAATCATCCGCCGGGTTTTGGCGAATGGAACGACCGTTTCCGCGACACCGTGCGCCGTTTCTGGCGCGGCGACGCCGGTTTGCGGCCCGATCTCGCCGCGCGTCTGACCGGCTCGGCCGATCTGTTCAATCGACGTTTCAGGAAGCCGTGGGCGTCGGTCAATTTCGTCACGTCGCATGACGGTTTTACGTTAGCGGATGTCACCGCTTACGAGCAGAAGCACAACGAAGCCAATCGCGAAGACAACAACGATGGCCACAACGAGAACTGCAGCCGCAACTGGGGCGTGGAAGGCCCGAGCGACGACCCCGCGATTCTCGCCACGCGCAAACGCGTGGCGCGCTCGCTGATCGCCACGCTGCTGATGGCGCTCGGCACGCCGATGGTGCTGGCCGGCGACGAATCGCTGCGCACGCAGAACGGCAACAACAACGCGTACTGCCAGGACAACGAAATTTCATGGCTCGACTGGGAACGCGCTGAATCGCCGGACGGGCAGCAGATGACCGCGTTCGTCGCGCGCGTGATCGCGCTGCGCAAGCAACATCCGCTGTTGCGCGAAACGCGCTTTCTATTCGGCGATCGTGAAGTGTTGCCCGGCCTGTTCGACGTGGGCTGGTTCGACGAGCACGGCGACCCGCTCACCATCGAGGCCTGGCAGGATCCCGAAGGCCGCGCGTTCACGCTGCGGCGCGCGGGTCCAGGCTTAAACGGCGAAACAGAAGTATTGTTGATGATGCTCAACGCCAACGAGGAAACACTGCGTTTTACGCCGCCCGCCCCGCACCTGGAATGGCACGTGCTGTTAGACACTGCTGAGCCGGAGAGCACGCCGCATCGGCTGGCGGTTGGAGAGGTCGAAGTGGCCGCGCATAGCCTCGTGATGCTGGCTGCGCAGCCGGTGGGCGAAGCGGATTGGCAGGCGGGCTGGAAGGCCGGCGCGCAGCACGGACCGCGGCTGTTGACTGCACTTCCGCCCGATCCTGGTGCGCATCCGCCCAGTAGCGATATGTCGCCGACTACTTAGGGGTAGCGGCGCCGCGAGCGACGCATAACACGCGGCTCGAAAGCAAAACTGAATGGTGACGAATCATGTCCGAAAGTCCGATTGATCCTCATGCGCATCATCACGCGCACTGTTTGCCGTTCGGCGCGCAGTTGCTAGGCGCGACGGGCACGAAGCCGCGCACGCGGTTTCGCTTTTGGGCGCCTTCCTGCCAACACGTCCAGGTGGAAATCGAAAACGGCCCTGCCCAAGGCACGCACGATATGACGCCCGCCGGTAACGGCTGGTTCGAAGCAAGCGTCGACGGCGGCGCGGGCACGCTGTACCGCTTCCGGTTGGATGGCGAGCATGCGGTGCCCGATCCGGCATCGCGCTTTCAGCCGCAAGACGTGCATGGGCCGAGCGAAGTCATCGATCCGCGCGCGTACCGTTGGGAACACACGAACTGGCATGGCCGGCCTTGGGAAGAAACGGTGTTGTACGAGTTGCACGTCGGCGCAATGGGCGGTTATGCGGGTGTGCAGAAGCGCCTGCCGGAACTCGCCGCGCTCGGCGTCACCGCCATCGAACTGATGCCGTTGAACGACTTCCCCGGCAAGCACAATTGGGGCTACGACGGCGTGTTGCCGTATGCGCCCGATTCCGCCTACGGCCGCCCAGAAGATCTGAAAGCGCTGGTCGATGCCGCGCACGGTCTCGGCCTCATGGTGTTTCTCGACGTGGTCTATAACCACTTCGGCCCGGACGGCAACTATCTGCACCAGTACGCCCGCTCATTTTTCCGCGAAGGCACGCACACGCCGTGGGGCCCGGCGATCGATTTCGAGCGCAGCGAAGTGAGCGACTTCTTCACGGATAACGCCGTCTACTGGATCAACGAATATCGTCTCGACGGACTGCGTTTCGACGCGGTGCACGCTATCGACAACCACGCGTGGCTGCGCGAATTGTCCGATCATATCCGTGCCAAAGTGCAGCACGGCCGGCACGTGCATCTGGTGCTGGAAAACGAGCACAACAGCGCGAGCCTGCTGGAAACGCATTTCGACGCGCAATGGAACGACGACGCGCACAACACCTTGCACGTGCTGCTGACCGGCGAAACGGAAGGCTATTACCACGCGTACGAAGACCAGCCGATCCGCCGTCTCGCGCGCGTGCTGTCGGAAGGCTTCACCTATCAGGGCGACCCTTCGCCGATACACGACGGCAAGCCGCGCGGCGAAGCGAGCGGTCATCTGCCGCCCACTTCGTTCGTGATGTTCCTGCAGAACCACGATCAGATCGGCAACCGCGCGTTCGGCGAGCGGCTGCGCAAACTGACCTCGGACGACGCGTTGCGCGCCGCCACCGGCCTGCTTCTGTTGTCGCCGCAAATCCCGCTGCTCTTCATGGACGAGGAGTACGGCTCCACTCGACCCTTCCTGTTCTTCACCGACTACGCCGGCGATCTCGCCGACGCGGTCCGCGAAGGACGGCGCCGCGAATTCGCGCGCTTTTCCTCGTTCAGCGACGAGAAACGCCGCGCGCAGATTCCCGATCCGAACGACGTGAAGACGTTCGCGGCATCGTCGCCGGCGGCGTCGCACACAGCGCCGAATCACGAAGGCGATGAAGCGAAAGATCGCCTCGACTGGATGCACTTCTACAAATCCGCGCTCGCTGTGCGCGCCAAACTGATTACCCCGCGCCTGCAACATAGCAAGTCGTGCGGCGTGATCGTGCTGACCGCGGCGAATGGCGGCGACGCCAATGCGCTGATCGCGCGCTGGAAGCTCTGCGACGGCGAGACGTTATCTGTCGCGCTGAATCTCTCGAAAGAGAACGTGGCGTGCGCCGAAATTCCGGCCGGCAAGGTGATTTTCGAAACGCCGCCACGCGTGCGCGAACAGATCGACGTCAAGGTGTTGCCGCCGTACACGTTCGTCGCGTGGCTGACCGGCGACGTCTGCGACTACGCCATCGGCCACGATGCTCGCATTGCGGGCCAACAGGAGCGCCACGCGTGACTACCCGACGCCCTAACAACACGATCGTCACTCTCGCCTCGCGCGCCGGCTTCGAGGTGGAGTGGCAGGACGCGCACCATACGACGCAGCATGTGCCTGAGACCACACTCGCCGTGCTGCTCGAGCGGATGGGTTTGCCGTGCGGCAACGCCACGCAAATCCGCCAAAGCACTGCCGCGCTGGAAGCAGAATTGTCGGGCCGCAAACTTCCGCCGCTGATGACCGCGGAAGTCGGGCGCGGCATTGCCTTGCACGTCGCGGCGATCAAATCCGGCATCCATTATCGGATCGAGCTTGAAAGCGGCTCGATCATCGACGGCAGGTTTACGGCGCCCAAAGGTGAGGAAGCGTTGCTCGCACCGATCGACGAGGCCGGCTATCACACGCTCGTGATCAACGATCAACGCGTGACGCTGGCCGTGGCGCCGCCGCGCTGCTATACGGTCGCCGACGCCTGGCGCACGCTGCACAACGACGATGACACCGGCGACAACAGGACCACGCCGCCGCTGTGGGGCATCGCCGCGCAGTTATACGGCTTGCGCCGCACCGGCGACGGCGGCATCGGCGACTATTCGGCGCTTGCGCAAATCGCCGTCGGAAGTGCGAAGCGTGGCGCGCATGCGCTCGCCGTCAGCCCGACTCATGCGATGTTCAGCGCGGAGCCGGAGCGCTTCAGTCCATATTCGCCGTCGTCGCGTTTGTGGTTGAACGTCACGCATATCGATCCCGCCGCCGTGTTCGGCGCGGATGCGGCCCATGCCGCGCTCGAAGCCGCACAGGCCGGCGACACATGGTCGAAACTCGAACGCTTGCCGCTGATCGACTGGCCGAACGCGGTCGTGCTGAAGCTGAAAGTCTTGCGCACGCTGTACGAGCATTTCTGCACGCACGAACGCGTGCAGCACACGCCGCGCGCGCTGGAATTTCACGGCTTCTGCGAACGCGCCGGGCGCGCGCTCGAAGATCACGCGCGTTTCGAAGCGCTGCAGGCGGCGCAACTCTCGCAAGAAGGCGGCAACGGACATTGGCGCAACTGGCCCGAGGCATTGCGCGATCCGCGCAGCCCGGAAGTCGAAGCCTTCGCCGAGGCCAATCGTCATGAGGTCGATTTTCATCTGTTTCTGCAATGGCTCGCCGCCAAGGGTTTGTCGCACGCACAACATGCGGCGCGCGATGCCGGCATGGCCGTCGGCCTGATCGCCGATCTCGCGGTGGGATGCGATAGCGCCGGCAGCCATGCATGGTCGTATCGCGACGACATGCTGCAAGGCGTATCGGTCGGCGCGCCGCCGGATCTGTTCAACCAGGCCGGCCAGGCGTGGGGACTCACCACGTTCTCGCCGCGCGCCATGCGCACGCAGGGCTTTTCCGCTTTCATCGACATGTTGCGCGCGGCGTTCGCGCATGCCGGCGGCATCCGCATCGATCACATTCTCGGCTTGCGGCGGCTGTGGCTCGTACCAGAAGGCGAAAGCGCGCGTAACGGCGCTTATTTGCGCTACCCGCTCGAAGACCTGCTGCGTTTGATCGCGCTCGAATCGTGGCGGCATCGCGCGATCGTGATCGGCGAAGATCTCGGCACCGTGCCGCCCGGTTTTCGCGAGCGGCTAGAGGAGCACGGCATCGCCGGGATTCGCGTGCTGTGGTTCGAGGGCGCGCACGACGGCAAAGGATTCAAGCCGCCTTCGGCTTGGGATCGCAATGCGGTCGGCACGACGACCACGCATGATCTGCCGACGGTCGCCGGCTGGTGGCGCGGCAGCGACATCACGTGGCGCAACAGGATCGGCCAGACGATGGCGCGCGCTGACGGCCGCGATCCGGAGGAAGCGGCCCAGGAAGTGCGCGCGCAAGACCGCGCCGAGTTGTGGCGCGCGTTCCAGCAAGCGGGCGTGGCCGCGCCCGACGTCGCGGCGCCGCCGCCCGACCGCGCGCCCGTGGACGAAGCGCTCGCCTTCGTGGCCGCGACGCCCGGCCCGCTGGTCACGTTTCCGCTCGAGGATCTGCTCGCGCAAGTCGAGCAGCCGAATCTGCCCGGCTCGATCGACGAGCATCCGAACTGGCGGCGCCGCGTGAACGTGCCGATCGACGAACTGTTCGAGGACGACACTTTCTGCGACCGGCTGCTCGCGGTCGATCGCGCGCGCCGCGCCGCGACCGCCCCGGTTCCTTCCGCCAACGCTTCTTCGGAGCCTGATACGCCATGACCGTCCCGCGCTCCACGCTTCGCCTCCAGTTCCACCGAGGCTTCACCTTCGACGATGCCGCGAAGCACGTCGATTACTTCGCCGCGCTCGGCATCAGCCACGTGTACGCGTCGCCGATTACGACGGCCGAACCGGGCTCGATGCACGGCTACGACACCGTCGACTACACTCAGGTCAGCGCCGAGTGCGGCGGCGAGGCGAGCCTGAAGCGCCTCGTCGATAAACTGCGTGCGCATAACATGGGGCTGATCATCGACACCGTGCCCAATCATATGGGCGTCGGCGGATCGAGCAACGCGTGGTGGCTCGACATCCTCGAATGGGGCCGTCATAGCGCTTATGCGCGGCACTTCGACGTGGACTGGCATTCGCCCGATCCCGCCTTGCGCGGCAAGGTGCTGGTGCCCACACTCGGCGCGCCGTACGGCGAGGAACTCGCGGCAGGCCGCATCGCGCTGCATTTCGCGGCCGACATCGGGCGCTTTTATATCGGCTACGGGCCGCACGTGTTTCCCGTGTGCCCAACCGATTACGCGTCGATTCTGCAAAGCGCCGACCGCGCCGATCTCAACGCGCTCGCCGAGCGCTTCCACGGACTCACGACGCAACCGACCGATCATCCGCGCGCCGCCGAAGGCCGCGACATGCTGCGCGAGTTCGTCGCACAAAACGGTGCCTCGGCGATCGAAATCGCGCTGCAGGCGTATGCCCCTGACGATCCGGTGACGCGTGACCGACTGCATCGGCTGATCGAGCGGCAGCACTTCCGCCTGGCGTGGTGGCGCACCGCGTCCGACGAGGTGAACTGGCGGCGGTTCTTCGACATCTCCACGCTCGCCGGTGTGCGCGTGGAACGGCCCGAAGTGTTCGAGGCCGTGCATGCGCTGCCTTTCCGTCTGTACCAGGAAGGCGTGGTGGACGGCTTGCGGATCGATCACGTCGACGGCCTCGCCGAGCCGCGTGAATACTGTCAGCGTTTGCGTCAGCGTCTCACGGAACTGCGCGATACCGCGCCGTATGTGGTGGTCGAAAAGATTCTCGGCCGCGGCGAACCGCTGCGCGACGATTGGCCCGTGGACGGCACGACCGGCTACGATTTCATGAGCGACGTCGGCGCGTTGCTGCACGATCCGGCGGGCGCCGAACCGCTCGCGCAAACGTGGGCCGAACTGACCGGCCGCAGCCCCCGTTTTGCAGACGAAGCGCTAATCGCGCGCCGCAAGATTCTCGCGGAAAACCTGTCGGCGGAGCTCGACCGCGCGGCGCGCGCGTTGCATCGCATTGCCCGCGATTCGCTGACCACGCGCGATTTCACCTTCACTACGCTGCGGCGTGTGTTGACCGAACTGGTCGTGCATTTTCCGGTGTATCGAATCTATCCGCAGAACGGTCTGCGTAGCGCGGCGGATAACGTTTATTTCGAGCAGGCTTTGGAGGGCGCGCGACGGACGCTTTCGCGCGCGGATCTTGTCGCGCTCGATCGCGTGAATGCGTGGCTCGGCGGTAGCGCGGAAGAACCGCCGCCCGGACGAAGCGGCGCACCACAGCAACAAGGCCAGAACGGCACACCGCCAAGCCATGCCGGTTCCGCGCGACGCACCGCGCAGACGCTGTTTTCACAACTGACCGCGCCGGTTGCCGCAAAGGCGGTCGAAGATACGGCGTGCTATCGCTATGGCCGGCTGTTGTCGCGCAATGAAGTCGGCTCGGACCCGGGCGAGTTCGCGCTGTCGGTCGAGGCGTTTCACGCGGCGAATCTGGAGCGTTCGCAGCACTTCCCGCACGCGATGCTCGCAACGGCCACGCACGATCACAAACGTGGCGAAGACGTGCGCGCGCGGCTCGCTGTGTTGAGCGAGATCGCGCAGGACTGGAGCGCGACGTTGCGCGCGTGGTCCACGTTGAATGCGCCGCATCGTCGCGCGTTCGATGGCAAACCCGTCATTAGCGTCGGCCAGGACACGACCTACCAATGGGCGCCCGGCCCCGCCGCCGAAGCAATGCTCTATCAAACACTAGTGGGCTGCTGGCCGCCGGATTTGCAACCAGACGATGAAGCCGGCGTGAAGGAACTGGCCGAGCGCGTCGCGCAATGGCAATTGAAGGCGCTGCGCGAAGCCAAACTGCAAACCAACTGGCTCGCGCCCGACGAAGGGTACGAGGCCGCCTGTCGCGATTTCCTGTTCGACATCCTCGCACCGCAGCGGCGTGACGGCTTCCTGAAGGCGTTGTCCGCGTTCGTCACGAGAATCGGCCGCGCCGGCGCGCTCAATAGCTTGCAACAAACCGTGTTGCGGCTGGCATCGCCTGGGATTCCCGATCTTTATCAGGGCACCGAGTTGTGGGACTTCAGTCTGGTCGATCCGGACAACCGCAGACCCGTCGATTTCGCCAAGCGCGAGGCGTGGCTCGTACAGACGCCGCCGTCGGAATTCCTGCCGAGCTGGCGCGATGGACGCGTGAAGCTCGCGGTAGTGCAGCGCGTGCTCGCGTTGCGAGCGCATTTGCCGGAGTTGCTGAGCCAGAGCGAGTATTTGCCGCTCGCCGTGCGCGGGAAGCACGCGTCGAGTGTAATCGCGTTTGCGCGGCGGCATGGCAATGCGTGGGCCGTGGTGATAGCGAGCCGGCTCGCGGCCGGCTTGCTCGGCGACGATGGCGATTTGCCGATGGTCGATCCCGCGAAATGGGAGGACACGGCGCTGGAGATGCCGTCCGATCTATCCGCGCGAGCGCTGTTCGACTGGCTGAGTCCCGCTGCGCCGAAGGTCGATGAAAACGGTCTGCTGTATCTGCGCGATGCGCTCGGCGCGATGCCGATCGCTGTGTTGGTGGAGGACGGCGTGCCGCGTAGTTGATCCTCTTGATCTTCTGGGCGAAGGCGGTTGGAGCGTATGTGCTCTGACCGCCTTTTTTATGGACCTGGTCGGAATGAGGCGTTATTCCGCTGAAGTGCTCTGCTCTTCGTGTCCCGCCACACGCGCCCTTTGTACAATCAGGATGTGAAGAATCAAGGGAAGCGCTGATGACGTGTTTCAGGCTTCCGTCGGCTAACCTAGCGTCCCGCTGCCCACAACAGTGAAAGTCCCGAAGACAACATCAAGCCGTCGACGACCAGTTTGAAGGTCGAGGGGCTCATACGAACCACAATCAGCCGCGCGGCAAACGAGCCGACCATGAGCGCAGAGCCGGTGATCAAGCCATCGATCACCACATGCAAAGGCAATGCGCCGAAATGATTGAAGACTGCGACTTTGGCGGCATAGACGGTCAAGGAGCCCGCCGCTTCGGTCGCGAGAAAAGCGCCCTTTACGAGGCCGTAAGACATGAACACCGGCACTGTGATCGGCCCGGTGGACACAACGATCCCGGTGAGAAAACCCACCACGCCGCCGATCAGGGAAAGCTGCCACAAAGAGAACTTGATATCCCGGCGCGCGAGCCAGCGCCGCGTGGGCACCATCGCGACGAAGAACAAACCCAACGCAATTTCGACCGCGTGCGGCGGCAACGCAAGCAGCGTGCGCACACCGAGTGCCGCGCCCGGCACGGCGGTCACGCAGTAGGCGCCGCACGCCCGCCAGTCGATCTCGCGCCACCACGCGAGGACCTTGCCGAAGTTGCCCATGATCGCGGCGATCGCCATGATCGGCACCGCCTGTTGCGGACCGAACAGCATCACGAGAACGGGCATCAGCATCATCGACGAGCCGGTGCCGACCACGCCGCTCAGCGTGCCGGCCAGCAACCCGACGCACAGCACCAACAGATATCCCATGTCGCCCCCGATGGTGTGGACGACAATTCTACCTGTGGCGTGTTGCAGCGCTATCGCGGCTTAGCCGCCTTCGTCATCGAAGGTTTTCGGATAGACGCGCACGAGCACGATCCGCGGCCCTTTCATCTTCTTGACGACGACGTCGAAGCGGTCGAACTCGACGCGCTGCCCTTCGGTGGGCAGATCGTTGAGCGCCTGAATCACGAGGCCGCCGACCGATTCGGCCTTGCCTTCGTCGATGTCGATCCCCAACGCGCGTTCCAGCGACACCACCGGCAAGCTGCCCTTGCCCATCAAGGTGCCGTCGTCCATGCGCGTCCAGTCGGCGTCGCCTTGACGGAATTCGTCGTGGATCTGGCCGACCAGTGCGCCGAGCAGATTGTCGAGCGTCAGGAACCCGATCGGCTTCGAACGCTTGTGGCCGACCAGCGCGAAGTGCGGCGCACCTTTGCGGAAGCGGCGAAACAGTTCGAGCGCCGGCATCTCCGGCGTCACGTACTGCACGGGCCGCGCGTATTTGGAGAGATCGTCGAGCGTGCTGCCCGCATGGCGGGCCAGCAACAGATCCTTCAAATGGATCATGCCGGCCACGCGTTCGCCCGATGCGTCTTCGAACAGCGGATAGCGGCTGAAGCGATGCCGCGCCACCACCTGCATGTTTTCGCGCAACGGCAGATCGCGCCGCAAACCGACCATTTCGTAGGCCGGACGCATGAGGTCCGACACCGTCATGCGCGAAAAATCCAGCGAGTGCGCGATCGTGTTCCACTCGTCCTGACTGTAGGCACCGTCCGGCGAACCCAGTTCCGTTGCGACGTTGGCGCGGCGGCCGCGCAGGATCAGCTTGAGTTCGTCGGTTGAGTAATGCGAGTCGTGGCCGTGATCGGCGTCGAGCCCGGCGAGTTTGAGCACGGCATTCGCGCTCGTATTGAGCACCCAGATCGCCGGATACATGGCCCAGTAGAAGCCGTACAACGGCGTAGCGGCCCAGAGCGAAACCTTCTCCGCCTCACGAATCGCCAACGACTTCGGCGCCAGTTCGCCCACCACGATATGCAGGAACGAAATACACGAGAACGCGAAGAACAGCGAAATGCCGTGGATCAGCTTCTCCGATTCCACGCCGAGCAGCGTGAAGAGCGGCGTGAGCAGTTCCGCGAAGGCGGGCTCGCCGATCCAGCCGAGTCCGAGCGACGCGAGGGTAATGCCGAGCTGACAGGCGGACAGATAGGCGTCGAGGCGGCCGTGCACCTTGCCCAGCAGCCGTCCGCGCATGCCGTGTTTGGCGGCAAGGCTTTGCACGCGCGTCTGCCGCAGTTTGACCAGACCGAACTCAGCGGCAACAAAGAAACCGTTGAGGGCAACGAGAAACAACGCACCGATAAGGGCGACGACCTGGATCAAAGCGAAAGGCTCCGGCAACAAAAGTTGTCAGTATAGAGGGTGAAAGCTCGGTGAAATCTGAATCGCGCAAACGAAGTGGCTGAGTCCAACCGTTCACTTTGGTGCTGTTGCGCTCAGCGGGATGCGTAGCGCAAGCGTGGCCGTAGCGTTGCCGCCCGGCTCGCTGCCGGCCGCGTCGACTTGCTCGAAACTGCCGCCGTGCGCTTCCGCGACGCGTTTGCACAGCGCCAGCACCCACGCGATGCGTTTCGCCTCGCGCGGCTCGCGCGCCTGCTTGCGGGCAAACGCTTCGAGCACATGGGGCAAGGCGGGATCCTGCAACGCGGCGCTGTTCGTGTCGTACGCGAGGCTGGCGTGCCATGCACTCGTGTCGGCTTTCGTGGACAGGACGACCGTGGCGCCTTCGGGGCTCGTTTCGACCGCGAACGTCAGCATCAGCCATAGCGCGGCGGCAAGGCGCTCGCGGTCGCCGTTGAGCTGCTCGGTGGCGAGTTGCGAGTCGAGCGTGACTTCCACACCGCGCGTCCGGGCCAGACCCGAGCGGACTTCTTCCACGGTTTCATCGAGCAGCGGATGCAGCGGGAACGAAGCGTAGGCGAGCGCCAGCGATTTGGTTTCCGCGCGCGTGGCGTCGACGATCGTCTCGAGCAACTTGACCTGCTGGTCCACGCCATTGCGAATGCCGGTGACGGCACGCTGCGCGTTGGGGTCGTTCGCGTCGAGCTTGCGCTCCAGCACGTACGCCCAGCTATGAATGGCATTCAACGGACCGCGCAGATCGTGCGACACCAGCGAGAGCACATGGTCACGCATGAACAGCGCGGTTTCCGCGCGGAGATGCGCGGTACGTTCGGATACGGCGAAGCCGGAAGGCACCGGCTTTTCGCCGGTAGTTCCGGTTGAAGACGTTGTCACGATCGAGCCCTCTCAGGCAGTGCATGATGATTGAAAGAAGCCCCATTATAGGCATGCCGTCCGGCGCCACCAGCCTGGCCGGACGGCCAATCAGCACGCAATCCGCGTGCCACGCGGCAATCCTCGGCATGCGGCGCCAACACGCCTACAATGTCGGTTTTTACGTTTTTGACCTGAGGAGCGACACATGTCGACTGTGACTACCGAATCCGGCTTGAAGTACGAAGACATCGTTGAAGGCACCGGCGCCGAAGCGGTGGCCGGCAAGACCGTCAGCGTGCACTACACCGGCTGGCTGACCGATGGCCAGAAGTTCGACTCGAGCAAGGACCGCAATGACCCGTTCGCTTTCGTGCTGGGCGGCGGCATGGTCATCAAGGGCTGGGACGAAGGCGTGCAAGGCATGAAGGTCGGCGGCACGCGCAAGCTGACTATTCCGCCGCAACTCGGCTACGGCGTGCGCGGCGCGGGCGGCGTGATTCCGCCGAACGCCACGCTCGTGTTCGAAGTCGAATTGCTCGGCGTCTAAGCTTTCGCAGTTCTGTCACCGCGCACCGTCGATGATCCACGCCGCCGTTACCGCTCCTACCGTTTCGCTGCGCCGCTACGGCGCGATCGAAGCGTCGGACGTGCACGACTTTCACCAGGTCGTGCTCGGGCTCGACGGCGCGATGGTGATGGCGGTGAACGGCGTCGCGCAACGGCTCGACGCCAGTACCGCCTGGCTCATCCCGGCGGGCGCGCGGCACGATTACGCCGGCGTCGGCGAGAACCGGCAGTTGGTGCTGGATTTGCCGGCCACTTCGCTGGCCGTGCCGGAGCGTTTGTTCGACCGCGCGCGGCCCGTCTCCGTGGAAGGCTCGCTTGCGCAACTCGTGCATCGCATCGCGGCGCACGCTACCGGCGGCGTTCTGGGCGACGATCTGGATACGCGGCGTTTTCATTGGGACGCAGCCGCGCGCCTCGGCGCGGCGTTGGTGGCCGATGCGGGCACCACGGCCGGCGCCCAGGCAGCCGGCGCGGGTCTCGACTTTGCGCGTATCGACCGCTGGCTGCGCGCGCATTTATCGGAGCCTTTGCGGATCGCCGACCTCGCCGCGCATTGCGGCTTCGGCATGCGGCGCTTTCATCAGCTTTTTATCGAGGCCTTCGGCGAGACGCCGCATCGCTATTTGCAGCGGCTGCGGCTCGATACGTCGATCACGCTGCTCGCCGACCCGCGCCTTTCGTTGACGGATATCGCGCTGGACATCGGCTTCGGCGATCAGAGCGCCTACACACACGCGTTCACACGGCGTTTCGGGCTGGCGCCCGGTCAGTGGCGCGCGTTGCGCCACTGAGTTTTCACTGCACACAGTTTCACTGCGCGAGCCGCCTGAGCGGCCCGCCTGTCCTTCATTGAGCCTTCGCTCGAACCTCGCTCAACCCGCGAGACCGCGCTCCAGATCGCCGCGGATATCGCCGGCATTTTCCAGACCGACTGCGAGACGAATCAAGCCTTCGCTGATCCCCGCCGCCGCACGCGCTTCCGGCGTCACGCGACCATGCGTGGTCGTGGCCGGATGCGTGATGGTGGTGCGCGTATCGCCAAGATTGCCGGTGATCGAGCAGATCTTCGTGTTGTCGATCACCCGCCATGCATTCGCGCGCATCTGCTCCGGCGTGTCGCCCTTCAGTTCGAACGAGAGAATCGCGCCGCCCGCCTTCTGCTGACGCATGGCCAGCGCGTGCTGCGGATGCGATTCGAGCCCCGGATAGAACACGCGATTCACGGCCGGATGCGTTTCCAGCCAGCGCGCGATTTCGAGCGCATTCGCCGACTGCTTTTCAACGCGCAGCGACAGCGTTTCCATGCCCTTGAGCAACACCCAGGCGTTGAACGCGGACAACGTCGGCCCGGCGCTGCGGACGAACGGGAATACCTTTTCCATGATGAACTGCTTCGTGCCGACCAGCGCGCCGCCGAGCACGCGGCCCTGACCGTCGAGGAACTTGGTGGCCGAATGCATCACGACGTCCGCGCCGAGCTTCAGCGGCTGCTGCAAGGCCGGGCTGCAGAAACAGTTGTCGACCACGAACAGCGCATTCGACGCCTTGGCGATCTTGCTGATCGCTTCGATATCGGCGACTTCGGTCAGCGGATTCGACGGCGTTTCGAGGAAAAACATCTTCGTCTCCGGGCGCACCGCGCTTTTCCACGCGTCCAGATCGGTCGGATCGACGAACGTGGTCGTGATGCCGAACTTGCTGAAGATCTGCGAGAACATGCCGAGCGTCGAACCGAACAGCGCCTGCGAGCTGACCAGATGGTCGCCCGCCTGCAACGCCGACATCACCACCGACATGATCGCGGCCATGCCCGACGCCGTCGCCATGCAGGCTTCGCCGCCTTCGAGCGCGGCCAGACGATCCTGGAACATCGAGACGGTCGGGTTCGTGAAGCGCGAGTAGGTGTAGTTGTCTTCGGAATTCTTGAATTTTTCGGCGGCATCCGCGGCACTCGCGAACACGAAGCTCGAGGTCAGGAAAATCGCTTCCGAATGCTCGTTGAAGTCGCTGCGCACCGTGCCCGAGCGGACTGCCAGCGTGTCGAAGTTCAGGGAGTCGTCCATGTTGGTTCTGGTTTCCAATGTTCCATGGCTGCGTTCGGCGTTTGCGTCTCAGATGAACTGGGACGCGCGTATCAAGCCGAACGGCAGCAACAAAAAAGCCCGCTTTTGCGTCGGCATAAGCGGGCTTCATGTGCGGGGGAAAGCTGGAGCGGAGGTAGATGAATGCGGCTTTTCCACCATTCGCTTTAGCTGTTTCGGGTTGCCCCGCGTCCGCAAGCTGAGTTCAAATCGACGCAAGCCGTCATGCTAACACGCTCCCGGCGCGGCGTGCAGCGCGCCACGCCGGGAGCGGCCTCATTCAAGCCGCGCTCAACCTACCGACAGTTGCAAATGCAGTTGCGAACGGGCCGGGCCGCCGCCGTCGATCGCTTCGCTCGCGGCGTCGCGGTCCGATTGCGAGGACGGTGCGAGACGCGCGGTTTCGATGCGGTCAAGGTACTCGGTCGTGACGTCGCCGGTCACGTAGTTGCCGTCGAAACACGACGCTTCGAATTCCTTCAGCGCCGGGTTGATATCGCGCACCGCCTGCTTGAGCGCGTCGACGTCCTGATAGACGAGGTGGTCCGCGCCGATCATGCGCGCGACTTCGTCGTCCGAGCGGCCGTGGGCGACGAGTTCACCGCGCGTCGGCATGTCGATGCCGTAGACGTTCGGGAACTTCACCGGCGGCGCCGCCGAAGCGAAGATCACCTTGTTCGCGCCGGCATCGCGCGCCATCTGCACGATTTCATGCGAAGTGGTGCCGCGCACGATCGAGTCGTCGACGATCAGCACGTTCTTGCCCTTGAACTCGATGCCCATGGCGTTCAGCTTCTGGCGCACCGACTTCTTGCGCACGGCCTGGCCCGGCATGATGAAGGTGCGGCCGACGTAACGGTTCTTGAAGAAGCCTTCGCGGTATTCCACGCCCAGTTTCTTCGCGACCTGCATCGCGGCCGGACGGGACGAATCGGGAATCGGCATCACGACGTCGATTGGAACGTCGGGCAGCTCGCGCTTGATTTTCTCGGCGAGGTAGTCGCCCATGCGCAGACGCACGTTGTAGACCGGCACGCCGTCGAGCACCGAGTCCGGACGCGCGAGATACACGAGTTCGAAAATGCAGGGGTTCAGGCTCGGGTTCGTGGCGCATTGCTGCGAGTGCAGATTGCCTTCGATGTCGATGAAAATCGCTTCGCCCGGCGCCACATCGCGCACGAACTCGAAGCCGATACCTTCGATCGCCACCGACTCCGACGCCAGGATCCACTCGACGCCTTCCGCCGTTTCCTGCTTGCCGAGGCACAGCGGACGAATGCCGAACGGGTCACGGAAGCCCAGCAGACCGTAGCCGGCGATCAGCGAGACGATCGCGTACGACCCGCGCACCCGCCGATGCACGCCCGACACAGCCTTGAACAGCGCGGCCGGATCGAGTTGCAAGCCCGAGCTGGAGAGCTGCAATTCGTGCGCGAGCACGTTGAGCATCACTTCCGTGTCGGAATTGGTATTGATGTGGCGGCGATCGATGCGGAACATCTCATCTTTCAGTTGCTGCCAGTTCGTGAGATTGCCGTTGTGCGCGAGGATGATGCCGAACGGCGCGTTCACGTAGAACGGCTGGGCTTCTTCTTCGCTCGACGCGGAACCGGCGGTCGGGTAACGGACCTGGCCGATACCGGTGGTGCCGGGCAGGCTGCGCATGTTGCGCGTGCGGAACACGTCGCGCACCATGCCGTTGGCCTTGTGCATGTGGAAGTTGCTGCCGTTCGCTGTCGCGATGCCGGCGGCGTCCTGACCGCGGTGCTGCAGGAGCAGCAGGCTGTCATAGATCAGCTGGTTGACCGGAGAGTGGGAAACTACGCCTACGATGCCGCACATGGCATGTCCTTCAAAGGTACGAAATTCGTCATGGCGGCCGCTGCCTGCGATGGTGTCCCGAGAGACTTCTTTCGGGGCGTTCGCGAAGCTACGCGACCGAACGTAAAGGCAGCCGGTTTGCGCCGGAGTCCTGCTGCGTCTCCCTAGCCACTCGCCTGATCGTCACACTCGGACGTAAGCAGCAAGCGTCTCGGGAAGCAGCGGTTTCATTACGTGCACGCCCTCGACCGCATAGGGCCGAAGCAGGGCGTTGCGCCAGAATTCCTGTTGGGGCAGTTCGGTCAAGCCAGCCAGGGCGACCAGAATCAGCACCAGAATGACCCCGCGCACGAGGCCGAACATCAAACCGAGCGAGCGGTCCACGCCGCTCAAGCCGGTTGCCTGCACGATGCGGCTCAAAAGGGCGTTCAGCACACTCGCCACCAACACCACACCGACCACCACCAATGCAAAGGCCAGCAGCCATTGGGTCAACGCGCCGCCCGGCCAGTTGGACGGGATGAACGGCACGATGTAACCGACAAAGCGGCAAGCAATGAAAAACGCCGCAATCCAGCCGATCAGCCCAAATATCTCCGACAAAAACCCGCGCCATGTGCCGCGCAGCGCCGACAAACCGATCACCGCCATTACAGCGTAGTCGAAGGCAGTGAACATCGCTGGCTTACTGTGCAGCGCCGCTGTTCGCGCCCGACGTCAAGCCGACCTCGCGAACCTTTGCGATGGCGGCGCTTGCCGCTGCACGGTCGGCGAACGGGCCGGCACGCAGCAACGTGAGCGTGGAGCCGTCAGCCTGCTTTCGATGTTCGGTATATGCGGGCACACCCGCCGCTTTCAACTTGGTGGCCCAATTGCGCGCGTTGGCGTCATTCGCGAAGGCGCCGAGCTGCACAGCGAAACGGCTGCCCGGCGGCGAAGCCGGCGTGCCGGAATTCGCGTCCGCGCTGGCGGCCGTGTTTGTGTCGTCCGAGCTTGGGGCTTGAGCAGCCGGTGCGGTCGCGGCGTTATGCGTGACCGGCGGTTTCGCCGCCGGCTTGGCAGCCGTTGCGGGCGCCGCAGGCGTAGTGTTGGCCGCCACGGACGGCGCTTGCGGTCTCGCCGCCGGCTTGGCCGCGGACGCCGCTGCGCTCGTCTCCGCGCTCGGTTGCTTCGCGGCGCTGGATTGGCCTTGCTTGGCTGCCGTTGCCGGCGCGAGACCGGATGCGGCGAGTGCCGCGTCTGGCGTTACAGGGTTATCGGGCGCCACACCGGCCTGCGTGTCTTCCGCGGCCTTGGCAAGCTTCGGCGCCGGACGGTTTGGAATGTCGATGGAGATGTCGTCTGTGACGGGCTTGGGGTGCGAGTCCAGCACCATCGGCAGGATGACGACCGCCGCCACGACCATCGCGATCGCGCCGACGAGGCGGCGACGCGCACGCTGCTTTTCCGGCAACGTAGGGTCGAGCAGCATCGCATCGGCGTCGACGGTGCGCTCCGTGCGGCGGGTTCGCCGCTCCACGCGCTCGCCACGGGCGGCCCGGGTGGAACTGGTATTTGCGCCGCGCCGGGTGGGCGCGTCGTCTTTCTTGCCGAACGAGAAAATTCCCATGAATCGCTTGGTTCGAGCCTGGCGCCCGTTCAGTGTTGCTGCGATTTACGGTAGGCCATCACGCCTGCTACCGTATAGAAACTGCCGAAAACCACGATTCTATCATTCTCTGACGCTCGTTTTAGCGCGTCTTGGAAAGCCTCTGCCGGTGTGGCGTAGCGCGTCACGCTGCTGTCGGCGCCCTCGCCCACGCCCTGCTCGCGCAAGGCCGCTTCGAGTTCTTCCGCGGACGCCGCCCGCGGCGTCGGCAAATCGGTCACGCACCAGTGATCGATTTCGCCTTTCAGGTGCGTCAGCACGCCGGCAATGTCCTTGTCGCGCATCGCGCCGAACACCGCGTAGGTGTACGGGAAGAAGCCCATGTTGCCGAGGTTTTGCGACAGCACCGCGGCCGCGTGCGGATTGTGGCCGACATCCAGCACGACGGCCGGCTTGCCCGGCAGCACCTGGAAGCGGCCCGGCAGTTCCACGTTGGCGAGGCCGAGGCGGATGTCCTGCGCCGACACCGGCAAGCGGTCACGCAGCGCCTCAAGACCGGCGAGCGCCGCCGACGTGTTGATCAACTGGTTCGCGCCGCGCAGTGCCGGATAGGCCAGCGCCGAACGCCGCAGGGTCGGGCCGACGTAGCTCCATTGCTGGCGCTCGCTGCCGGCTTGGCCCTCGTAGCGGAAATCGCGGCCGAACAGCCACAATTCGGCGCCGATTTTTTCCGCGTAATCGATCAGCGATTGCGGCGGCACCGGGTCCGCGCAGATCGCCGGCTTGCCCGGACGGAAAATGCCGGCCTTTTCGAAGGCGATTTTCTCGCGCGTGTCGCCGAGATACTCCGTGTGATCGATATCGATGCTGGTGATGATCGCGCAATCCGTATCGAGGATATTGACCGCGTCCAGGCGGCCACCGAGGCCGACTTCGAAAATCACCGCGTCCAGTCCGCGCGAAGCGAACAGGCTCATGATCGCGAGCGTCGTGAATTCGAAGTAGGTCAGCGTGACCGGTTCGGCGAGGCTCAGACGCGCGGCTTCGACGGCTTCGAAGTGCGGCAGCAGATCCGCGTCGCTCGCCATTTCGCCGTTCACCCGCGCGCGCTCGTTGAACGACAGGAGATGTGGCGACGTGTGACAGCCGACCGTGAACCCGGCGCGCAGCAGAATGGATTCGAGGATCGCGCACGTGGAACCCTTGCCGTTCGTGCCGCCGACCGTGATGACCGGACACGCGAACGACAACTGCATCGCGTCGCGCACCTGGCTGATGCGGGCCAGACCCATGTCGATGCCGACCGGATGCGCGGATTCAAGGTGCGTGAGCCACGCGTCGAGGGTGGGGAATGTGGTCATCGGGTGAATCGCGAGTGAATCGATTAGGCAGTGTTGCGAATGGGCGCGGCGCGAAGCGGTCGGCTGCGGCTGCGGCCAGAGCCTGATCCGGCGGGCACTTTATGCGCGAAAACCGCACCCGCCCGCGCTGGCCGCCGTCAGCAACGTCGCTGCGTTGCGAGACCGTGATTATCCCGGAAATGACAGCGCGCCGCTTGACCACTCACGCGGCGCGCTATTTTTACTGCTTTTCTGATGGCCGCCGCGCTTGATAAGCGCGACGACGGTTCACCGTAGTGTCTGCTTACGCGACGGCGTCAGCCGGTTGATGGCTCAACAGCGCCATCAATTGCGCGAGTTCTTCACGCAGCTTGCGACGGTCGACGATCATGTCGATCGCGCCCTTCGTCAGCAGGAATTCGGCGCGCTGGAAGCCTTCCGGCAGCTTCTCGCGCACGGTTTGTTCGATCACGCGCGGGCCGGCAAAACCGATCAGCGCCTTCGGCTCTGCGATCACCACGTCGCCGAGAAACGCGAAACTGGCCGATACACCGCCCATGGTCGGATCGGTCAGCACGGAGATGAACGGCAACTTGGCTTCGGCGAGCTTGGTGAGCATGGCCGTGGTCTTGGCCATCTGCATCAGCGACAGCAGACTTTCCTGCATCCGCGCGCCGCCCGAAGCGGTGAAGCAGATGAACGGCACTTTCTGTTCAAGCGCGTTCTGCGCGCCGCGCGCGAAGCGTTCACCGACCACCGAACCCATCGAGCCGCCCATGAACGAGAACTCGAAGCAGGCCACCACCACCGGCAGCGTGTGGATCGCACCGCCCATGACAACCATCGCGTCGGTTTCGTCGGTGTCGTCCATCGCCTCTTTCAGGCGATCCGGGTACTTGCGGCTGTCTTTGAACTTGAGCGCGTCGACCGGGACGATTTCCTGGCCGATTTCGTAGCGCCCTTCCGGATCGAGCAGGCCGTCGAGCCGCTCACGCGCGCCAATGCGCATGTGATGGTCGCACTTCGGGCAAACATGCAGATTGGCCTCGACGTCGTTGCGATACAGCACGGCTTCGCACGACGGGCACTTGATCCACAGGCCTTCCGGAATTCCCTTGCGGTTCTTCGGGTCGGTTTGTTTGATTTTCGGCGGCAGCAGTTTGTCGAGCCAGCTCATATTGAATCCTTCTCGGGTCTACGATCGCGCAAACGGCGGGACAAGCCCGCCGCTTACACTACAGAAGACAAAAATAACTGTTATCGGGCAGTCGCGACGCTATCCAGCGCCTCGCGCACTTCGGCGACGAAACGCGTAAGCGTCTCGGCAGCGGCTTCGGGCGCCGCCTGTTCGAGCAATTGCACGATACGGCTGCCGATCACAACGGCATCGGATACTTCGGCCACCGCACGCGCGGTTTGCGCGTCGCGGATACCGAAACCGACGCCCACCGGCAGGGGGACGCGCGACTTGATGGCCGGGATTTTACTCGCGATGCTGGAAACGTCCAGATTTGCCGCTCCGGTCACCCCTTTCAACGACACATAATAGACGTAGCCGCTGGCGATTTTGCCGACTTCCGCAATGCGCTCGTCGGTCGACGTGGGCGCGAGCAGAAAAATCGGATCGATGCCGGCAGATCGCATCTGTTCGGCGAAATTAACGCACTCTTCCGGCGGATAGTCGACAACCAGCACGCCATCCACCCCGGCTTCCTTCGCCGCCTTTGCAAAGGCCTCGGTACCCATGCGTTCGATCGGATTGGCGTAGCCCATCAGCACGACGGGCGTGGTGTCGTTGGTTTCGCGGAAGCGCTTGACGTCGGCGATTACGTGGCGCAGAGACACGCCATGCGCCAACGCGCGTTCCGACGATTGCTGGATCACCGGGCCGTCGGCCATCGGGTCGGAAAACGGCACGCCGAGTTCGATCACATCCGCGCCGCCGGCGGCGAGCGCATGCATGAATTCGACCGTGCGCGCGGGGTCCGGGTCACCGGCCGTCATGAACGGAATCAGGCCTTTCTTACCCTGGGCGGACAGCGCAGCAAACGTGTTCTTGATACGGGACATGGAATATTCTCGGATTTGGGTTACTGCGCAGCGTGCTCATTGCACGTCGTTCATTGCACGTCGCTCACTGCACTTCGGTCTGCCGTTGAGTTTTGGCTTTGACCCGACGCGCTATGGGCGGAGCGGCAGCCGCGCTGACGCGTTCGCGCGCGATCGCGCAGTAACTTTCGTTGATCTCATAGCCGACGAATTCGCGCTGCTGACGGGCGCAAGCGACTGCGGTGGTGCCGCTGCCCATGAAAGGGTCGAGCACGCGACCGCCCTTCGGACAACTTGCCAGCACCATCCGCTCGACAATTTCCAGAGGCTTCTGGGTGGGGTGCGCGACGCGCTCGGCATGCTGCCGATGCAGTCGCGACACCGACCAGACATCCTTTGGATTATAGCCAACCTCGAGCCACTTACTGCCCTCGAACAATTTACGCGAACGCGCCTTCTTCGTGGCGGCATCGTACGGGATGCGGACGGGATCGAGATCGAAGAAGTAATCCTTCGACACCGCAAAAAAGCCGATGTTATCGTGCACCGAGGTAAATCGGCGCACGGTTCCGCCCATGCTCGGCACACGCCGGTCCCAGATGATTTCGTTGATCATCGTGAGTTTTGTCTTCAGGAAGCTGAAGATTTCCGGCGCGTACTGCCAGGTGCAGAAAATGTAGAGCGAACCTGACGGTTTCAGCTTGGGAATAGCCAGTTCGAGCCAGCCACGCGTCCAGGCGAGAAAATCCTCACCCGTGCGCATGTCGGAGTCGTTGCCATAGTCCTTGCCGAGCCCGTAAGGCGGATCGCATACGATCAGGTCGATCGATTCGTCGGGAATGTTCGCTACATCGGTCAGAAAATCGCGGTTCAACAGCCGTATGCCGGCAGGCACCTGCGGCAACAGCGATGCACGCGCCTCGGCCGCCGTTACATTGGCGGCCGGTGTGGTTTCCGTGGTTACAGTCGCCGGCTGCGGCTCGTCGAACTCGTCACGCATCGTCGCGGCGCTCAGAACTGAATGCCCGATCGCTCAGCGACCGTATGCATGTCCTTGTCGCCGCGGCCCGACAGATTGACCAGAAGGTACTTGTCCTTCGGCAACGTCGGCGCGAGTTTCGCGGCATAGGCCAGCGCATGACTGGATTCCAGTGCCGGAATAATGCCTTCGATGCGGCAGCAATCGTGGAACGCCTTGAGCGCTTCTTCGTCGGTGATGCCGACATATTCCGCGCGTTTGCTCTCTTTTAGCCACGCGTGCTCAGGACCGACACCCGGATAATCCAGGCCTGCCGACACCGAATGGGTCTCGATGATCTGGCCGTTTTCATCCTGAAGCAGATACGTGCGGTTGCCGTGCAGCACGCCGGGACTTCCGCCGATCAGCGAGGCTGCGTGGCGGCCGGATTCAATGCCGTCGCCGGCAGCCTCGACGCCGATCAATTTCACCGAAGTGTCGTCAATGTATGGGTAAAAGATGCCCATCGCATTCGAACCGCCACCAACGCACGCAATCACCGCATCCGGCTGGCGGCCGACCAATTCAGGCATTTGCACCTTGCACTCGTCGCCGATCACACGCTGGAAGTCGCGCACCATCATCGGGTACGGATGCGGCCCCGCGACCGTGCCGATGATGTAGAACGTGTTTTCGACGTTGGTGACCCAGTCGCGCATGGCTTCGTTCAACGCGTCCTTCAAGGTCCGCGAGCCCGACTCGACGGGTATGACGGTCGCGCCGAGCAGTTTCATGCGATACACGTTGGCGGCCTGGCGGCGCACGTCTTCCGCGCCCATGTAGACCACGCACTCCATGCCGAACCGCGCGGCGATCGTGGCCGTGGCCACGCCGTGCTGGCCGGCGCCGGTTTCCGCGATCACGCGCGGTTTGCCCATGCGCTTGGCAAGCAGCGCCTGCCCGATCACGTTGTTGACCTTGTGAGCACCGGTGTGATTCAGATCTTCACGCTTGAGAAAAATCTGCGCGCCGCCAAGCATCTCGCTCCAGCGCTGTGCGTGATAAATCGGCGACGGACGGCCGACAAAATACTTCAGTTCGCGCTCATATTCGGCGACGAATTCCGGGTCTTGCTTATATTTTTCGTACGCCGCACGCAGCTCGTCGAGCGCGTGAACCAACGTTTCAGCGACGAACACGCCGCCAAATTGGCCGAAATGGCCTCTTTCGTCAGGCAAGTTATACATGGTGATCACTCTTCTCAGTGTGGCGCGCGGCTCTCGTGCGAGACAACCGCCGCGCCGGAATCATTCGGCGTCCGCTGCGCGCACAGCGCGTACGAACGCCGCCATCCGGGCGTGATCTTTCACGCCCTTGGCGCCCGGCGTTTCGATGCCGCTCGAGACATCGACCGCGTACGGGCGCACGCGATGGATCGCATCACTGACGTTTTGCGCGTTCAACCCACCACTCAAAACGGCCCGACGCGCGAGCTCTGCTGGAATAAGTGACCAATCGAAGACCTTCCCGCCGCCGCCGTATCCTTCGACATGGGTGTCGAACAGAAGGCCGCTGGCTGCTGAATAGCTAAGAGCCGATTTTACCAAATCGGCGGGCTGAGTATCCGCCGCAACGCGCAACGCGCGCAACCAAGGCAAACCCGCAACGCCGGCAAGCGATTCGCACTGTTCCGGCGTCTCGTCGCCGTGAAACTGCAACAGCGTGAGGCCGACGTTGCTCGCGACCTCGCGGATCCAGTCCGGCGTGGCGTTGACGAACAAGCCGACCACCGACAGGAACGGCGGCACGTCGTGCACCAGTTCGACCGCCTGCGCGACGCTGACCGAGCGCGGGCTCGGCGGGTAGAACACGAGGCCGATCGCGTCGGCGCCGAGGTCGATGGCATGGGACACGTCTTCCGGCTTGGACAGGCCGCACAGCTTGATGCGCGTGCGATGCGGCGCCGCCTGCTGCTGCGCGCCGGCGTGGGATTCGTTCGCGAGGGTTTCGGTTGCTTTCATGTTTGGGCTTGCTCGGTCCATACGGTACTCCACGGCACGCTGCCTGTCTGCGGCGCGGGCACGGCGAATTGCTCAGGATAGCCCACCTGCGCCAGATACAAGCCGTCGGGCATGAAGGTCGGCGCGGCGAAATCGCGATCACGGCTCGCGAGCACCTCGGCCATCCATTCGACCGGGCGACGGCCACGGCCGATGTAGACGAGACAGCCCATCAGGTTACGCACCATATGATGCAGGAAGGCGTTCGCCCGAAAACGGAAATGGACGAAGTCGCCCTGCTCCCGTACGTCGATCTGATACAGATGCTTGACCGGCGTTTTCGCCTGACATTGCGACGAACGGAACGCCGAAAAATCGTGCTCGCCGATCAGATGAGCCGCGGCCGCCCGCATCGCGCCGACGTCGAGCGCCGTATGCACCCAACCGGCCCGCGTCGCCAGCATCGGCGAGCGCACCGGATGAACGTACAGCACATAGTAATAGGTCCGCTCGAACGCCGAGAAACGCGCGTGGAACTCGTCGGGCATCGGCTTGGCCCACTGGATCGAGATGGTCTTCGGCAGGAACGAATTGGTGCCACGAACCCAGGACACGTCGGCGCGATCGAGTTCTGTGTCGAAGTGCACGACCTGGCCGAGACCATGCACCCCTGTATCCGTGCGGCCCGCGACGACGGTTTGCACCGGCGTCTGCGCGAACTCGCGCAGCGCCCGTTCGAGCTCGTCCTGAACGGTGTTGCGGTGCGGTTGCGACTGCCAACCGCAGAATGCCGAACCGTCGTACTGGACGCCCAGAGCAATACGCTTCACGACAACGGGGCGAGCGTCGAGAGCAACGCGCGGGCCTCGGTGCGCGTACCCGGATCGTTCGTCTCGATCACTTCGTTGATGAGCGCGCGCGCGCCGGACAGATCGCCGAGTTCGATGTACTCGGCCGCCAGTTCGAGCTTGTTGCGAGCGATGCGGCCGAGATCGTTCTGCGTGAACGCCGGCAACGGCTGGGCCGGGCTCGGCGGCAATTCGAGGTCGAAATCGAGCTTCAACGCGCCGAAGCCGGATGCGCCGAAGCCCGTACCTAAACCCGCACCCAGGCCCGCGACGGCCGCGTGGCCTGCGGTGCCGGCGGTGATTTCGTCGGCGATATGCGGCGCGTCGTCGTCCGGCTGGGGTAACGGCGCGGCATGTTTCGCCGTGAATTCCGGCGATGCCACCGGTTGGGTCGACAGTGAGGCGGGCACTTGCAGGGCGTCTGCGGACGACTCGACGCGCGGGGGCAACGGCATGTCGAGGCTGCCGAACGCATCGACGGCGTCGCGCGGGAATTCGGCCGGCACGGCTGCGGGCGCGGACTGGGGTTGCGCTAGCGGTTCTTCAGGCTCGAGCTTCGGTGCGGCATTGGATGGTGCCGTTTGGGCCGATTGGTGCGGTTCATACGACGGTTCGGTGTGCGCTTGCTGCGTCTCACCCGCCAGCGGCGCGGTCGGCACCGGTGCGTCGCTGTACGGCTGGCCGAACGCCGAAATCGTGTGCGGCTCGACGGAAGGTTCCTGCGGCACAGCCGGCACGTCGTCCCATTGCAGACGATGGGCAGGTTCCTCGTGCAGGAAGGCTTCGTTGACGGGTTCGAGCGGCGCCAGCGGCAACGCCTCGGCGCCGAGTTCCGCAGCGGCGGCAAGGCTCGCGGCCGTGGTCGCGCTATCGAAGTCGTCGTGGTGCGGAGCCGGGAGAGGTTCGGGAGTGAAGCCACTCTGAGCGGATGGAGCGGTGTTCGAATCCAATTGCGCGGGTTCGACGGACGCGGGTGTTACGTCGCGCTCTTGCGAGATGTGGTCGGGTAAGGAGAAGGTTGCGTGGCCTGCGGGATGTTGTTCCGCTACACGTTCTGCGATTGCGCGTTCTGTTGCTGCGCGCTCTGCCGCTGCTTGCTCCGCTGCCGTGCGTTCCGCCGCTGCGCGCTCAGCCTCTGCTCGCTCCGCTGCCATGCGTTCCGCCGCTGCGCGCTCAGCCTCTGCTCGCTCCGCTGCCGTGCGTTCCGCCGCTGCGCGCTCTGCCTCTGCTTGCTCCGCTGCCGCACGTTCCGCCGCTGCGCGCTCTGCCTCTGCTTGCTCCGCCGCCGCGCGTTCCGCCGCAGCACGCTCTGCCGCAGCCCGTTCTTCAGCCACACGTTCCGCCGCCGCTTTCTCCGCCGCCTCGCGCGCAGCCGCCCGACGAATCTCCGCGTCGCGCTCCGCCGCCACACGCTCCGCCATTTCACGCGCCGCCGCGTCACCTTCGGCAGCTTCACGTTCCGCAGCCGCCAGCGCCGCCGCATTTCCCACGGCCGCATCATCGCCGGCGTCCGACGCTTCGCGCACCGGAACCTGCTCGCGCGTCGAAACGATGTCCTGCGGACCCGTTGCGCGCGCGGACACCGCCGCATCGCCATCCGTCGACGCAGCTTCCGCCGCCGCACGTTCGCGCTTACGCCGGCCCATACGCAACGCCGCCAGCAGCGCCACCAGCGCCGCGCCGACCGCCGCCGCCACACTCAACTCCGTCTGCGACATGCCGGCATCATTCGACGTCGATGCCACCGGCGTAGCGCCATGACTCGGCACAGCCGCCACTGAGGACACGCCAGCTGCCGGCTGCGCGACATTGTTCGACGCGGTGCCCGTAGCAGGCGGGGTCCCGCCGATGCCATGCTTCTGCAACTCCATCAGCACGCGATTCTTCAGCGCGAGCAATTGCTGCAAGCTCGACACCTGCGCGCGCGGTTGCGACGCCGGCTGCGCGGCGGTCGTCGCCGGAGTCGTTCCCGCACCAGCCGCGGATGCGCCTTCAGCGGCCTCGCTAGCCGAGGGCTGAATCGAACCGGTCCACTCATGGGTGCCGCTGGCCGGCAGTGCCGCCGCCTGCGATCCCGCGACCGGCGCCGATGAAGCCGTGCCACCAGGCGCCACCGAGCTTGCCTCAGTGGCCGCACTGGCCATCGCCGAAACAGCAGGCGCGGCCGCCGTCGCCGCGCGAGCCGCAGCGCTTGCTGCGCTTGCCGCCGCCGCGTTGACCTGCGCTGCAGCACTCGCCGCGTCGGTCGCCGACGCTGCATTCGACGTGGAAGCAGGCGCAGCCGCGGAAGCCGCCGTCGCAACACCCGCCGCCGACGCAGCCAGCGCGCCCGACGCATCCAACACGGGCACCGTCAGCACCGCGCCCAGCCGCAACCGGCTCGGGTCGTGGCTCATGAAGGCATTCGGGTTCGCATCGAACAATGCGCGCGAGGCGCGCGCGAGCGTCGCTTTGTCGTGCGACTGCGTGACGGCAATCGCCACGTCGTTCAGCGACTGCCCGGGCCGTACCGTCACTTGACCGCCGTTCGCGTACGAAACGGAGGCGGCGTCCGGCGCGCTCGCGGCATCGCCCGGCGCGGCGAGCGCGCTGCCCATGCCGGCACCCGCCAGCGCGAGAGCCGCAGCCGTGGCAGCGGCCAATCGGCCCGCACCTCGATGAATGAACATAGCCCGAAGGGATGAGAGTCGAAGGTTCATCGGGACTCCTGGCGCGTCAGCGCGCAGCCCTTTTTTGCGGTTGGAAAGAGACAAGATAATCGGAGCACACAATGAAAAAAGCGCCGCGCAAGCGCGACGCTTCTTGAGTTTTCTACGCGTCGTGAGCGCGTAGTTTACTTTACTTGTCGAGCACAATGCGAAGCATGCGACGCAGCGGTTCCGCCGCGCCCCACAACAACTGATCGCCGACCGTGAAAGCCGACAGATATTCGCCGCCCATCGCCAGTTTGCGCACGCGGCCGACCGGCACCGTCAGCGTACCCGTCACCACCGCCGGGGACAGATCGCGCATCGACGCTTCACGCTCGTTCGGCACGACCTTGACCCAGTCGTTGCCCGACGCGAGGATGCTGTTCACTTCGTCGAGCGGCACGTCCTTGTTCAGCTTGATGGTCAGTGCCTGCGAGTGGCAGCGCATTGCGCCGATGCGCACGCACAGGCCGTCGACCGGAATCGAACCCGGCGTGCCCATGGCGGGCTTGCCGAGAATCTTGTTGGTTTCCGCGCCGCCCTTCCACTCTTCCTTCGACATGCCGTTGCCGAGATCCTTGTCGATCCACGGAATCAGCGAGCCGGCGAGCGGCACGCCGAAGTTGTCGGTCGGCATACGGTCACTGTTCATCGCGCTCAGCACGCGGCGGTCGATGTCGAGAATCGCCGACGACGGATCCGCCAGGTCTTCCTTCGCCGCACCGTACAGCGTGCCCATTTGCTGCAGCAGTTCGCGCATGTTTTGCGCGCCCGCGCCCGAAGCGGCCTGATAAGTCATAGCCGTCATCCAGTCGACGAGGTTTTCGCGGAACAGGCCGCCGAGCGCCATCAGCATCAGGCTAACGGTGCAATTGCCGCCGATGAAGTTCTTCTGGCCCTTGACCAGCGCGTTCTTGATCACGTCGAGGTTGACCGGATCGAGAATGATGACCGCGTCGCCCTTCATGCGCAGCGACGACGCCGCGTCGATCCAGTAGCCGTTCCAGCCCGCGGCGCGCAGCTTCGGGAACACCTCGTTCGTGTAGTCGCCGCCCTGGCACGAGATGATCGCTTCGCACTTCTTCAGGTCGTCGATGCTTGTCGCATCTTTGAGCTTGGTCTCGTTTTTGGCGAACGACGGCGCGTTGCCGCCCGCGTTGCTGGTGCTGAAAAACACCGGTTCGATAAGATCGAAATCGCCTTCCTGCTGCATGCGTTGCATCAGGACGCTGCCGACCATGCCGCGCCAACCTACGAGACCTACGTTCATGACTTCATACCCTTCGAATGGAAACTTCCCCGCATCTTTGCCCGCAGTGACCGCGCGGGGAAGATGAGCGGGCACGACGGACGATCAGCGCTTCGTGATCGTTTTCGGGGTAATCGTTTTAATGGAAGCTTTGGCGGTAATGGCGAGCTCAACCACACGGGCCGTTTTGCCGTGCAGTGTCGAAATCGAGGAGATTTGAGCTGTGTGCGCCATCGCTACAATATACACGAAAACCGGAATCCGGCGACGTCAATGTCCGCCGCTGCCGTCCGTATTGCGCGCGAATCGACCTCTTTCGAGGCCAATTCGCGTTTTAAAGGCCGTTTGTCGACCTGACTGCCACTTGACTTGCCTGCATTACTTGCCTGCTTTTACAGCGCTGCAACGACCGCGTCGCCCATCGCGACGGTGCCGACCTGCTTGCAACCCGGCGTGAGAATGTCGCCGGTGCGATAGCCTTGTTCGAGCACCTTTTTCACGGCGTTTTCGATACGATCGGCCTGCTCCGCCTTGTTCAGCGAATAGCGCAGCATCATGGCCGCCGACAGAATCGTGGCGAGCGGATTCGCGACGCCCTTGCCGGCAATGTCCGGTGCCGAACCATGCGACGGCTCGTACAAGCCCTTGTTGTCCTTGTCGAGCGAGGCGGACGGTAGCATGCCGATCGAACCCGTCAGCATGGCCGCTTCGTCGGAGAGAATGTCGCCGAACATGTTGCCGGTGACGACCACGTCGAACGCCTTCGGCGCCTTCACCAGCTGCATCGCGGCGTTGTCGACGTACATGTGCGACAACTCGACGTCAGCATATTCCTTCGACACGTCGATCATCACGTCGCGCCAGAACTGCGAGGTTTCGAGCACATTGGCCTTGTCCACGCTCGTCAGCTTCTTCTGACGCTTTTGCGCCGCCTGAAACGCGACGTGCGCAATGCGGCGCACTTCGGGCTCCGAGTAACGCATCGTGTCGAAGCCTTCCTTCGCGCCTTCGAACAGCCCGTCCGGCGACGAACGCACGCCGCGCGGCGCGCCGAAATAGATGTCGCCGTTCAGTTCACGCACGATCAGGATGTCGAGGCCCGAGACGATCTCTTCCTTCAACGACGACGCGCCGGTGAGTTGCGGATAGCAGATCGCCGGACGGAAGTTCGCGAACAGTTGCAGGTGCTTGCGCAGACCCAGAATGGCCTGCTCCGGGCGCAGCGCGCGTTCGAGCGAGTCGTATTTCCAGTCGCCGACGGCGCCGAACAGGATCGCGTCGGCTTCTTTCGCCAGCGCCAGCGTCGAGTCGGGCAGCGGGTGGCCCTTCGCTTCGTAGCCCGCGCCGCCAACCGGCGCTTCTTCGAGTTCGAACTTTTCGCCGAGTACATTCAGGACCTTGACGGCTTCCTTGACGATTTCGGGACCGATGCCGTCGCCCGGCAAGACTGCGATCTTCATGCGAATTCCTTGATGTTTGCTTCGAGAGTGAGAGTGCCCCCAGACCTGTCGCTTCGCGTCAGGCCCCCCGCGGGGGGCAAGAAAACTTGGGGCGCCCCGACGTTTTCTTGCGAGCTTGAATCAACGAGCGGGCCTCAGAGACCCTACGCGCTTAACCGACGATGCGGTGATTCAGCCAAGGCTGCTTCGTAATGCGCTCTGCTTCGAACTGGCGAATCTTGTCCGCGTGACGCAGCGTGAGGCCGATGTCGTCGAAGCCGTTCAGCAGGCAGTACTTGCGGAACGCCGCGACTTCGAACGGATATTCGGTGCCGCCGTCCGACGTGCGCACGACTTGCGCCTCGAGATCGACTGTCAGCTTGAAACCGTTGAACGCATACGTCTCGTTGAACAGGTGATCCACTTGCTGTTCGGTCAGCACGATCGGCAACACGCCGTTCTTGAAGCAGTTGTTATAGAAAATGTCGGCGAAACTCGGCGCGATCAGCGCGCGAAAGCCGTATTGCTCCAACGCCCAGGGTGCGTGCTCGCGCGAGCTGCCGCAACCGAAATTCTTGCGCGCCAGCAGCACCGAAGCGCCCTGATAGCGCGGCTGGTTCAACACGAAATCCGGATTCAGCGGACGCTTCGAATTGTCCTGACCCGGCTCGCCGTGGTCGAGGTAGCGCCATTCGTCGAACGCGTTCGGACCGAAACCCGTGCGCTTGATCGACTTCAGGAATTGCTTCGGAATGATCGCGTCCGTGTCGACGTTCTCGCGATCGAGCGGCGCCACGACGCCGGTGTGTACGATGAATTTATCCATGACGCTTGCGCCTGTTTCAAGACCGGGCGATGCGCGCGGCGGCCGGAAAGCCGCTCGGCGCATGGCCGGCAAAAATCAAAAACCGCTTATTTATCAGCGTGGTTGCTGATCGAATTGCCGAGGTGCGACATGTCCTCGCCGAATCCGTGCACCGTGTTGCAACCGGCCAGACCAAGCAACAGCCCAGCCAGGGAACCGAGCGCGAAGCGGCGCAATAGAGTGGTGCGACTCATGTTCTTCATCATGCGTGTTTATCCAAGCTTGCGAATATCGACGAAATGCCCTTCGATGGCCGCAGCCGCAGCCATCGCGGGGCTCACGAGGTGGGTACGGCCACCGGCGCCCTGACGACCTTCGAAATTACGATTCGACGTGGACGCGCAACGTTCGCCCGGATCCAGCCGGTCGGCGTTCATGGCGAGACACATCGAGCAACCCGGTTCACGCCATTCGAAACCGGCATCGGTAAAGACCTTGTCGAGGCCTTCACGTTCCGCCTGTGCCTTCACGAGACCCGAACCCGGCACTACCATGGCCAGACGGATGTTCGGCGCCACGCGGCGGCCCAGCTTCTTCACGACGTAAGCCGCGGCGCGAATGTCTTCAATGCGCGCGTTGGTGCACGACCCGATGAAGATTTTATCCGGCTTGATCGACTCGATCGGCGCGTTCGGTTCGAGCGCCATGTATTTCAGCGCGCGCTCCATGGCGTCGCGCTTGACCGGGTCTTTCTCGCGGTCCGGATCCGGCACGCGGCCGTCCACGGCCGTGACCATTTCCGGCGACGTGCCCCACGTGACTTGCGGCACGATCTCCGCTGCGTTCAGTTCGACCACGCGATCGAACTGTGCGCCTTCGTCCGACTTGAATTGCTTCCAGTATTCGACCGCGTGATCCCACTCCACGCCTTCCGGCGAGAACGGGCGGCCCTTCAGGTATTCGACCGTAGTATCGTCGACCGCGACCATGCCGGCTCGCGCGCCTGCTTCGATCGCCATGTTGCAAACCGTCATGCGGCCTTCCATGGAGAGCGCGCGAATCGTCGAACCGCCGAATTCGATCGCGTAGCCGGTGCCGCCTGCCGTGCCGATCTTGCCGATGATGGCGAGCACGATGTCTTTCGCGGTGCAACCGCGCGGCAGTTGCCCTTCGACTCGGACCAGCATGTTCTTGCTCTTCTTCTGCAAGAGCGTTTGCGTGGCCAGCACGTGTTCGACTTCCGACGTGCCGATGCCATGCGCCAGCGCGCCGAACGCGCCGTGCGTGGACGTGTGCGAGTCGCCGCAGACGATCGTCATGCCGGGCAGCGTAGCGCCCTGCTCCGGCCCGATGATGTGCACGATGCCCTGACGCAGATCGTTCATCTTGAACTGCGTGATGCCGTAAGCGTCGCAGTTCGAATCGAGCGTGTCGACTTGCAGCTTGGAAACCGGATCGGCGATGCCGTGGCTGCGGTCCGTGGTCGGGACGTTGTGGTCCGAGACCGCCAGGTTCGCGCTGATGCGCCACACCGGACGCTCAGCCAGCTTCAGACCTTCGAACGCCTGAGGGCTGGTGACTTCGTGCAGCAGGTGACGGTCGATGTAGAGAATCGTCGTACCGTCTTCTTCCGTGTGGACCACGTGTGTGTTCCACAATTTGTCGTAGAGAGTCTGTGCCATGGTATGCGGGGTAGTATTGACTGCGGGCTGACCGTGTCGGTCGATTATGCCACGCAGCGCCCCGCCTGGGCCGCTCAACTAGGGAGAAAACCGATAAAAAACAGGGAGTTGGGTGGTAGTGTCGATACCTGTATTGGCGTTACCCGGCAAGAGCGCACCCGTCCCCCGCCTGCTGCACTGCCGCGCAAATGCATGCTCAGTGCGCGGGACAAGAAGCTGTAAACAAAACGCCCCGACGGAAAACCCGTCGGGGCGTCTTTATCAGCAGACTCCGTCCTGACTCGCAGCGCACGCAGCCACTACGAATTAAGCGGACTCAAACCTGATCAACGTTGCGCGATCGGCTTGGCTTCACGTTGCGTGTCGCCGATGAACAGCTGACGCGGACGGCCAATCTTCTGTTCCGGATCGGCGATCATTTCGTTCCACTGCGCGATCCAGCCGACCGTACGTGCCATCGCGAAGATACACGTGAACATCGAGGTCGGGATGCCCAGCGCGCGCTGCACGATGCCCGAGTAGAAGTCGACGTTCGGGTACAGTTTGCGCGACACAAAGTATTCGTCTTCCAGTGCGATCTTTTCCAGTGCCATGGCCAGCTTGAACAGCGGGTCGTCGTGCAGGCCCAGCTCTTCCAGCACTTCGTGGCAGGTTTCGCGCATCAGCTTCGCACGCGGATCGTAGTTCTTGTAGACGCGGTGACCGAAGCCCATCAGCTTCACGCCCGAGTTCTTGTCCTTCACCTGCTTGATGAACTCAGGAATGTTGTCGACCGAGCCGATTTCTTCCAGCATGTTCAGTGCGGCTTCGTTCGCACCGCCGTGCGCCGGGCCCCACAGACACGCGATACCCGCTGCGATACACGCGAACGGATTCGCGCCCGACGAACCGGCGAGACGCACGGTCGAGGTCGACGCATTCTGCTCGTGGTCCGCATGCAGGATCAGGATACGGTCGAGCGCGCGCACCAGCACGTCGTTGACCTTGTACTCTTCGCACGGGTTCGAGAACATCATGTGCATGAAGTTCGCGCTGTACGACAGGTCGTTCTTCGGGTACGCAAACGGCTGGCCGATGCTGTACTTGTACGCCATCGCCACCAGCGTCGGCAGCTTCGCAATCATGCGAATGGCCGACACTTCACGGTGACGCGGATTGTTGATGTCGAGCGAGTCGTGATAGAACGCCGACAGCGCGCCGACTGCGGCGACCAGAATCGCCATCGGGTGCGCGTCGCGACGGAAACCACGGAAGAAGAAGTGCATTTGCTCATGCACCATCGTGTGGTTCGTGACCGTCTTCACGAATTCAGCATTTTGCTGTGCGTTCGGCAGTTCGCCCTTCAGCAGCAAATAGCAGGTTTCGAGGAAGTCGGCGTTTTGCGCGAGGTTGTCGATCGGGTAGCCGCGATACAGCAGCTCGCCCTTGTCGCCGTCGATGTACGTGATCGCCGAATTGCAAGCCGCCGTCGACATGAAGCCCGGGTCGTACGTGAACTTGCCGGTCTGGCCGTACAGTTTGCGGATGTCGATCACGTCCGGGCCGAGAGTGCCCTTGTAAATCGGCATTTCAACGCTCGGCGAATTGTCGCTGAACGATAGCGTGGCTTTAACATCTGACGGGGTCATAGCACATCCTCAATCGAAGTATGGAAACAGGGTTTCGATAATTGCACGCCTGGGACAACGGACAAGCGCGGACAAGCAGCGCTCAAGCCGGTCATGCCGGTCAGGCATTACGCAGCAGCTCCAGCACCCGGATCACATCCGGGTCGGCAAGGTCGCCTTCCGGTTCCTTGCGCACGAGCAGCAAGTCCATCAGGTCGTTATCGCTCAGCTCGAGCAGCCGTGTAAGTGCGCCCACGTCAGCATCGCTGAGGTCATGCTCATATCGGCCGAAAAAACGTTCAAAGATCAGATCGTTTTCCAGCAGGCCCCGCCGCGCGCGCCAGCGAAGGCGCGCGCGGCGGAGAGGGTCGGACTGATGCGATGTTGATTCCATCTCAGACCGCGCGGCGAACCATCAATTCCTTGATCTTGCCAATTGCCTTGGTCGGGTTCAGGCCCTTCGGGCAAACGTCGACGCAATTCATGATGGTATGGCAACGGAACAGACGGTACGGATCTTCCAGGTTGTCGAGGCGTTCGCCCGTCGCTTCGTCGCGGCTATCCGCGATGAAGCGATAGGCTTGCAACAGGCCTGCCGGGCCGACGAACTTGTCCGGATTCCACCAGAAGCTCGGGCACGAAGTCGAGCAGCTGGCGCACAGAATACATTCGTACAGGCCGTCGAGCTCGTCGCGTTCTTCCGGCGACTGCAGACGTTCCTTTTCCGGCGGCGGCGTATCGTTGATCAGGTACGGCTTGATCGAGTGATACTGGTTGAAGAACTGCGTGAAATCGCAGATCAGGTCGCGCACGACGGGCAGGCCCGGCAGCGGACGCAGCACGATCTTTTGCGGCAGGTCGTTCAGGTTCGTGAGGCACGCCAGACCGTTCTTGCCGTTGATGTTCATTGCGTCCGAACCGCACACGCCTTCACGGCACGAGCGGCGGAACGACAGTGTTTCGTCGACAGCCTTCAGCTTGATGAGCGCGTCGAGCAGCATGCGTTCGTGCGAGTCGATCTCGATCTCGTACGTTTGCATGCGCGGCGCTGCGTCCTTGTCCGGGTCGTAGCGGTAAATTTCAAATGTACGCTTTGCCATTTCTGAATTCCTTTGACTTGTGCCTTAGAAGGTCCGCGCTTTCGGCGGAACCGATTCGACCGTCAGCGGTTGCATGTGAACCGGCTTGTAGTCGAGGCGATCGCCTTCGCTGAACCACAGCGTATGGCGCAGCCAGTTTTCGTCGTCGCGATGTTCGAAGTCGTTCTGCGCGTGCGCGCCACGGCTTTCCTTACGCGCTTCGGCGGAAACCATCGTGGCGCGGGCCACTTCAATCAGGTTCTCCACTTCCAGCGCTTCGATGCGGGCCGTGTTGAACACCTTCGACTTGTCCTTCAGGTAGATGTTGTCGACGCGGTTAGCCACTTCCCGAATACGCTCGACACCCTTGGCCAGCAACTCCGACGTGCGGAACACGCCAGCGTGGGCCTGCATCGTGGAACGGATCTCAGCCGCAACGTCTTGCGAGTATTCGCCCGACGAGGACTTCTCCAGCTTGGCCAGACGTGCCAGCGAGAAATCGGCGGCGTCTGCCGGAAGCGGCTTGTGCTCCTTGATTTCCTTCACGTGCTTGACGATGTGGTTGCCGGCCGCGCGGCCGAACACCACCAGGTCGAGCAGCGAGTTCGTGCCGAGACGGTTCGCACCGTGCACCGACACGCACGAGCATTCGCCCACTGCGTAGAAGCCGTTGACCGGCTCTTCGTGACCCTTCGACGTGCCCACCACCTGACCGTGGATGTTCGTCGGTATACCGCCCATCTGATAGTGGATGGTCGGCACAACGGGGATCGGCTCCTTGATGCAATCGACGTTCGCGAACTTCAGCGCGATTTCGCGGATCGACGGCAGACGCTTCATGATCGTCTCGGCGCCGATGTGCGACAGGTCGAGCAGCACGTGATCCTTGTTCGGACCCACACCACGGCCTTCCTTGATTTCCTGGTCCATCGAACGCGACACGAAGTCACGCGGCGCCAGATCCTTCAAAGTAGGCGCGTAGCGTTCCATGAAACGCTCGCCGTTCGAGTTACGCAGAATGCCGCCTTCACCGCGCACGCCTTCGGTAATCAGCACGCCCGCGCCGGCCACGCCGGTCGGGTGGAATTGCCAGAATTCCATGTCTTGCAGCGCAATACCCGAACGCGCCGCCATGCCCAAGCCGTCGCCGGTGTTGATGAACGCGTTGGTCGATGCCGCGAAGATCCGGCCCGCCCCGCCCGTGGCGAACAGTGTGGTCTTGCCTTCGAGGATGTAGACGTCGCCCGTTTCCATTTCCAGCGCGGTCACGCCGAGCACGTCGCCGTCGGCGTCGCGGATCAGATCCAGCGCCATCCATTCGACGAAGAATTGCGTTTTCGCAGCGACGTTCTGCTGATACAGCGTGTGCAGCAGCGCGTGACCGGTACGGTCAGCGGCCGCGCAAGCGCGTTGCACCGGCTTTTCGCCATAGTTCGCCGTGTGGCCACCGAACGGGCGTTGGTAAATCGTGCCGTCAGCGTTGCGGTCGAACGGCATGCCCATGTGTTCGAGTTCGTAGACGGCGTTCGGTGCTTCGCGGCACATGAACTCGATCGCGTCCTGGTCGCCGAGCCAGTCGGAACCCTTGATCGTGTCGTAGAAGTGGTAGTGCCAGTTGTCTTCGCTCATGTTGCCGAGCGATGCGCCGATGCCGCCTTGAGCAGCGACCGTGTGCGAACGCGTCGGGAACACCTTGGACAGCACGCAGACCGACAGACCGGCGCGCGCGAGTTGCAGCGAAGCGCGCATCCCCGAGCCGCCTGCGCCGACGATAACCACGTCAAACTTGCGACGCGGCAGAGAATTCTTGATTGCAGCCATTCTTTTACACTCTCCAGAGAATCTGCGCAGCGTAGCCCGCACACGCGAGCAGCCAGACGATCGTCAGCGCTTGAAGCAACAGGCGGATGCCAACGGGCTTCACATAGTCCATCCAGATGTCGCGGATACCCACCCACGCGTGATAGAACAGCGAGAGCAGCGTGACGAACGTGGCGAGCTTCATCCACTGCGTGGCGAAGATCGACGCCCAGCCGTCGTACGAGAAATCGCGCGCGCCGAAGAACCACGCGAGCAGGATCACCGTGTAGATCGCCATGACGGCGGCGGTAATGCGCTGCGCCAGCCAGTCGCGCAGACCGTAGTGAGCGCCGACAACGAGACGCTTCGAACCGATTCGGTTATTAGCTGACATTTTTTAGAATGCTCCGAACAGTTTTGCCGCGAATGCGATGGTGAGCAGCGACGACACGACGAGAACGACGATGGAAGTCGATTTGCCTTTTTCCTTCGTGACCGCGTTGTGGTTCGTGTCCATCACGAGGTGACGGATGCCGGCGCAGAAGTGAAACAGGAAGGCCCACGCCAGAACGAGCGTGATGAGCTTGACGATGATGTTGGAGAGGAAACCTTTGAAGACTTCGAAACTAAGTTCCGATGTCAGACTCTGATCGAAGAGGTACAGCAGGAACGGAAGAAAAACAAAAAGCAGACCACCGCTCAAGCGGTGCAAGATCGATACTCGCCCCGCTAGCGGGAGACGGTATGCCGTCAATATCTGCCCGATACCGATGTTCCGGAATTCCGGCCTCGGTTTTTTTACGGCTTCAGCCATGCTAGACCCCTACTATGTAGTCACACTAATCCGCAATTTTAGCGCCTTTTTATATCGCGCTGCAGCGAAAACCACGACAGGTCCGTTACAGCGCGCGCGATAAAGGCGCTTTCAAACAGGCGCACGTGTGGGACGCAGCGCCCTCATTCAGCCCGATTCAGCTTAGATCGTTCTGATAGTAGTACCCGGTTGTGACATACCAACCACGGCGCACTTCGACCGGCCGGTCTCCATAGGTATAGGACACGCGCTCGACCGATAGCAGCGGAAAACCCGCCGGCACATGCAGCAGATCGGCGACGGAAGGCTCAGCCGCCACCGCGCGAATCTTCTCCGTTGCGCGGATCATGCGGGTGCCGAATTCCGTCTCGAACATCGCGTAGAGGGGACCTTTATACTCCGACAGCCGCTCGAGCGTCAGGCCACGGAACACGGCGCCGGGCAACCAGATTTCATCGAGTACGGTGACTTCGCCGTCGAACTGCAGCAAGCGCTTGATCAAGACGACCGGATCGGCCGGTTTCAGATCGAGTTGCCGGGCGATGTCCGCCGAAGCGCGCAAGCGCCGGCATTCAAGCAGGCGGCTGACGTGCGGGTGTTCCGCGCCGTCATCGGCCAGCAATCTGAGGAACCGAAACTGGGCGCGGTCTTCGTTGTGCGTTGCAACAAACGTGCCCTTGCCCTGGCGGCGCACCAGCAGGTTGTCGGCGGCAAGTTCGTCGATCGCTTTGCGCACCGTCCCCTGACTGACCTTGTATCTGGCCGCCAATTCGACTTCACTAGGAATGATCTCGCCTGGCTTCCACTCGCCGCTTTCGAGGCTCTGCGTGATCAACCCCTTGATCTGCTGGTACAAGGGGCTGAAAGTGGGCGACGTGGCCGGAGGCGCAGTGGGTACACCCTCGCCCGCGACCCCTTGGCCGCTCGGATTCGTGGTGTTCGCCGGGTTCGAATTCATCCGCGCATTTCATCATAAAGGGCTAGGCCGCGTCTAGGGTTTTCCCCGCAATAGATATGTCTTATATAAGACATAAGATAATGTTGACTTTGTGTCTGACGACTCCTACACTCCTTGTCGAGCAAGGGTTTGCGGGTTTTTCGGCGGCTGTTTTGATGCAGCGCCGCGACGCACCGGCAGCCACTGTGCACCATGCTGTTCCCACGCAGTTCAGGTTTCGATTTCGCCGCCATTCGTTGGTCAGACGCTTGCCGAAACGCGCTGTTTGCAGGAGCCCGCACCGTGCAGCGGCTACCCGGCGCTTCATATTCCGCTCCCGTGCTGTAGTGCAGATTTCCGGCATGGCGGTCTTGCCGCAACGCGCCGCTCGGCCTCGGCAATTGGCGAGGCAGTCCGCGACAGTGAATTCCGCCGTGTTTCACAACGCTTCGCTGAACGCGCATATAGAATGGCGTTTTCCCTAGCGTCTAACGCATCGTCCTGGAGATTTCTCAATGGCTAAGCCCGCAAAGCGCGTTGCCGTCACCGGCGCCGCAGGTCAAATCGCTTACTCCCTGCTGTTCCGCATCGCCAATGGCGACCTGCTCGGCAAGGATCAGCCGGTGGTCCTGCAATTGCTCGACCTGCCGCAAGCGCAAGGCGCCGTCAAAGGCGTCGTGATGGAACTGGATGATTGCGCATTCCCGCTGCTGTCGGGCGTCGTGATCACCGACGATCCGGAAGTTGCATTCAAGGATGCAGACGTGGCCCTGCTGGTCGGCGCGCGTCCGCGTTCGAAAGGCATGGAGCGTAAGGACCTGCTGTCGGCCAACGCCGAAATCTTCACGGTTCAGGGCAAGGCGCTGAACAAGGTCGCGAGCCGCGACGTGAAGGTGCTGGTGGTCGGCAACCCGGCCAACACGAACGCTTACATCGCCATGAAGTCGGCGCCGGATCTGCCGAAGAAGAACTTCACCGCCATGCTGCGCCTGGACCACAACCGCGCGCTGTCGCAACTGGCCGCCAAGTCGGGCAAGCCGGTCGCGTCGATCGAAAAGCTGGCTGTGTGGGGCAACCACTCGCCGACCATGTACCCGGACTTCCGCGTTGCAACGGCAGAAGGTCAAGACCTGACCAAGCTGATCAACGACGAAGAATGGAACCGCAACACGTTCATCCCGACCGTCGGCAAGCGCGGCGCGGCGATCATCGAAGCGCGTGGCCTGTCGTCGGCAGCGTCGGCGGCCAACGCTGCAATCGACCACGTGCGTGACTGGGTGCTCGGCACAAACGGCAAGTGGGTCACCATGGGTATCCCGTCGGACGGTTCGTACGGCATTCCGGAAGACATCATCTACGGTGTGCCGGTCACGTGCGAAAACGGCGAGTACAAGCGCGTTGAAGGTCTGGAAATCGACGCGTTCTCGCGCGAAAAGATGGACGGCACGCTGAACGAGTTGCTGGAAGAGCGCGAAGGCGTTCAACACCTGCTCGGCTAAGCGGCTGATGCAAACGAACCGGAACTCGTGAGACAACGCCAGGCCGCCTTTCAGGCAGCCTGGCACGATGCGAAATGTCCGGGGGCGCTCACAGGCGCCACCGCAGCGGGTTCCGTTTTTTACGTGCGAATGCTGCTATTCGCATCTGATTCGAGCGCGTTTTGCTCAGTTGCCGTGACGGTCCGGCAGAGCGCGCCCGAATCAGATTTCTCCAAACACTACCCACGCCCCTGACGCCGAAGATGCGCGCCCTCACACCCGCCGAAGTGCTGTTTGACGGCGAAGTGCCGCCCGCTGTGCTGCCTGCCTGCGATCACTACGCCGGCAGCGAAAAGCTGATGCTGAAATCGTTGGCATTGCAGCAGCAATTGGGCCCCGTGTTCGACATCACGCTCGATTGCGAAGACGGCGCGCAGGTCGGCCGCGAAGCGCAGCACGCCGAACTGGTCGCCTCGTTGCTAGGCAGCGAGTACGACCGCTTCGGCCGCGTCGGCGTGCGGATTCACGACTTCGATCACGCGCACTGGCGCGACGACGTCCGTCTCATTCTGCGTGCCGCGAAGCGAGCGCCTGCCTACATCACCCTGCCGAAAATCCGCAACGTCCCCGATGCCGCCGAAATGGTCGCGTTCATCGAGGCGACGCGGCGCGAGCTCGGCATTGCGCAACCGGTGCCGGTGCAGTTGCTGGTCGAAACGCACGGCGCGCTGACGCGTGTGTTCGATCTGGCCGCGCTGCCCGGCGTGGAAGCGCTGAGCTTCGGCTTGATGGACTTCGTCTCCGCGCACGACGGCGCGATTCCCGATACCGCCATGCGCTCGCCCGGCCAGTTCGATCATCCGCTGGTGCGGCGCGCGAAGCTGGAAATCTCGGCGGCCTGCCATGCATACGGCAAAGTGCCGTCGCACAACGTCAGCACGGAAGTGCGCGACATGAGCGTGGTCGCCAACGACGCTGCGCGCGCCCGTAACGAATTCGGCTACACACGCATGTGGAGCATCCATCCGGCGCAGATCGAGGCGATCGTCGCCGCATTCGCGCCGCGCGACGAAGAGATCGCCACGGCCACCGACATCCTGCTGGCCGCGCAGTCCGCACAATGGGGCCCGACCCGCCATCACGACACGCTGCACGACCGCGCCAGCTATCGCTACTACTGGTCGGTACTGCGCCGCGCGCAAGCCACCGGTCGCGCCGTCCCGCAAGACGCCGCGCCGCTTTTCACGAAAGTGGGCACTGACGTGCAAGCAGGATCATGAGCATGAAAGTCGCTGCGGCAATCAGCGCGGCTGCGGTGAGCGGCAAATGCGCACGCCGCCAGGCAATCGAAGCACGGCATCATGTGGCGCTGCAGACGGCGAGCGTCGAACGCATGGGTCAATCAGAAGCATCGAGCAGGCACAAAGGAGATTGCGGGAGATGAGCGAGACGACGCAAACCGCCGGTGCACAAGGCGGCAACGAACCCCAAAGCGGCTTCAAACCGAAGAAATCCGTCGCCCTGTCCGGTGTGACGGCCGGCAACACGGCGCTCTGCACGGTCGGCAAGACCGGCAACGACCTGCACTACCGCGGCTACGACATTCTCGATATCGCCAGCGCCTGCGAATTCGAAGAGATCGCGTACCTGCTCGTGCACGAAAAGCTGCCGACCCAGGCCGAACTGACCGCCTACAAGACGAAGCTGAAAGCGCTGCGCGGCCTGCCCGCGAACGTCAAGGCCGCGCTCGAATGGATTCCGGCCGCCGCCCATCCGATGGACGTGATGCGCACCGGCGTGTCGGTGCTAGGCACCGTGCTGCCGGAGAAGGACGATCACAATCTGCCGGGCGCGCGCGACATCGCCGACAAGCTGATGGCCTCGCTCGGCTCGATGCTGCTCTACTGGTATCACTACTCGCACAACGGCAAGCGCATCGAAGTGGAAACCGACGACGATTCGATCGGCGGCCACTTCCTGCATCTGCTGCACGGCGTGGAGCCGTCGAAGGCGTGGGTCGACGCGATGCACGTGTCGCTGAACCTGTACGCCGAGCACGAGTTCAACGCATCGACCTTTGCGGGCCGCGTGATCGCGGGCACGGGATCGGACATCTATTCGGCCATCACCGGCGCGATCGGCGCGCTGCGCGGGCCGAAGCACGGCGGCGCCAACGAAGTCGCATTCGAGATCCAGTCGCGCTACCAGACGCCGGACGAAGCCGAAGCGGACATCCGCCGTCGCGTCGAGAACAAGGAAGTGGTGATCGGTTTCGGCCACCCGGTGTACACGATCTCCGACCCGCGCAACAAGGTCATCAAGGAAATCGCGAAGAAGCTCTCGAAGGAAGCGGGCAACAGCAAGCTGTTCAATATCGCCGAGCGGCTGGAGTCGGTGATGTGGGACGCAAAGAAGATGTTCCCGAATCTGGACTGGTTCAGCGCGGTCTCTTATCACATGATGGGTGTGCCCACGGCCATGTTCACGCCGCTCTTCGTGATCTCGCGCACGGCCGGCTGGAGCGCGCACATCATCGAGCAGCGCGTCGACAACAAGATCATCCGTCCGAGCGCGAATTACACCGGACCTGAGAATTTGAAGTACCTGCCGCTAAATAGGAGAAAATAGCGGTCGCTGTGCGCTTTCAAAGCGCGTGCAGTTCAACCACGCGGTCGCCAGGACCGGTAGCCCGCGGAATGTTTAACTGAAACTAGATAGAAAGGTTTTCTCCATGAAAAAGCTGATGATCGCCGCCGTGATTGGCGCCCTGTCCACGACGATGCTGTCCGTCGCGACTGACGCCGCCGCGCAAACGGCGACCACCACGAAGCCGGCTGCCAGCGCTGCGCCGAAAAAGCCGCAGCCGAAGCGCCTGATCAAGCGCAAACCGAACCCGGCCAAGGAAGCGAAGGTCGATCCGGTACCGGAAGGCGCGGAAAAGTGGTCGTGCAACGAAGGCCAGGCTTTCGAACTGAAGGGCGACATGAAGCGTGACCAGATCGTCACGGTTCACTGGGCTAACAAAAATTACAATCTGCCGCGCGAAGCGACGACCACGGGGGCAGACCGCTTCCACGATGCCGCAACGGGTATGGACCTGGTCGTGATCCCGACGAAGGCGATGTTGTTCTCGGACAAGGACAGCTCGCGCCTGGCCGACGAGTGCAAGACGGCAGCGATGCAGCAAGGCGCACCGGCTCCGACGCAATCGAACGCGATCGACAAGACCAGCAACTAATCATCGTCATCAGGAAAGCTCTCCGATGTCCGCTCCGATTTCCAACGTGCGACCCGATCCGGACCCAGTCCTGGCCGATATCGTCGATTACGTTCTGGATTATCAGATCGATAGCAGGCTCGCGCTGGAAACCGCGCGTCACTGCCTGATCGATACGCTCGGCTGCGGACTCGAGGCGCTCACCTACCCGGCGTGCACCAAGCTGATGGGACCGATCGTGCCGGGCACGATCGTCCCCAACGGCGCGAAGGTGCCGGGCACGTCGTTCCAGTTGGACCCGGTTCAGGCCGCCTTCAACATTGGCGCCATGATCCGCTGGCTCGACTTCAACGACACCTGGCTTGCCGCCGAATGGGGGCATCCGTCGGATAACCTCGGCGGAATTCTGGCGACGGCCGACTGGCTCTCGCGCAGTGCCATCGCAGCGGGCAAAGCGCCGCTGGCGATGAAAGACGTGTTGATCGCCATGATCAAGGCGCACGAAATTCAAGGCTGTATCGCGCTCGAAAACTCCTTCAACAAGGTCGGGCTCGATCATGTATTGCTGGTGAAGCTGGCGTCGACCGCGGTGGTCGGCCAGTTGATCGGCCTCACTCGCGACGAACTGACCAACGCGGTGTCGCAGGCGTTTGTCGATGGGCATGCGCTGCGCACGTACCGCCACGCGCCGAATACCGGCTCGCGCAAGTCGTGGGCCGCGGGCGATGCGACCTCGCGCGCCGTTCGTCTCGCGCTGATCGCGAAGACCGGCGAGATGGGCTATCCGTCGGTGCTGACGGTGAAGACGTGGGGCTTTTACGACGTGCTCTTCAAGGGTAACGCGTTCCAGTTCCAGCGTCCGTACGGTTCGTACGTGATGGAAAACGTGCTCTTCAAGATTTCTTTTCCGGCAGAATTCCATGCGCAAACCGCAGTGGAAGCCGCGATGAAATTGCACGCGCAACTCGCGGCTGAAGGCAAACGCATCGAAGACATCAGCAAGATCACGATCCGCACGCACGAAGCCGCGATTCGCATCATCGATAAAAAAGGACCGCTGAACAATCCGGCCGACCGCGATCACTGCATTCAGTACATGATCGCCGTTCCGCTGATCCACGGCCGGCTGACGGCCGCGGACTATGAAGATTCGATCGCGCAGGACGCGCGGCTCGATGTGCTGCGCGCGAAGATGGAATGCGTCGAAGACGCGCAGTTCACGAAGGATTACCACGATCCGGAGAAGCGTTCGATCGCCAATGCACTGACGATCGAATTCAACGACGGATCGACATTCGACGAAGTCGTAGTCGAATACCCGATCGGTCATAAGCGTCGTCGCGAAGACGGGATTCCGTTGCTGGTCGAGAAGTTCAAGACCAACCTCGCGCGCCGCTTTCCGGTCAAGCAACAACTGGCGATTCTCGACGTGTCGCTGGATCAGGCAAGGCTCGAAGCCATGCCGGTCAATGAATACGTCGATCTGTACGTCATCTAGTTAAGTACTGTAGTTCCGCGATCAAACCAAGGAAAACACCATGGCCCACAACCTCCACAAAACGCTCAAGGAATTCGACAGCGGTTCCGGCAAAGGCAAGTTCTACTCCCTGCCGCAACTCGGCAAGGCACTGAACATCAAGATCGACCGCCTGCCGGTTTCGATCCGAATCGTGCTGGAATCGGTGCTGCGTAACTACGACGGCAAGAAAATCGCCGAAGAACACATCGAGCAACTCGCGAACTGGAAGCCGACCGCCGCGCGCGTCGACGAGATCCCGTTCGTGGTGTCGCGCGTCGTGCTGCAAGACTTTACCGGCGTGCCGCTGCTCGCCGACATCGCGGCAATGCGCGGCGTCGCGAAACAAATGGGCAAGGATCCGAAGTCGATCGAACCGCTGGTCCCGGTCGATCTGGTCGTCGATCACTCGGTGCAGATCGATCACTTCCGCGAAAAGAACGCGCTCGACCTGAACATGAAACTGGAATTCCAGCGCAACAACGAGCGCTACCAGTTCATGAAGTGGGGCATGCAGGCATTCGACACGTTCAAGGTCGTGCCGCCGGGCGTCGGTATCGTTCACCAGGTGAACCTGGAATACCTCGCACGCGGCGTGCACAAGAAGGCTGAAGGCGCGGACACGGTGTACTACCCGGATTCGCTGGTCGGCACCGATAGCCACACCACCATGATCAACGGCATCGGCGTGGTGGGCTGGGGCGTGGGCGGTATCGAGGCGGAAGCCGGCATGCTCGGCCAGCCTGTGTACTTCCTGACGCCGGACGTGGTCGGCGTGAACCTGAAGGGCAAGCTGCGCGAAGGCGTGACGGCAACCGACCTGGTGCTGACTGTCACCGAACTGCTGCGCAAGGAAAAGGTTGTCGGCAAGTTCGTCGAGTTCTTCGGCGAAGGCACGCGCTCGCTGTCGCTGCCGGATCGCGCGACGATCGGCAACATGGCGCCGGAATACGGCGCGACCATGGGCTTCTTCCCGGTCGACGAGAAAACCATCGACTACTTCAAGGGCACGGGCCGCACGGACGCGGAAATCTCGGCCTTCGAGAAGTACTTCAAGGCGCAGAACCTGTTCGGCGTGCCGAAGGAAGGCGACATCGACTACACCAAGGTCGTGACGCTGGATCTGGGCACGGTCGCACCGTCGCTGGCAGGCCCGAAGCGCCCGCAAGACCGTATCGAAATCGGCAATGTGAAGTCGACGTTCAGCGACCTGTTCTCCAAGCCGGTTGCGGAAAACGGCTTTGCGAAGAAGGCCGAAGACCTCGACGCGCAATACACGACGAGCAATGGCGTCGACGTGAAGAACGGCGACATCCTGATCGCCGCGATCACGTCGTGCACGAACACCTCGAACCCGAGCGTGCTGCTGGCCGCCGGCCTGCTGGCGAAGAAGGCTGTCGAAGCCGGCCTGACGGTCGCTCCGCACATCAAGACGTCGCTGGCGCCGGGATCGCGTATCGTCACCGAATACCTGACGAAGACCGACCTGCTGAAGTACCTCGACAAGCTCGGCTTCACGCTGGCCGCTTACGGTTGCACGACCTGTATCGGTAACGCGGGCGATCTGACGCCGGAACTGAACGAAGCGATCACGAAGAACGACATCGTCGCGGCAGCGGTTCTGTCGGGCAATCGTAACTTCGAAGCGCGTATTCACCCGAACATCCGCGCCAACTTCCTGGCCTCGCCGCCGCTGGTCGTCGCCTACGCGATCGCCGGCAACATCACGCGCGACCTGATGACCGAACCGGTCGGCAAGGGCAAGGGCGGCAAGGACATCTACCTGGGCGACATTTGGCCGACCAGCGATGAAGTCAACGACCTGCTCAAGTTCGCGCTGGACGCGGAAGCGTTCCGCAAAAACTACGCGTCGCTGACCAAGAAGGGCGACCTGTGGAGCAAGATCGAAGGCGAGGAAGGTCAAGTCTACGACTGGCCGAAGTCGACCTACATCGCCGAGCCGCCGTTCTTCGGCAAGGACTTCTCGATGACGCCGGCCGACAGCATCGCAGCGGTGAAGGACGCGCGCGCACTGGGCATTTTCGGTGACTCGGTCACGACCGACCACATCAGCCCGGCTGGCTCGATCAAGGAAGACTCGCCGGCAGGCAAGTGGCTGAAGGAAAACGGCGTGCAGAAGGCCGACTTCAACAGCTACGGCTCGCGCCGCGGTAACCATGACGTGATGATGCGCGGCACGTTCGCGAACGTCCGGATCAAGAACCTGATGATCCCGACGAAGGCAGACGGCTCGCGCGTGGAAGGCGGCCTGACGATTCATCAGCCGAGCGGCGAAAATATGTCGATCTACGACGCAGCGATGAAGTACATCGACGCCGGCACACCGACCGTCGTGTTCGCGGGCGAAGAGTACGGCACGGGCTCGTCGCGTGACTGGGCTGCGAAGGGCACGCAACTGCTGGGTGTGAAGGTTGTGGTCGCGCGCAGCTTCGAGCGGATTCACCGTTCGAACCTGGTCGGCATGGGCGTTCTGCCGCTGCAGTTCAAGGGCTCGGATAGCGTGCAATCGCTCGGCATCACCGGCGAAGAAACGTACGACATCGAAGGCCTCGGCGCGGACTTCAAGCCGCAACAGGAAGTGACGCTGGTGATTCGCGGCAAGGACGGCAAGGAAAAACGCGTGCAGGTGCTGCTGCGTATCGACACGCCGATCGAAGTCGACTACTACAAGCACGGCGGGATTCTGCCGTTCGTGCTGCGTTCGCTGCTGGCTGCTTAAGGTATTCGCTTACCTGTACAGTAGCTGCGAGCTGTTTTGCAGGAGCTGCGTCCTGTGGAGGACGCAGCTGACTTTAAAGCCCGACCGGTGGTCGGGCTTTTTTTGGCTGCTTACTTTTTGGGCGCTATTTGCCGGCGCCGCTTGTGCCGAAGGCTTCAGGGTCGTCGGTGATCCGACGCTGCGTTAGGTGGGCGCTCCAGTCGGTATCTTTCGGCACCGGGATGCGAGCCCGCGTCGTGATGTTCGCGCGCCGTTGCTGGGCCGCCCAATCGAGCAATGCGGCGCGCTCCGCTGTGTCGGTTGCGGACGTAGGGCGCGCGGTCCAATCGGGTTGTTGCGACGTGGACGGTTGTCCGGGTCCGGATGGCTTGGCCGTGTGGCTTGGTGCCGGGCGTTCGTCCGCTTGCAGTTTGCTGAGGTGTGTGACTGGGACCCGATGGCGAGGCTTTGCGGCTTGGCTTGCAGTGTCCTGATGCATAGACACTCGGGCGGTTGGACGCGGCACAAGGCTTTCGACATGCTGCGGCTTCGGTGGCTCGCGAGAAACCTCGCTCGCCTTCGCTGTGTTTGGCGTAGGAACAGCGATGGGACTCGTCGCCTTCGGCGAACTAGCGGCCAAGGGTATGCTTCGCGCGATCGCGCGGGTGAATTCGACCGGCGGCTGTGCCGGTTTGGCACGCTCGCGTGGATCAGGCGCCATCGTACTTCCGTCTGCCGACGCAACCGGCTGCGTTATCGACTTAGCCGCAGCCGTAGTCGTGGCTGTCGTCCTGTCGGCATCGTGCGTCGTACAGGTGGCCAGCAGCCAGGCCAGTGCAATGCTGCAGCCCGCGAAGATCGCCGCTCCCAGCATATGATCCGAACGGGTCGACCTCGGGCGCACTTGACCCATATTCAGGTAGTACCTGGCTTCGGCCAACTGCTCCGCAAACCGATGAGAATGGTCGCGTTGCGCCGGCAGTTTGTAGAAAAAAAGAAACTTCACACCGGGTGGTACTGGTCCACGACGTGCTGGCGGCGACGGGTGTTGTACCGCATCCTGGATTGCCTGTTGTGCAGCGGTGAGTGGCGCGGGTTGCGGTTCGCGTTGTGCCATGGTCTGGACCTGCCGACGCCTTGAACCGAAAGGCGGCGGCAAGACATCGAACGGCCGCGGAATTGGAAGCGCCAAGTCGCCTTCGATCAAGGCAAGCGGTCGATTCATTGTGAGGTGCTCCGGTATGCGCGCGACGTTGCGTCGAGTTGCGTGACCAGGGTTCTGGCGCGCGCCGTTAGCGCGTCGATTGAGCCGGTGCTGTGTTCCAGGGGCGACGTACTCGCACGCCGCAACGCCTCCATCAAACTGCGCGCACCGACGAGGCCCACTGCTCCGCTCAACCGATGCAGCACGCTATGGAAATGATCGAAGTCGCCTTCACGATGCAAGGCGTTGAGACGCTCGAGGTCTTCATTCATTGCCTCACGCCAGTTGTTGAGAAACGCGTGAAGATCGACTCCCTCTTCGGATAGAGCATCCAGATAACGGCTTTCAAAGGGCTCAAACGAGGCGCTTGCGGAAACGTCCCGTGGCTGCGTGGTGTTCCGAAGAAAAGGCGCTTGTGCATTGCCGCTAGCCGTTCCCGCGGATGGCTCCTGTTGTTCGACGGCGAACAGCGCGTTGAAGGTCGCGCGAGGGCCCTTCTCTGAACTGGTCGCGATGGAAAGCTCGCCGTGCATGCACTGCGCCAGTAGTGTGCAGAGTGGCAAACACGCGTCGGCGTCGGCGAGTCGCTTGGCTACCTGTGAGTCACCAGCGACTGGAGCCGAAGGCTGCGACGGCGCGACGGCAGCATGCTTATCCGCACCGCCGACCACGCTGATAAAGATACGTTGCGAGCCCGAATTCAACGACTGCGCCCACACGACGAGCGAAATCTCTCCCTGCGCGCTGAGTTGGACCGTTCGGTTGAGCAAATGGAAAAGGACTTGGCCTAACCGGGCACCGTCGGCGCGAATCGTTTCGGCGACAGTGTGGTCGACGTTCGCACGCAGGTGCAAATCGCGACGAGATGCAAACGAGATGAGCAATGCGAAAACACCATCGATGAGCTCGCGCAGGTTCGTCGCGCTCTCTTCGAGGACAAACGCGCGAGATTCTACAGGCGCGGCATCCAGCAGATCTTTAAGCGTTTGGCTCCATGTGGACGCAGAGGAACGAGACAGACTCGCAGTATTCATAGCCCACAAACCTACTCGACCAAACGGTGCAAAGTCGCGAACTCGATGAGACCTGCTAACGACGAAAGGCCGAGTTTCTCCTGGATACGGCTTTTGTATGTGCTGACGGTTTTGTCGCTGATAAACAAGGCATCCCCAATCGCCTTATTCGACATGCCTTTCGAAAGCATCTGCAGAATCACGAGCTCCTTATCCGACAGCAGCCCGATCCTGGCTTCTTCACCTCCCTCCCCAGCAGCGAACGCCATACCGCCGCCATTAGTCGTCACCGGGAACACGGTATAGCCTGCCAGCACCGCCTCTACCCCGCGCATGATCTCCTTCATTTCCTGCGACTTGCCGACGAAACCATGCACGCCCGAGCGCATCGCGCGCGGCGCGAACGTCGCCGGATCGTGACTCGACAGCACCATCACGCGAATCGGCGGATGAACGAGCTTGAGTCGGGGAATCACATCGAGTCCGCTGATGCGCGGAATGTCGAGATCCAATATGGCGAGCTCTGGCGTGTGTATGCGGGCCATCTCGACAGCGCTCTGGCCGTTATCGGCCTCGATCACTTCTTCAACGCCAAGCAATTGCACGAGCTGCATTTTGATGACCATACGAAACGCAGGATGGTCGTCGATAACCAGAATAGTTGACACTTTTCTTAATCCTCCTGAATACACGCTTTGCGACATTGATCGTTGGCAGCGTCAAGGTCGAAGACGCATAGATCTGTGCGGCACGCTTGCTAGCTTTCCACCCAAGGGCACACTACGGGGCCACCGCGACGAGTTCAATCTCGACGCGTCGATTCGGCGCGAGGCATCGCATCAACACATCTCGCTTCGTTTGCTGGCAGTCCACCAACGGATTCTCACTGCCTCTGCCCTGCGCGGTCATCGGCAAGCTCACGCCGCGCGCTCGCAAATACCGCTCGATTGTGTACGCGCGCTGCATGGACAAACCGATGTTGTAAAACTTGTCGCCGAGGCGGTCAGCGTAGCCGGTGACCTTCAACTCACACATGGCAGGAATCTTCTTCAAACGCATTGCCACGTCGTTCAACTGTCGTTTGCCGGCGGGCAATATCGCGGCGGCGTCACCGCCGTTGAAACGGAAAAGAGAATCGGTCTTTAACGCGATCGTCCGCGGCGAATTCGCAGCTGAGGCGGAGGCAGGACCACGTGCGGGCGCCGGAGCGGACGTCGGCGTTTGTACAGCCTGCTTGCATTGCAGCGCAGTTTCCGCCGACTGACGCAAGTTGTCCTGCACTTCAGGCAGGCGTTTCTCGGCGTTGGAGAAACTGCGTCGCCATGCGTCATGCCCGCTTTGCATCAGCTCGACTTCGGCACAAGCAAGCGGCGGCAGCGCCTGCGGACATTGCGCAACAGCGGGATCCGACTTGATGGTATTGACGATCTTCCAAAGATCGGGGCGCACCGTGGACACGGTACGCAGCGCGGGATTGACAGCCGATAACGGCGCACCGTTCTCGAGGCTCATCGTGATCATGGCTGCCTGGCCAATCGCTTCTTCGACGAAGCCCCAGTGATCGTCGGCTTGCCGCGCCTGTTGAGCGGCATTGATCCAGCATTGTGCCTTGGCTTGAAAATAGCCGTTCTTATCGCCCGGCAAACGGTCGAGCCGCGTCTGCAGTAGTGCCAACGCCGTGCCGCTGCTTACGACCGGCGCGTAGGTGCTGATCCATTGTGAGTTGACCGCGCCCGCGGCTTCGTCCTGAGTGACGCCGAATCCGCTATGCAATAGGGTGGCGTCTTGAACGCCAAGCCGGTCACGCGCGCCGTGGTCCGCGCAGGCCGTTAAGGCTAGCGCGCACACAAGCACCATTAGCTGGTGTTTCATTGATTCCCCGCGTCGAGCGCATCTTCTTATCGAGGGCTACGAGTATGAAGATATGCTGATGCATAGGGAATGGGAGCAATCTTAGATTAGCGTCAGGAAAATGTTAATTGTGATGCGTTTCAAATAAAATCTGTCATCAGCAGATACTCAGACCTTGACTGCCCGCGCTGCATTTCGCCCACGCAGCCACTCGAGCGCCAGTAACAGGCTGGTGGAAAAAATAATCAGAATGGTCGCCAGCGCGGCGATGGTCGGGCTGATATTTTCGCGGATACCGGTGAACATCTGTCGGGGCAACGTAGTCTGATCCGCGCCCGCCAGGAACAGCGTCACGACGACCTCATCGAATGAAGTCGCAAATGCGAACAGCGCGCCCGAAATCACGCCCGGTGCGATTACCGGCAACGTGATACGGAAAAACGTCTTCACCGGATTTGCGCCCAGCGACAAACTCGCCCGCACCAGGTTGTAGTTGAAGCCCTGCAAGGTCGCCGCCACCGTCGTCACGACAAAGGGAACGCCGAGCGACGCATGCGCGAGAATCAGACCGATGTAGGTATTGGCCAACCCAAGCGGTGCAAAGAACAGGTACATGCCGACGCCGACCACCACCACCGGCACGATCATCGGCGAGATCAGGATCGCCATGAGCAGCCCTTTGCCGCGGAAGTTCGCCTTGGTCAGTCCGATTGCCGCCAACGTCCCAAGCACGGTCGCAACCACCGTCGCCGAGGGCGCGACGATAAAGCTGTTCTTGGCCGCCATGCGCCATTCATCGGACGCGATCAGATTCTGATACCAGCGCAACGACCAGCCCGGAATCGGATACACCAGAAATGTGCTCGACGAAAACGACAGCGGCACGATCGCCAGCACCGGCAAGATGAGATACAGGAGCGTGAGCACCGCCAGCGCACGCAACGCGAAATACCACACGCGTTCGACGAAAGACGTATGCGGCGCGAACAAAGGCTTGGCAAGTTTCATCGCAATAGACTCCGTTCAGCCGAGGCTCAGTGACGAACGCGTGAAGCGCCCGTAAATGACGTACAGCACCAGCGTCGCGGCGAGCAGCAAGCCGCCGAGCGCGCACGCCATGCCCCAGTTGATGGTCACGTTGGTGAAGTACGCGACGTAGTAGCTGACCATCTGATCGTTCGGTCCGCCGAGCAAGGCCGGCGTGATGTAGTAGCCGATTGCCAGAATGAACACCAGCAACGCGCCTGCGCCGATGCCCGGATAGGTCTGCGGTACATACACACGCCAGAACGCGGCGAACGGATGGCTACCGAGAGAAATCGCGGCGCGCTGATAGGTCGGCGGGATCGACTTCATCACGCTATAGAGCGGCAGGATCATGAACGGCAGCAGAATGTGCGTCATCGAAATATAGACGCCGGTCCGGTTGAACAGCAGCGCCAGCGGATCGTGCAACAGCCCGCTGCCGACCAGCGCCTTGTTCACCAGCCCTTCGCTTTGCAGAATCACGATCCATGCCGCAACGCGCACGAGGATCGAGGTCCAGAACGGAATCAGCACGAGAATCATCACCAGATTCGCGCGACGTTCGGACAGCGTCGAAATCCAGTAGGCGAGCGGATAACCGAGTAGCAGCGCGAAGAACGTCACTGCCGCGCCGATCACAAAGGTGCGGCTGAACACGGCGAGATAAATCTGTTGATCAGGGTCGGTCGGAATGATGTGACCGAACGCGTCCTGTTTGTGGTCCAGCGAAGCCAGCAGATAAAACGGCGAATACGCGCCGGAATTTTTCGCGATGGCTTGCCAGTACGCGACGTCGTTCCAGCGTTCGTCAAGCTCGGCGAATTTCGCGTGCATCTGGGCGGGCGTCAGTTGCAAGGGCTTGCTGTTGTCGTCGACAAACGGCATGGCGCGCGCGGATTTGGCGACCAGCGAACGGTAGCCCGGAATCTCCACGTTCAGGCGTCGTGCGAGTGCGCCCATGCCGTCGCTGTCGGCGATCGCGGCGAGGTCGACAGCCAGCGCGGCATACGCGGTATCCGGCGGCGGTGTCTTGCGATCCCACGCGCTCAACGACGCCAGCGTATGCGGCAGCGCGTTGACGACTTCGGGATTTTGCGCGGCGCGCGTGAGCAGCGCGCCGATCGGCACGACAAAAATCAGCAGCAGAAAAATCGCGAGCGGCGCGATCAGCAGCAGGGCCATGGCCCGCTTCCTGGCTTCCGCGGCCTTCAGCTCGCGCTTGAGTCGGCCACTTGATTCAGGCGTCGAATCGGCAGCGATCGTCATCGTAGTCACACCTGTCTCCTGCTTTACCTTGGAAGCGCGCGCACTTGGGTACTGCATGCGCGCGCGTCATTTCACAACTCGAAGGCGCGGCGGCATCGAACCCACCACGCCCTCACACAACACTAACTACTTCGAAGCCCACGACGAAAACCGCTGCTCCAACTCATCGCCATGATCGGTCCAGAACGCCAGGTTTTGCAGCACCGCATTCTTCCCATTAGCCGGCGAGTTCGGCAGATTCGCAAGCGTCTTCGGATCGAGCGCCTTGATAGCCGCCACATTCACCGGACCGTACGCGATGTTGTGCGCATAGTCCTGTTGCGGCTTCGACGAAATCGAATAGGCGATGTACTTCTCGGCCAGCGCCTTGTTCGGCGTGCCCTTCGGAATCGCCCAGTAGTCGAGGTCGTAGATGCTGCCGTTCCACACCACCTTCAGGTTCTTGCCTTCCTTCTGCGCGGCGTCGATCCGGCCGTTATACGCAGTGGACATCACCACGTCGCCCGCGACGAGGAATTGCGGCGGCTGCGCGCCCGCTTCCCACCACTGGATGTTCGGCTTCAGTTCGTCGAGCTTCTTGAACGCGCGGTCCTGGCCTTCCTTGTTGGCGAGCACCTTGTAGACGTCCTTCGGCGGCACGCCGTCGGCCATCAGCGCGAATTCGAGGTTGTAGCGTGCGCCTTTGCGCATTGCGCGCTTACCCGGGAATTTCTTCACGTCCCAGAAATCGGCCCAGCCGGCCGGCGCCGTTTTCAGCTTGTCAGCGTTGTACGCGAGCGCCGTCGACCACACGAAGAAGCCCACACCGCAAGTTTGCGGTGCTTCGGGAATCAGATCCGCCTTCTTGCCGATCTTCGACCAGTCGAGTTTCTCGTACAGCCCTTCATCACAGCCACGGCCGATATCGCCCGATTCGACTTCCACCACGTCCCAGTTCACATGCTTGGCTTCGACCATCGCCTTCACTTTGGCCTGCTCGCCGTTGTATTCGACGGCGGTGACTTTGTTGCTGGTCTCCTTTTCGAACGGCTGGTTGAATGCAACCTTTTGCGCGTCGCCATTCGCGCCGCCGAAATTGACGACCGTCAATTCGGCCGCATTGACTTGCGCGGCGCCCAGCGCGAGCGCCACAGCACCGACAGCGATGGCGCAGCGCGATTTCCCGATCTTGCTCATGGTGTGTTGCTCTCCTTTGGTGGTGTGCTTCATACGTTCAGTGCGACTTTGTTATGTGCTGCTTGACTTGCCCTGCCTGCGTCGAACATCTTGCGCGTTCGACGCGTTCACGCCCCTGCGAAAACCCGCAGATGCTCGGGTGCGAATTCGAGTGCGACCGGTGCGCCGGGCGCGAAGGTGTCGAGCACGCCGGTGCCGAGCGGCACCTTCACGAAGCACTCGTCCTGTTGCGGCAGACCACAACGCATGCGCACGTGGTCGCCGAAATAGATCAGCCCGCGCGCTTCACCGGCGAGCGCATTGGCGCCCGGCCGCGACAAACCGTTGGCGAGCTTCATGCGCTCGGGCCGGATGCACGCGACCGCCGGCGTACCCGCTTGCGCGCCGCCGATATTGCGGCCGGTGAGGCGCGTGCCGTCAATCAGGTGAAATTCGCAATACTCGCCGTCGACATTCGCGATCGTGCCGCGCAGCTTGTTGCTGTCGCCGATGAAGTTCGCCACGAACTCATTGCACGGCGATTCATACAGCCGGTCCACGGTATCGAGCTGCTGCACGATGCCTTTATCGAACACGGCGACGCGATCGGACATGGTCAGTGCCTCGCCCTGATCGTGCGTGACGTACACGAACGTGACGCCGAGTTTCTCGTGCAATGATTTAAGTTCGTACTGCATGTGTTCGCGCAACTGTTTGTCCAGCGCGCCGAGCGGCTCATCCATCAGCACGAGCTTCGGCTCGAACACCAGCGCGCGGGCAAGTGCGATACGCTGCTGCTGGCCCCCGGAAAGCTGCGCCGGATAGCGCTTTGCGAAGCTCTCCATGCGCACCATCTTGAGCGCGTTATTCGTGCGATGCGCGCGCTCTTCCGCCGAAATCTTGCGCACGGTAAGCGGATACGCGACGTTCTGCTCGACCGTCAGATGCGGAAACAGCGCGTAGTTCTGAAACACCATGCCGATGTTGCGCTTATGCGGCGGCACGGTATTGAGCAGCGTGCCATCCAGCCAGATTTCGCCGCCGGTGGGAAATTCAAAACCCGCCAGCATCATCAGACAGGTGGTCTTGCCCGAACCGGACGGCCCGAGCAGCGTCAGAAATTCGCCCTGATAGATATCCAGGTCGAGCTGTTTGACGACCAGCGTTTCGCCGTCGTAGGTCTTTCGCACACCTCGAAAGCTGACGATCACGTCTTCGGTTTTCATCGTCCAAGTCTCCTCTGCGGTCCGGCTGGCTCCCGTGCAAAGCAGCGGGATTGCAGCAATTGCGTGGCTCACTATAGACCGTTACGGTTCTACAATATGGAACCATTTCATTATTCCGGATAGAACCACTTGGACACCGTGATTTTGTCGGATTGGCTTGTCGCGCGGCTCGACCGCGCGGCCGCCGAACCGGTCTACCGGCAGACGTTGCGGCTCATGCAGCAGGCTATCCTGACCGGCCAGCTGCCGCCGGGCACCAAGCTGCCCAGCTCGCGCACGCTCGCCGAAGACCTCGGCATTGCGCGCAACACGGTGCTGCACGTCTACGACCAGTTGACCGCCGAAGGCTATGTGATCTCGACCACCGGCAGCGGCACCTACGTCGCCGACACGCGGCCGGACACGGCCGCGGTGAATATGCGCAGGAAGCCGGCCGTGGCGAGCGTCGACAAAGAAGGCAGTACAGCCAGGGAAAGCCCCAAGCCGCCAAAGCGCGACCTCAGCGATCTGTCGACCCGCGGACGCCGTCTGATCGACAAAGCCGGCGTTTCCGCGAAACAGTGGGGCGCGTTCATGCCGGGCGTGCCCGACGTCGCGGAATTTCCGGCGCGCACGTGGAGCCGTCTGCAGGCGCGTTTGTGGAAGGAAGCCAATCCCGATCTGCTCACCTACGCGCCCGGCGGCGGCTACCGGCCATTGCGGCGGGCGTTGTCGGACTACCTGCGTGTGGCGCGCTCGGTGAACTGCACGCCGGACCAGATCATCATCACCACGGGCATTCATCAGTCGATCGATCTGGCGGTGCGTCTGTTGACCGATGTCGGCGACCGCGCGTGGGTGGAAGAACCGTGCTATTGGGGCGCACGCAGCGTGCTCCAGTCATCGGGGATTACCCTTGTGCCGGTGCCGGTGGATGACGAAGGCCTGAATCCGCGCGAACAGGATCTGCAACAGCCGCCGCGGCTCGCACTCGTCACGCCGTCGCATCAGTATCCGCTCGGCATGGTGATGAGCCTCGCGCGCCGTCGCACGCTGCTCGAATACGCGCGCCAGCATAACGTGTGGATCATCGAGGACGACTACGACAGCGAGTTCCGCTACGGCAGCCGTCCGCTCGCGTCGCTGCAAGGACTCGACGACGCCGGCCAGGTGATCTATGTCGGCAGCCTGGGAAAGATGCTGTTTCCGGGCTTGCGGATCGGCTACATGATCGCGCCGGAGCATCTGGTGGACACGTTCCGCACGGGCGTCGCCGAGCTGTATCGCGAAGGTCAGTTGATGCAGCAGGCGGTGATGACCGACTTCATCATGGACGGCCATCTCACCTCGCACGTTCGGCGCATGCGCGCGCTGTACGGCGAACGCCGGCAGATTCTGATCGACGCGATCACCGCGCGTTTCGGCAACGAACTGCCGGTGATGGGCGACGAGGCCGGTCTGCATCTGGTGCTCGGCCTGCCGGATCACGCGAACGATCGCGCGGTGACGGCCGCCGCTTACGACGCCGGCGTAATCGTGCGCCCGCTCGCAAGCTATTACAGCAGCGATACGCCCGCGCGGCGTGGACTGCTGCTCGGATATGCGTGCGTGCCGAACGACAAGATCGGCCCCGCGTTCGACACGCTCGCGCGCGTGATCGAGCAAACCGCGTTGAAGGCGCCGACGCGCGCCGCTTGAGCACACGCCGCCGCGAGCATGCGCGGCCGGCGACGGTGCACTCAACGTTCAACGTTCTATGTTCAACACAGCGCGCTCAAGAAAAACACCGGATTCTGCCTGACGCACGAAGCGCCAGGCCTCACCACGCTCACTTCAAGCCGAAGTCGACCCGCGTCGTCGCGCCCTTATCCTTGATGCCGTCGGCATTCAGCTTAGGCGCGACGATAAACACGCGGCTGCTGTCGATCTTGCCGTCCAGATATTGCTGCACGCTCTGCGCGCGCTGTTGTGCGAGCTGGCGCAGGCTGGCCTCATCGATCGGGGCGTTGGCGGCGAGCGCGCTCTTCATGTCGTCGTCCGGCAAGCTCTTGGTCAAGCCGACAAAATTGCGCGGCTTCTTGAAGTCCGCCGACTTGTAGGCCTTGCTCAGATACTTGTCGTAGTCCTTCGGGTCGACGGTGACGGTCGACAAGTCGACGCTCTCGCCGTTACCCACCACGTCCTTGATCTTCTGCTGCTTGACGAGGCGGTCCACATAGCCGGTGCGCAACGCGGGTTCGTCGACGGCCGGATCGACGCGGCCGATCAGGTCCATGCGGATCGACGGTTTATCGGACAGCGCCTTCACGATCGTGTCGAGTTTCTGGGTGTCGGCGTCGGTCAGTTTCGCCGAGCCGGGTTCGAACTCGACATAGCCCAACTCCTCGCCACTGCCGCCGAATGCGTTGGCGATCAGCGAGAACGGCGCGGTCACCGCCTTCTGGAGCAGATTGAGCACGGCATGCCAGATCAGGCCGCCAATACTGAACTCAGGATTCGCAAGCGAGCCCGACACCGGCAGGTTCACGTCGATCTCGCCGCGCGAATTCTTCAGCAGCGAGATCGCGAGACGCACGGGCAGCTTGGTCGCCGTATCGTTGTCGATGTGATCGCCGAACGTGAGCTGGTCGATGAAAATATGATTGTTCGCGTCCAGTTGATCGTTCGCCAGCTTGTAGTGCAGATCGACGTTCAGCTTGCCCTTGGTGATCGGATACCCGGCATATTTCGACGAATACGGCGTGAGATTGGTCAGTTCGATATCGTGCGCGACCGCTGTCAGATCGAGCGCCGGCTTCGCAATCAGCGGATTGACCGTGCCGCGAATCGACAACGGACCATTGGCCGCCAGTTTCGCGGCGATGTCGACTGGCGCAGCCGTGGTCGATTGCGTGCCGAACGCGCCGACCGTGCCCTGAATGCCGACCAGATTCGCCGTGAAATTCGGTTTGATGAAGTTGTCGGTGTACGTCACGCGGCCCTGTTGCAGCACCAGTTGACCGAAGTGGAGCTTGACCGGGCTTTGCGGCGGCGTAGCCGCCGTCACCGTGGCGGGCGCGGTCGACGAGGCCGGCGCAGGCGCAGCCGCGACTGTCGATGCCGCTTGCGGTGTCAACGGCACGGGCTCGGCGCCGCTCTTGTCGCGCGTCAGCGATTGCGCTGCGCCGCTTTCATGCGCGACGACGTCCTTGAGATTAAGCTTGCCCTGCGCGTCGAGCAGCACGCGTCCATAGAACTTGGTGAACGTGACGCGGCCCGCGTCGACCACCGTGCCGTGCTCGTCGTAGTCCGCCTTAAGGTTGGACAACGCAAGCGAGCCCCATCCCGCGAACGGATCGGAGGTCGCCTTGTCGAGCATACGGACTTCGACGAGCGCCACGTCGCCGTGATAGGTCGCTTTCAGCGACTTCGCCTGATTCAACGCGAGGTCGCCGTTCGCATTGAGCAGCGCGCTCGCGATCACCGCATTCAGCTTGCTGCCGAAGTACGGCTCGAAGGCCGCCGCGTCGAGCCGGTTGGCGTTCACCTTGACGGCCACCTTGAGCGGCGTCGCCGTGACGTCGCCCTTGACGCCGAGTGTGCCCTTCTTGTTCAGCGTCGCCTGCAGATCGACCGGCAGCGGACGGCTCAGGTCGTCGCTGATGTTCTGCACCTTTAGCTGCAGCGGCGTGATGTTCAGCTTCACCGGCTGCGGCGTGGTGTTGTCGATGAAATTGGCGGTGGCGTCCTTCAGAGTCAGCTCGCCGATCTTGTAGTGCCATGCGGGCCCTTCCGCCTGCGCCTTCTTGACCGCGTGAATCGCGGTGCGCCGCTGCGCCGCTTCGTGCTGGCCGGCAAGCGCCGCGAGGTTGATGCTACCGTCTTTCAGACGCTGCGCGTCGACCGCGAGGCCGGTCGTATCGACGCTGGCGATCTCGGCGGTGCGCGCCGCCAGATCCACCTGCTTGAGCTTCACGCTGCCTTGCGCGAGCGAGATCAGCGGATCCTTGCTCTCGCGCGTCCCGACTTTCAGCGATTGCAGGTCCAGTTGCGAATCGGTGACCATCACCGCAACCGGCGACTTCGACCAGTTCGCGCCGACATTGGCGCTGGCCGAAAGCGCGCCGTCCGTGATCTGCGCAACAGTCGCGGTGTCGATATACGGTTGCAGCAGCGGCAGCTTCAACGACTTCAGATCGAGCTTCGCACTGGCCGTTTTCGCGACGAGGCCGAACGCGCCGGCCACGCCGAGCGAGCCGCCGGCATTCTTGAAATCGGTGTTCAGCGTGTAGTGCGCGGGCGCGGTGGCGAGCGTCGAGAAATCGGTCAGCGTCACGGCCAGTTTTTGCAGGCCGACGTCCATTGGGCGCGAGGCGGCGGCGTCGTGAACATTCACGGTGCCGTCATTGAGCAAGAAGCGTTTGATCGACAGATCCAGCGGCGGCGCCGTCTTTTCGGTGGCCTTCGAACCGGACGCCGCAAGCGGCGCGCTCGCGGCCGGTTGCGCCGCAGCCGCTTCAGATGCGGGCGCGGGCGCGAACATCTTCTCGACGCTCACCACGCCGTCTTTATCACGCGCAAGATTGGCGGTGGGCGCCTCGATGCGGATCTCGTCGAAGTGATAGAGGCTCTTCAACGGCTCGAGCGTGGCGGCGGCCACATGCACCGCGCGCGCCGCGAAGAACGGCGCCTTGCTCTGATCCTGCACGTCCACGTCGTTCATATCGACGGTGCCCGCCACGCGCAACGAAGGCGCGTCGTTGGAGACCACGAAGTTGAGCTTGAGATCGGTGGACAGTTTGCCGGACTGCACGATCACCGGCAGTTTGGTCGGCACGTACGACATGAGGCGCGGCACATCGAGCCCGTCGAAGCGCAACGACACTTCCGACTCGCGCGACGCGGCAAACGGCTTGGTCTTGCCGTCGATGGCAAGCGGACTGCCGTCGATCCTCGCACGCAGCAAAGGCTCGACGAAGATATCGGTTTTCGACGGCAGCGTGGCGATGAACGGAACGCCGAGCTTCCATTGATCGATCACATGCGTCGCGCCGAGCAGTTTGTCGTCGAACGTAATCTGGCCGTTTTCGAGGCGAATGTTCGATACGGAGAACAGAGTCGGCTTGCTATCGGGCTTGGTCGGCTGCTTCGCGAATTTCTCGATCAGGTCGGTGAAATTGAAGCGCTGCGCATCGTAGCGAACAATGTGAAAGCGCGGCGAATCGAGCTGCACTTCGTCGATGATCGGCGCCGCGCGAAACAGCGAACTCCACGACGGCTGCACGATGAGCCGCGAGATATCCACGAAGTCGCCCGCGCCGCCGCGCTCGCCGATATGCACACGATCGGCTTCGAGCTTGAGCGTGTACGGATTGAGCGCAATGCGGCCGATGGTGGCAGCGCGGTCGAGTTGTTTGCTGAGCTGTTGTTCGGCAATGTGGCGAATCATCGGCGGCGCCGCGAAGAAGCCCAGCAGACCAAACAGTACAACGAAGATCAGCAGACCGGTAATGACACGCCGGGTGCGGCGTGACTGCGCGACATCGCGCACGGTCTGCATGGACGAGGCTAGTGATGCTTTATTGAGGCTTGCCATGCTCGGTCTTGGGTAGTGCGGCGGCAAGCCCGCCGCGAAAACGAAAATCCCGCAAGCGGCAGTATAAGTCGTGAATCTTTCGTCGGATATAAATGTAAGGCGTGGCTTACACATTCCTCCGCGCGATAGCGTCGCATGTCCTCCGAGTCGATGCGGCGGACATGCGTTTCGCGATGCGCTAACCGCTCGTCACTGATGCGCGGCTGTCACGTCATGGACACGCAGGTATCACTGACGCACGACGGCCGGCGGTTGCCAACTGCCGTCGGTGGCTTGCGGCTTGGGCGCATACAGACGCAACACGAGTTGCAGATCGGCACGCGGCGCCGGCAGCCAGTTGCCGCTCTTGCCGCGAGCGGACGACACCGTCACGTCGAGCGAGCCGTCGTGATTGCGGCGCGCGCCGTTGCGGTCGCCGACCGCCAGACGCGCCGGCGCGCTTTCACCGAGCGCGCCATCCTTCGTGTAGGCGGTGATCGACCAGAAGCCGCGCACCGGCGGCAACTGATTCGGCGCGAAGTGGATCACGTAACGGTTTGCGCCGTTGAGCACATGACCGTCGCTGTCCTGGGTGGCGACCGCGCGAGCTTCGTCGTCTTTCGTGCCGATGCCGGGTTGCGCGTAAGCGGCATAGGCGCGCATCGCGTAGTCGGGACCGTAGTTGCCCACGCCGTCGCCGAACCAGCTCCAGCCGTTGCCGCTCAGCAAGTTGGATGGCGGCGAGACGACACGTTCATGACCGTCGGCGAGACCGGCCGCGATGGCCTCCGGCGCGTTCGGCAGCTTGACCGGCTCGCCGGGCGTCACACCGAGGTCCGAGAGAAATTTGAGCGCGTGCGGATCGGCCGGCGTCGGCGGATTGTCAGGCAAAGCCTGCGCGAGTCGCGTGAAGAAGCCGTTCGCGTCGAGCGCGGCGACTTGCGCGGCCGGCGTGCCGGACGCGGCCGCTGCCGCGTCGGCGGCATTGCTGCGCGGCGGTGTGATCGAGGCGGAGCGGCCGTCGCCCGCGTAGATGCTCAGCGGCGCGACGCGAATCGCGCGCTGCAGCTTACGAACCGCCGTCAGATCGCGTGTGCCGTTCGACTGGATACGCACGCTCACCCATGCATTGCGGGTCGGCACGTCGACGCGCGTCACACCTTTGGGCAAATCCCCTTGCCAGCCCGGACCGACAAAGGCGATCGCCTGCGCCTTGATGCCCGCCGCACGCGTGGCGAACTGCGAACTGGTGGACCACACCACATTGGTCCACATGTCGAGCACGCGGGCGTCGACATAGCGGCCGTGCGAGTCTGGCAGCGAAACGATCACCGGTTCGCTGCCGACGTCCAGCCAGCCGGTCGAATCGAATGTATCGAGACTCGGCCGTATCGGATTGGACGCGCCGATCGGCGGCAATGCCTGCGCGTGGCGCAGCGTATTGAGCGGCGCCTGGCCCGGATCGGTACCGACCGCCGCATCGCGCGCGACGCCCATCAGCACCAGCGGGTAGCCGAATACGTACGAGTCGGCGACTTCGTCCTTGATCCAGCCAGTGGATTTTTGTGTCGCAGTGGGGGTCGACGCGCAACCGGCCAGAAATGCGAGGCCTGCGAACGATGCGCAGGTCCAGTGAATCGAAAACAAATCTCGGCGATTTTTTATCATTCGTTCAGGTGGCGGAACGGGTGGTCCTAAGGGAGACGCCGGCGTGCGGCGAACCCTGTTTGCGCGGCCTCCCAAAGCCCAACGCAGCCAGTCCGCGGTTCGCGATGCCGACAACATCGGGTTGTATCGTATCCTTGATTACCAGGCAAGCGCAAAGGCAGGAATAGCGCGGGTTCGCGCGCGCACGCCGTCCTTTTGCGGTACGGTTGACGTTTTTTGTTACATCCACCCCGGCGCCCCACGCCTTGGGCGACCTTTCATCGCTGCTCTTTCGCCCCCTCGTATCCGGAGCGCTTTATGTATATGCCCGCCCATTTCGAAGAGAACCGCCCAGAGGTTCTCCATCGCCTGATCGCCGAGCAGCCTTTCGGCGCGCTGATCACCAACGGACCGAACGGGCTCGACGCGAACCATGTGCCGTTCGAGTTCGAAGTCCCGTCCGCGGCCAGTGAAACGCACGGCATCCTGCGCGCTCACGTCGCCCGCGCGAACCCGGTGTGGCAGGAAGCGGCCGCGAACCCGGATGCGCTCGTGATCTTCCAGGGTCCGGCCGCCTACATCTCGCCGAACTGGTATCCGAGCAAGCACGAGGCGCATCGGCAGGTGCCGACTTACAACTATATGGTGGTGCACGCTCATGGCCGGATCGTCGTGCGCGACGAGGAGTCGTTCGTGCGCGGCCTGGTCGCGCGTCTGACGCGCAAGATGGAAGCCGGCGAACCGGTGCCGTGGAAGATGGGCGACGCGCCCGCCGACTTCATCTCCCAGATGCTCGGCGCGATCGTCGGCATCGAGATCGAGGTGACGCGGCTGGTCGGCAAGTGGAAACTCGGCCAGAACAAGGCGGCGGAGGACCGGCGCGGCGCGGCCGAAACCCTGCTGACACGCTCGAGCGACGAACAGCAGGCCGTCGGCCAGGCCATGCTGGACGCGCCGCCGGCCTTCTGAGCGGGCGTTTCGGCGAAGTATCGGCGCCCTGAAGCGCGCCCTGCAATTCGCCCTTGACCTTCCCATCATGGGAAGGTCAATACTGGGTTCATGACGCGGCCCGATGCCGCCACGAGCCTTGCCTACCATGACAGAACTTGCCGACCCGCAGCGCCCCACGGACGCTGCCGCCCCTTCCGCCCGGACCGCCGAACTCGACATCGGCGGAATGACTTGCGCCTCGTGCGCGCTGCGCGTCGAGAAAGCGCTCGCCAAAGTGCCGGGCGTCACGCGTGCGTCGGTGAATCTCGCCACGGAGCGAGCGCGCATCGAAAGCGACGCCACGGTCGATCCCGACACGCTCGCCAACGCCGTGCGCAAGGCGGGCTACGACGCCACGCTGTTCGCCGCCACGGAGACCGCGCCACTCGTTGCGCAGCAGCCGACGGAACTGGCGATCGGCGGGATGACTTGCGCCTCGTGCGCGATGCGCGTCGAAAAGGCGCTGGCGAAAGTGCCGGGCGTGGTCGGCGCGTCGGTGAATCTGGCGACCGAAACCGCAACCGTCAATCTGGATGGCATGACTGCCGCGCCGGACGCGCTGATCGCCGCCGTCAAGAAAGCGGGTTACGAAGCGACGTTGATCGTGCCGCCGGATGAAACGGCAGCGGCCGATCAAGCCGACCACGCCTTACCCACCGACCGCAAGCGCGACCAGACCCGCCGCGAACTGGCAGCCGTGCTCGCCTCCGCCGTGCTGACGCTGCCGCTCGTCGCGCCGATGGTCGGCGAATGGTTCGGCCTGCACGCGATGCTCTCGCCATGGCTGCAACTCGCGCTCGCCTCGATCGTGCAGTTCGTGTTCGGCGCGCGCTTCTATCGCGCGGCCTATCGTGCCGTGCGGGCCGGCGCGGGCAACATGGACTTGCTGGTGGCGCTCGGCACGTCGGCGGCGTATGGCATCAGCGTCTACGAACTGGCGACCCATCCGGGCGACATGATGCATCTGTATTTCGAAGCGTCGGCGGTCGTGATCACGCTGGTGCGCTTCGGCAAGTGGCTCGAAGCGCGCGCCAAGCGCCAGACCACGGACGCCATCCGCGCCCTCAATGCGCTGCGTCCCGATCGGGCGCGCATTCGCGTCGGCGGTGACGAGCGCGACGTGCCGCTCGCGCAAGTGCGCGTCGGCACGGTGGTGATCGTGCGTCCCGGCGAACGCGTCCCGGTCGATGGCGCGGTGCTCGAAGGCCGTACGCATATCGACGAATCGCTGATCACCGGCGAAAGCCTGCCGGTGCCGAAGCAGGTGGCCGACGCGGTCACGGCCGGCTCGATCAACGGCGAAGGCGCGATTGCCGTGACGACGACCGCGATCGGCGCGGAAACGACGCTCGCGCGAATCATCCGGCTCGTGGAAAGCGCGCAGGCCGAGAAGGCGCCAATCCAGCGCCTCGTCGACCGGGTCAGCGAAATCTTCGTGCCGGCGATTCTGGCGATTGCCGCGCTCACGCTAGTGGGCTGGTTGATCGCCGGCGCTGGCGGCGAAGCCGCGATTCTGAACGCGGTCGCCGTGCTGGTGATCGCGTGCCCGTGCGCGCTTGGCCTCGCCACGCCGGCAGCCATCATGGCCGGCACCGGCGTCGCGGCGCGGCACGGCGTGCTGATCAAAGACGCCGAAGCACTGGAAACCGCGCATCGCGTGACGATCGTCGCGTTCGACAAAACCGGCACGCTGACGCTCGGCCAGCCTTCGGTGACGGCGTTCGAGCCGATCGGCGGCATCGGCCGCGACGAGGCGCTGGCGCTGGCCGCGGCGGTGCAGCGCCATAGCGATCACCCGCTGGCGCGCGCGGTGGTCAAGGCGTATGAAGCGGCGCAGACGAATGGTAGCGACGCGGACGCATCCGTTCAGACTCTCGCCCGCCAGGCGAGCGCCGCGCGCGCGGTCGCAGGCCGCGGCGTCGAAGCGGAAGTCGACGGACGCACCCTCGCGCTGGGCAGCACACGCTGGCTCAACGAACTCGGCATCGACTTGCCGGCAGTGCTCACTGCACGCGCTCACGAACTCGAAGCCGCGGGCAACACCGTTTCGTGGCTCATGCAGCGCAATCCGCAAGCGCCCGCGGCACTCGCCTTGATCGCTTTCGGCGACACCGTCAAACCGACGGCACGTGCCGCCGTCGAGCGGCTGGCGCAAATGGGCATCAAGAGCGTGCTCGTCACCGGCGACAACCGCGGCAGCGCGGCGAGCGTGGCCAAGGCGCTCGGCATCGACGAATTCCATGCTGAAGTTCTGCCCGACGACAAGGCCCACGTGATTCGCGACCTGAAGATCCGCAGCGCCGGCATCGTGGCGATGGCAGGCGACGGCATCAACGACGCGCCCGCACTCGCCGCCGCCGACATCGGCATCGCGATGGCGACCGGCACCGATGTGGCGATGCACGCGGCCGGCATCACGCTGATGCGCGGCGATCCGGCGCTCGTGGCCGACGCCATCGACATCTCGCGCAAGACGTGGCGCAAGATCCAGCAGAACCTGTTCTGGGCGTTCGTCTACAACCTGATCGGGATTCCGCTGGCCGCCTTCGGCTTGCTGAACCCGATGCTCGCCGGCGCGGCGATGGCGTTTTCGAGCGTGAGCGTCGTGACCAACGCGCTGCTGCTGCGCACTTGGCGTGGCGCGCAGGATCGTTCGGCGCGCTGAGCGAACACGGACAGAAATGCCCCGCACGCGACGGGGCCTTTTACACCGTCGTCACCAACGCGCTATTGCTGCGCGCCTAGCGCAGCACGCAGCGCAGTTCGGCGGACTGAGCGCGGTACGGGACCTAAGCGCCGCTGGCAGCACGACCAATTACGAAGCGCTTTCAAAATTCTAAAGAAAGCGGACACCGCAGCCGTAAACAAGGCATCGATGCCGGGCATGCCTACGCATGGCTCGCGCCTCGCCTGTCCTCCTCTACTCTGCAAACGTCCATGGAATTTCTCTCTTTGCGCCGCGCCAGCGTCGGCGCGCGGCTCGCCGTACTTTCGTGCGTGCTGGTGGCGTTGATTTTCGCCGCGTTCACGTGGGCGCTCACCCGCACCGCCGGCAAGCAGATCAGCGATCAGGTGCTCGAACGCATCGCCGATAAAGACCGCTCGATCGCCGCGATGATCAAGCTGTTCGACAAAGCCTTGTCGAACGAGGTCGATCGCTCGATGTCGCTGTTCGCGAGCTTCCTGCCCACCGGCTACACGCTCGACGAGACCCAGAAGGTCGACATCGACGGCGTCGCCACGCCGACCATCAAGGCGGGCGACAAAGTCCTGAACATGGACTTTTCCATCCCCGATCTGTTTCTAGAACGCAGCGGCGCGGTGGCCACCATCTTCGCGCGCAGCGGCGATGATTTCGTGCGCGTCACGACATCGCTGAAGAAACAGGACGGCTCGCGCGCCATCGGCACGCTGCTCGACCGCAAGGCGCCGGCCTACGCGCTGCTGCTCGCGAACAAGCCTTACACCGGACTCGCCGCGCTCTTCGGCAAACGTTTGATCACGCAATACCGGCCGATCACGGACGCAAGCGGCCGCGTGATCGGCGCGCTGTTCGTCGGCGTGAACGTGGACAAGGAAATTCAGTCGGTCCAGGACGGCATTCGCAGCCTGAAGATCGGCGACAGCGGCTACTACTTCGTCGTCAACGCGTCGAGCGGCGCGGATCGCGGCAAGCTGATCGTGCATCCGGCCGCCGCCGGCCAGAATGCCGACAACGCGAACGCGCCGTATCAACAGATGCTCGACATGAAGGAAGGCCAGCTCGAATACAGCTCGGCCGATGCAACGCTCGGCGAGCGCGGCTCGCGCGACAAGTTCGTGTCGTTCGTTACCGTGCCGGAATGGCAGTGGCTAGTGGGCGGCGTCGCGCCGCGCGACGAAGTGATGGCTGACGTCATCACCACGCGCAATGAATTCCTGCTGCTTGGCCTGGTGCTCGTCGGCGTGTTCGCAGCCGTGTTTCTCTTTGCGGTGCGACGCCTCGTAAGCCGCCCGCTCGAAGAAGCCGCCAAGGCATCCGAACGTTTCGCCTCGGGCGATCTGAGCGTGCGCGTGGCGAAGGGCGCGAACGCGCGCGCCGATGAAATCGGCCGCCTGATGCAGTCGATCGACGGCATCGGCGAAGGTCTCGCGCGCATCGTTTCGCAAGTGCGCAATGCATCGACGGATATGTCGCACGGCACCGAAAAGATCGCCACCGGCAGCGGCAATATCGCCGCGCGGATCGCCACGCAGGCGAGCAGCCTCGAGGAAACGGCGGCCAGCATGGAAGAGATCACCTCGACCGTGCAGCAGAACGCCGACCACGCCGCGCAAGCCAACACGCTCGTCACGCGCGCCGCCGACGCCGCGCTCGAAGGCGGCCGCGCCGTCGAACGCGTGGTGTCGACGATGGGCGAGATCAGCCGCTCGTCGCAGAAGATCGCCGAGATCACGAGCGTGATCGAAGGCATCGCATTCCAGACCAATATCCTCGCGCTGAACGCAGCGGTGGAAGCGGCACGCGCCGGCGAGCACGGCAAGGGCTTCGCGGTCGTGGCTTCGGAAGTGCGCGCGCTGGCGCAGCGCAGCGCGACTTCGGTGAAGGAGATCGAGAGTCTGATCGCGACGTCCACGGCGACCGTGCAAAGCGGTTTCCAGATCGCCGAAGAAGCCAGCTCGACGATGCAGGGCATCGTTCAACAGGTCGGCCAGGTGCGCGCGATCATGGGCGAGATCAGCGTCGCGTCGCGCGAGCAATCGGGCGGCATCGAGCAGGTGAATCTCGCTGTCACGCAGATCGGCGAAGCCACGCAGCAGAACGCGACGATTGTCGGCGAGGCCGAACTCGCGGCGGCCGAGTTGCGCGATCAGGCCGCGCGTCTCGCGCAAGTGGTCAGCGTGTTCAAACTGGAAAGCGGACGCGATTGAGGCGCAGTCGGGGCCGGCGCGGCGCGCTGCAGTATGGCTTATCGCGCCGAACGCCGCCCGCTGTTGCGGCAGCGGCGCCGCCCGGCTTCTTCAGAACTCGACGTCCAGCTCGTCGATCTCTTCCACTTCCTGTTGCGCGTCGGCGATCCACTCCTGCATCTCGGGCAGCGCCATGATCCGCTGTCCGTACTCGACGATCTCCGGATCGAGTTTGACGTCGTAGGTCACGAAACGCGTCACCACAGGCGCGTACATCGCGTCCGCCGCGGTGCGCTCGCCGAACAGAAACGGCCCGCCGTACTGCTTCAGACATTCGCTCCAGATCGTCACGATGCGGTCGATATCCGACTGCGCCCGCGCCCACACCTTGAAGCCCGGAAAGTGCGCTTTGAGGTTCATCGGCAGAGCCGAGCGCAGCGAACCGAAACCCGAGTGCATCTCGCCGCAGATCGAGCGGCAATGCGCGCGGGCGCGAATATCGTCGGGCAACAGCTTCGCGTCCGGCTTCAGTTCGTTCAGATATTCCGCAATCGCCAGCGTGTCCCAGACCTTGATGCCGTCATGAACGAGGCATGGCACCAGGATGGACGGCGACAGCAGCAGAAGTTCAGCGCGCGCCGCAGGGTCGTCGATCGGCATCACGATCTCTTCGAAAGGCAAGCCGCTGAACTTGGCCAGCAGCCAGCCGCGCAACGACCATGACGAATAATTCTTGCTGCTGATGGTGAGCGTGGTATTCGCCATACGATTCTCCTCCAGATGAGGCGTTCGGTCGACGCCTGGCGCCATGCGTGCACGTTGCCGTGCGCGCGCGCACCAAAGCGCGGCAAATTCGGCCCGTTGCCCCGACTCGCGCAAATGCTATGCCAACGTAGGGGCACGGCTGCACCCGTGCGTATGCATGCATGGCACATGACTTGCCTTTATTTGGGTTCCTTCCTTTTCAGCATTCGTGCGAAGGTTATGAACCTGTTCGCATATCCTACATACCAGGCTTTCGCCGACATCATGCTGCCGATGCGGCACGGCGCTTCGCTGGTGAATCATTCGCTCGACGCGTGGCCTGCGTTCGGCGAGACGTCGCACGGACGCTCGATCCGTGCGGCCTGCGAGCTGTTGACGCTGGCCGGACTCACGCCCGTGCGGCCGCCGTTCGAGATCGACAGCGTGATATCGGAAGGGAAATCCGTGCCGGTCGTCGAGGAAGTCGCCGCGCACACGCCGTTCTGTTCGCTGTTGCATTTCCGTAAGGAGACCCAGCCGTCGGCGCCACAGCCCCGGGTGCTGGTGATCGCGCCGATGTCCGGCCACTTCGCCACCCTGCTGCGCGGCACCGTGCGCACCATGCTTGCCGAACACGACGTCTACATCACCGACTGGCACAACCCGCGCGACGTACCGTTGAGCCAGGGCCGCTTCGGCTTCGACGAATTCGTGCAGCATGTGATCGACTTCACCGAAACGATCGGACCCGGCGCGCATCTGCTCGCCGTGTGCCAGCCGACCGTCGCCGCGCTGGCCGCGGTCGCGCTCATGGCCGCCGACGATCATCCCGCGCAACCGGCGAGCATGACGCTGATGGCCGGTCCGCTCGATACCCGCATCAACCCGACTCGCGTCAACGAACTCGCCAAAAGCAAACCGATCGAGTGGTTCGAGCAGAATCTGATCAGCGCGGTGCCGTTCGGTTTTGCGGGCGCGCATCGACGCGTGTATCCGGGCTTCGTGCAATTGACCGCGTTCATGGCGATGAATCTCAACCGGCATCTCGACTCGTTCGAGACGATGCATTACGAACGCGCCAAAGGCGATCCGGCGAAGGCCGACACGATTCACACCTTCTATGAAGAATACTTCGCGACGATGGACCTGACCGCCGATTTCTATCTGGAAACCGTCGATACGGTGTTTCAGCGGCATGCACTGCCGTTGCATGCGCTCGGAGTGCGAGGGCGTCTCGTCGAACCGTCGAAGATTCGCCGCACGGCGTTGCTCACCGTGGAAGGCGAGAAGGACGATATCTGCGCCGTCGGGCAGACGCTCGCCGCGCAGGACATGTGCGACAAGTTGCGGCCATATTTGAAAACCCATCACGTGCAGACCGGCGTGGGACATTACGGCGTGTTCAATGGACACCGCTGGGAGCGGCACATTTACCCGCGCGTGCGCGCCGTGATCTACGACAACGAACCGCGTGCGGTGCTGGTGAGTTCGCGCGCGCGCACGATCCAGCCGGTGCCTGCTGCGGCGGCTGCAGAAGTCACTCCCGCGGCGGCGACGGCGGTGGTCGATGTGAATGGGGATGCGGCGACGTCGGTCGGGTCGAATGGATCGAGCGCCACGTCGAGTACGGGTTCAACGGCTGCCATCAAGCCGCAGGCGCCGCGTGCTTCGCGCAGGCGGCCGCCAGCGACGCAATGAGTTGTTGTTGGCGGCGGCTTGCTTGATTGCGTAGTCCTCGCGCTACACCAGCAAACAGGCGGCCGCTGTTGGCTTCGCTACGCCGCGACGCTCTTCCAAGGCGTCACTGCGGGCACCTCGCACGGCCCTTCGACTTCGATGGATTTGAAATCGGCCGGCGAGACGATTTCGATGTACTCCATATCCTCCGAGTAGTCGAACAGATAGTGGACGATGCCCGGCGCCTGATGCACGCAATCGCCGGCGGCAACGAGCGTCTCCTTGTCGCCATACATGAAGCGCGCCCAGCCCTTCAACATGATCACAATGTGGAAATCGGCCTCATGACGGTGCCAGCCAGTGCCTTGCTCTGGTGCGTGATTCGCCTTGACGAGTTGCGCGAGCACCTTGTCGCCGGTCGCCTGCGCGATGCCTAAATCGCGGTAGAGAAAAAAGTCGCGCAAGCCCTGATCCTCATAGGACGTGTCTTGCGGACGGACATGACTGAATTGCGTGGCGAATTCGGTGGACATGATCGCGCTCCTCGCGAGTGAGCCGGCATTGAAAACGACGCAGTGGAGCGTCGGTTGCAAGCATCAAGCGGGCCAGTGCGCGGACTCTGTTTTTTTGCTTTTGCGCGATTCCGAGGCAATGCCGTGGACGTCGCGTCGCCTTACGCGGCGCGACGTGTTCTCAAGCGCGGTGACGTTATGCGGTCGGGCGGAACATCTGGAACATGTCGCCGATTTCCGCGTAGTCGGCGCGGTAGCCGGCGCGCATGATCGGCTGCGCTGCGTGGGTGTCGAACAGGCCATCTTTCAGATACGCCTCGTTGATATGCACGCCGACCACCTGCCCGAGCGATAGATAGTTGTCCATCGGCTTGCCGTCGAGCGTATGCAGACGCACCACTTGCAGCAGCTTGCATTCGAGCGCCGCCGGCGATTCGGCGACGTGCGGCACGGCCACGTTGCGGCCCGGTGCCGGCGTGAGGCCCGCGAGTTCAAATTCGTCGACGTGCGGCGCGACTGGCGCTGACGAGCGGTTCATCTGCTCAGCGAGTGGCTTGGTGGCGAGGTTCCAGACGAATTCGCCGGTGGCTTCGATGTTGGCGACGCTGTCTTTGCGGCCTTCGCTGGAGAAGCCGATGATCGCCGGAAAGGTAGCGAACGCGCCGAAGAAACTATAGGGCGCGAGGTTCAATGTGCCTTCGGCGTCGCGCGAGGAAATCCAGCCGATCAGACGCGGGGCGACGATGGCTTTGAACGGATCGTGCGGGAGGCCATGACCGGTGGCGGGGTCGTAGAAGTAGTGGGGCATGGAGGTTTAGGGGCTTTGCGAATGGGGCGAGACGGCATTTATACCGCAGAGTGGCGCCGGCCGCTGGGCGTGCATCGACTGCGGCATCCGAAACGCCAGGTGTGCGTGATTTTGATGTTTGCCGTGCATTTCCTATGTCGATGCAGTGTGGAAAAACCTGCAACGACGGAGTAATGACATGAGCTTTTCCAGACTCCGCCGTGTCGAGATCGAGACGTGCCTGACATCGTGAAGCGATGTATGTCATCACCGACGAGCGCGGATTCAATGATACGTCGTCGTAGACGACTGCAGCTTCGTCAGCACGCCGCGTTGGAATCGGAACCAGCCTTGCGAGCTTTGCATCACGACTTCATCGCCTTGCCAGAACACGCGCTTGACCGTCATGCGCTTACCCGAGCGTTGCACAAGCGGCGGATGGTGGCGGAAGTCGTACAGCACTGGGCCGGACTCAGTTTGCACGAGCATGCGCGTGACGGTGTCATCTGCGCTGCCGACGTCATCGAAATGACTGAGCGTGTTTGCGCCGAAGCGATCGAAAACTTCCTTGTCGAGCATCCCGACGAAATCGTGGTCGACACGCACGAATTGCAGGTTGCCCGAGGGCGTGACGAGCGGGCCGGACGCGTTGCTTTGCGCATGAACGCAGGTCACGAAAGAAGTGGCTGCCAACGCAGCGAGGAGCAGTCGTCTCATGTTTTTTTTTAGATTCGGCGGCGTCTCCGACGACGGAGCACGACCTGTAATCGTTCCTTGGGAACATTATCGTCAATTTTTGGCCGACACGTCGAAAGGTGCGGTGTCTACCGTGCCTTTTGCTATCACGTATGACGGCATTTCGACGATCCGTGAGATGAGACTCTAAGTTGCGAATCTTGAAGGCACCTGCATGCTTATAGGCGCAATGCCCTTTCATTGATTACCATTAAGCCACGGCCAATTAAGCTCAGAATACGAGCACAACTCGCGCCAGGACGATTCTAATAGATACGGCATCACCTCATCACGAAGGTTTCCGGGAGACAGGACATGCGCAAGCTTCGTTCACAAAGCTGGTTCGGCAGGAACGACAAGGATGGATTTATCCAC